>WJJT01000017.1 GCA_014729555.1 Candidatus Woesearchaeota archaeon
CAACAGTCTCTGAAGCAAACATGTAAGAGCCTTGTTTTTTGCCAAGAACAACAGGCCGTATGCCGCGAGAATCCCTTATAGCAAAAATACCTTTACCAGCAACAAGACCAACAATAGCATAACCACCCTTAACATTCTCAAGAATAGATCCTGCAGCTGCAAAAAAATCACATCGCTTTTTATACTCACGCGCAAAAACATGAAGCATTACCTCGCTATCAACAGAGGTCTTCAGACTCACACCCTCCTGCCCCAGATTTTCCTTAAGCTCAAAATAATTAACAACATTCCCGTTCTGCGCAAGAGCAATCCTTGGATTTGTTTCAACAACCAAAGGCTGAGCGTCACACACGCTACCCTGGCCCTGGGTCGCATAACGCGTATGACCGATACCTCTCCTGCCCTTTAAAAAATCTTGCTCACTAAAAACAGAGTGAACAGTACCAAGCGCCTTTTTCTCAAAAAACTCATCACCCTCATTTGTGATTATGCCGCAGGAATCCTGTCCCCTGTGCTGAAGAGACATCAAACTAGCAACAGTTCTTGCAAAAATCTCATTATCAACATCACACACAGCAATAATCCCACACATTGTAAACCAATCCTTTACTTGCTCTTGCAAAAGTCAACAGCATTCTTGAAAATCCTGAAATTAGAATCAATCAATTCAGGAATTTCCTTGCCCTCTCTTTTTGCAGTCTCTTTTTTCAACTGAAAATCCGGATCGCTATTTGAATAAAAAGCCCGTTCAGGGTGAGGCATCATGCCCATAACCCTTCCTGTTTTGTCGCAAATACCTGCAACATCCATAAAAGAACCATTAGGGTTCAAAGGATACACACCATCAGTAGGCGACCCTTTTTCATCACAATAAGTAAAAACAATCTGCTTGTTTTCCTTTAGCTTGTTAAAAGTTTCTTTATCACAAAAAAACCTGCCCTCGCCATGAGCAACAGGAATATGAGTCTGCACGATTCCCTTAGTAAACACGCAATTAGAATTATTTTCCTTCAGATGAGTCCACAAGCACTCATAACGATTGCTATTGTTAGCCTCTAAGGCATGAATCCTCTCACCATACTTTCCTTCTGGAAGAGCAAACAAGCCAAGATGAGTCATAACCTGAAAACCATTGCAGACACCAAAAACAAGCTTGCCAGCATTAATGAAATCCAGCAAATCATTCCACAGATTATTCTTCACCTTATTGGCAAAAGCATTGCCAGAGCCAGTATCATCACCATAAGAAAAACCTCCGGGAAACATCAAGATATCAAAATCAGACAAGCTCTTTTTCTTGCTAATCAAATCATTAATATGAACAATATCGCACTCAGCACCAGCTTTTTCAAAAGCATGAGCACTCTCTCTTTCACAATTAATACCATACCCAGACATAACCAAAACCTTAACCATCTTAAAAATCCTTAAACCTCCTCTTGTAAACCTCTTCTAATTTCCTGACATCAGAACTTATTATTTCCTCATCATTCTTCTTAATTACAAACCTGCCATCACCTGTTACAGTCCCTATGTTTGCAAAAACAAAACCAGACAAGATTTTCTCAAATTCATTGGCATTTTTTGGATCAACCGCGACAATAAACCTTGACTGAGACTCTGAATACAAAACTTTTTCAGTAGGCAGGCTCTCATTAGGAATCCTCTTTATTTCAACATCAGCACCAAGCAGGCCTGCAACAGACATCTTAGCAAGAGCAATCAAAAAACCGCCCCAGCCAACAGCAGCACAAGAGCTCAGCAGGCCTTTTTGATGAAGCTCATACATCCTTTCATACAATTCCCTTGACCTTTTAGCATCAACCTTAGGAGACCTTGCACCAATCTCACCAAAAGCATGATAAAACTCACTGCCACCGCACTCATCCTTTGTCTTGCCAATAACATAAATCAAGTCACCAGGCATCTTGAAATCAATCGATGCAGTATTGCCAATATCATCAACAACACCTGCAGAGGAAATAAGCAAAGTAGGGTAAACAGAAATCTTAACAGGATTATCCTTTTCATCAAAACCCTTGAAATCATTAAACATGCTGTCCTTTCCAGAAATAAAAGGAGTCTTGTAAACAACAGCATAATCATAACATGCCTTTGCAGCATCCTTTAACTGAGCCAGCCTTTCCGGCTCATCAGAACTGCACCAGCAAAAATTATCCAATAAAGCAAGATGATTAATATTACCACCAGCAGCAACAGCATTCCTCACAGCAGTATCAATGGCACAAGCAGCCATGTCATAAGCACTAATCTCACTCAACCGTGGATACAAACTCTGAGACAAAACAACACCTTTCTTAGAGTGCCACAAAGGCCTAATCACACAAGCAGGAGCATTAACCCTTCCCTTTCCCTGCAAAGGCTTAAGAACAGAATTATTCTGAACCTCATGATCATACTGCTTAGAGATAAACTCAAAACTGCAATTATTATGACTGCCAAGAATCTTCTCAAACAACTCCTGCTGGTTTTCAACAAGAATATTCGGCTCAGAAGTGCAATACGGATAAGGCTTTGTAACAAGTTTTCTTTCAGGAAGACCATGATGCAAAAAGTTCATATCCAAATTAAAAATCTCCTCACCATTAAACCGAACAACAGCCCTGCTGGAATCATTAAATCTACCAATCACAACAGACTCAACACCGCGCTCTTTCATCAAATCATTAAACTCCTGAAGCTTGTCATCAGGAACAGCAAGAGTCATCCGCTCCTGAGACTCAGAAATCCATGTCTCCCAGGGCTTAAGACCAGGATATTTCAAAGGAACCTTTTCCAAATCAACAACAAAACCACCGCACTCCTCAGCCATCTCTGCAACAGAGCAAGACAAGCCGCCAGCACCATTATCAGTAATGCTGTTATACAAACCCCTGTCCCTTGCCTCTTTGACAACAGAATCAGACAACTTTTTCTGAGTAATAGGATCACCAATCTGAACAGCAGTGGCAGGACTTCCCTCATCCATCGCCTCTGAAGAAAAAGTAGCACCATGGATGCCGTCCTTTCCAACCCTGCCGCCAATAACAACAACATTATCACCAGGCAAGGCCTTCTTGTCCTGGCTTAACCTGCCAGTAGGAAGATTTCTTGGAATCAAGCCAACTGTCCCAACAAAAACCAAAGGCTTGCCCTTGTAATGATCATCAAAAAAAACAAAACCAGAAGGAGTAGGAATACCAGAACAATTACCACCCATATTCACTCCATGAACAACACCATCCATTATCCTCCTTGGAGCCAGGGAAGGATTAGACTTGTTTTTGCCCCTGTAAAGCAGGGTTTTGTCCTCAGGCCTGCCAAAACAATAACCATACTTGTTTGCGATAGGCAGAGCACCCATACCAAAACCAATAGTATCCCTGTTAACACCAACAATGCCAGTAATCGCGCCGCCAAAAGGATCAAGAGCAGAAGGGCTGTTATGTGTTTCAACCTTATCAGTAACCATATACTTATCATCAAAAACAATCCCCCCAGAATTATCCTTGAAAACAGACAAGCAAAAATCCCTTGAACCCAAAGACTTTCTAATATCCATTGTCGCAGCCTTAAGATACCTTGAAAAAATACCCTCCTTAATATCGTCCATCTGAGCAGCAAACAAGGTGTGCTTGCAGTGCTCTGACCAGGTCTGAGCAATAGACTCAAGCTCAATGTCTGTAGGTTTCCTGCCCTCTTTCCTGAAATAGGCCTGAATAGCATGCAAATAATCAAGAGCAAGAGCAAGAGGCCCCTGCCTAGTGTTAGTTTCAGGGTCAAGAATGCCTTTTTTTCCCAAGTCAATCAATTCCTCATCACTTACATTAAGATCAATTTCAACAGCATTTTGTTTCTGAGTCAAATTAACCTTAGGCACCAGATAATCCATGCCATTATCAGCAGTATACTGATCAAAAGACTTGATGTGAAAACGCTCAATCAAGACATTAATCAATTCCTTTGCAATCTTTTCCACCTGGTCTTTAGTGAGGGTTCCAGTGACAAACAAAACCTTAGAGGTAAAAACCTTGTTCCTGCCAAGACTCATCTTAAACAAGTCATTAATAATTTCAGCAGCAGTATTAGCAACATTATCAGTCACGCCAGGAAGAAAACCAAGCTCCAGGGCCCAATCAAAACCCCTTCTAAAAGGAGCATTAATCCTCACACCCTCAACAACAGGATTATAGAGAGACTCTGCTATATTTTGAACCTGCTCCCCAGAAAAATCATGCTGAATAGTATATACTTTGCTTATATCAAGAGAAACATCATAACCAAGACTCTTCAGCTTTCTCTCTAAAACCTTAGCCTCTGAATTCTTTTCCTTAGAGTCAATAGATATTCTGAAAATATTTGCCAAACTCAACACCAGCTTACTGAGGACAAAAATAATACTCCATGCAGTATTCTTGTATTCTGTTACCCCCACAGGAACTAGAGAATAACTAATATATAAGCTTTATTATACTCCTATATCACCAAAAAATTAATATATTCCACACCATTCTTTCACAAACAGCACGGGGGTGTATCTAAATGAGAAAGGAATTATTCTCACAAACTTCTGGAAAAGCTGCAAAAATAATGCTATTAGGGTGCGGAGAGCTAGGAAAAGAAGTCATGCTAGAAGCACAAAGAATGGGATTTTACACAATAGGTGTTGACAGGTACATGAATGCACCAGGACACCAGATAGCACACAAATTCTATGTAGGCAACATGAAAAATTCCGGATTTGTGCGCTCAATAGTTGAAAAAGAAAAACCAGACTTCATAGTGCCAGAAATAGAAGCAATAAACCTTGACCTGTTATTTGACTTAGAGAAAGAGGGCTTTAACGTCATACCAAATGCAAAAGCATCGCACGCAGCAATGCAGCGCGAGAGGATAAGAGAACTAATAAGGAATGCAGGGGTAGAGACATCAAAATACTTCTATACCGCGACACTTGATGAAATGAAGGATGCCTGTGAAAAACTCGGATATCCCTGCTGGGTAAAAGCAATAATGGACAGTTCAGGACACGGCTCAAGCTTTGTAAAAGGGCCAGAGGACGTGCAAAAAGCATATGAAAAAGCAAAAAACGAAGCAAGAGGCTCTGGAGAAAAAATGATAGTAGAGCAGCACATACCATTTGACATAGAGGTAACAGAACTTGCAGTAAGGCATTATGACGAAAACGGAAACATTATAACATCATTCCCGAGGCCAGTAGGACACTACCAAACAAGAGGCGGGGATTATCACTCAAGCTGGCAAATGGCAGAGGTAAGCGAAAAAGCAGAAAAAGGAATATACGAAGCAGCAAAAAAAATAACAGAAGCATTAGGAGGAGTAGGATTATTTGGATGCGAGCTCTTTGTAAAAGGAGACAAAGTATACGGCAATGAATGCTCGCCAAGACCACACGACACAGGAATGGTCACATTTGCAACGCATCAAGTCGGATACTCAGAAGCAGGCCTGCACGTAAGAGCAATAACAGGACTGCCAGTGCCAACAGAAGACAGGCTTGGATACAGAGGAATCCCAATGCTAAAACCAGGAGCAACACACGTACTGCTCAGTCCATATG
>WJJT01000018.1 GCA_014729555.1 Candidatus Woesearchaeota archaeon
CCCCTTTGTGCAGCAAAGCAAAGAATGGCAAAAAGCACTGAACCTGAGCCTGAAACTAAAGAAAAGAGCAGAACAGCAGGCACTTGCACAACACGGACTTAATTATGTTATTTCTAATTACCTGCCAGACAAACTAAAAGATCCCAAGAAGTGGCTGCCTTAAAAATAAGAATAAAAAATACTAATCGCAATTATCAACCAGATAACCACTTCTACAAGCTTTTTCCAATTGACAGGAATCTTGATAGCAGTCCCTAAACATCCGCATGACTCCAGCCTCCTGCCCTGGATAAGCATTGCAGAAACAAAAAACAAAGAAGTTAGAACCAGCAATAATGCAATTCCAGAGACATACAAGCCATACCAGCCAGAAATCAACAACAAACCAACTGCAAGCTCAACAAAAGGCATGCTGTAACTGCTTGGCATGGCAATCCATCTCGGCAGAATCCTGTAGGTCAGGACAATCCTTGCAAATCCCTTCAAGTCAAAAAACTTGATAAAACCGGCAAAAGCCATGTAGACGCCGAAAATAATCCGCAAAACCAAAACCACGTTTTCTGGAATCATTTTATATCCTGTATTTTGCATCCAGGCTCAGCTTGCCAGGCTTTGCAATGAACAATGCAATCAAGCCAGTGATAATAGTCAGGACCTTGAAAAAATCAACAACCAAGGCATAACCCTGAGACATTACAGGGATGTGCACTGTAAACAAAGCAACAACAAGCATAATTGCCAATGCAGCTGAAAAAAACCTTGTCAAAAGCCCTAATATCAATGCAGCGCCTCCTGCAATCTCAACAATCATCAAAACATATGCAAAAAACACAGGCGCAGGAAAACCCAGGCCATTCAGCATATCAGTAATCATTGAAGGATTCAGCACTTTCATAATACCTGTATAAAGAAACGCAAGACCTAAAACCAATCTTAAAGGCAGAAGCTCATAGCCCTGAACAGGCTTCAAGTAATTATCAAACATCATATCACCTCATTTATGAGAAGAACTTATGCAGAAGAATATAAAAGCTTTTTGATTATTATTTCAAAAATCAAATCTGTCTGCAATAAAACGACCGCCGTCAGCCATAATGCACTCGCCATTGACATAGGATGAATCGTCGCTTGCAAGAAACAAAGCAATGTTTGCAATTTCTTCAACTGTACAAACACGTTTTAATGGAGAATCTTTAGCAATATTATCACACCATTTCTTTAATTCTTTTGGAGAACGATTGCCTTCAGAATTTGCAATCTTAACAAAACCAGGACAGATTGCATTTGACCTTATTTTAGGTGAATGATCCAAAGCCAACACTCTTGTCAAGCCATTAATGGCAGCTTTAGTCACAGGATATGCTGCAAAATTTGGCACAACATTAAAGGCAGCCATAGAAGATATATTAACAATTGTGCCTCCTCCACTTTTCAGAATCAAAGGTATCGCATATTTAGCAAAACGATAATACCCATTCAAATTTACATCAATTATTTTCTGCCAATCTTTTTCAGGAGTATCAACAACAGTATGGAAGAAATTGCCCTCATAGCTGGCAGCACAATTCACCAGGCAGGTCAGTTTGCCATATTCTTTTTTCGCTGCTTTAACTGCATTTTTAACTTCATCAGAGTTTGAAACATCTGCTTTGACAAAAATGCTTTTTCTACCTTTTTTCTTGATAGTATCAGCAACCTTTTGTCCCATCTCTTCATTAATATCCACAACTACAACTTTTGCACCCTCAGAAGCAAACTTTAGTGCAATAGCACTGCCAATAGAAGGACCGCCCTTCTTAAAACCAAATGCAGCACCTGTTATTAAAGCGACCTGATTTTTTAGTCTCATTGTACCTCTTTTAAAAATACGGGCCCGCAGGGCTTTAAAATATTTTCGATTTTTTCGTAAGAAAGCACAGGCCACTGGACATTCTGTCGCAGAGTATATAAATAATGTTTTATTGAGAATATGTGTTAAAAATGAATTTTGACTTATCAAAAGCGGAATTTAGCAACAAGGATGTAAATAGCGGCATTGTTCTTCCTGAGAAAATGAGTGTGGAGCTTGCAGAATTCTTAGGTATTATGGTTGGAGACGGGCATGTCGGAAAGTATGGGCAACACCGGCAAATTGTTATTACTGGAAATGTCAGAGATAGGAGGTATTACGAATTTTATGTTAATAATTTGATATATGAACTTTTTAATATCAACTTTAATGTTATTTTTCAAAAATCAAGAAATGCTATAATGCTTAATAAAAATTCTAAAGCGTTATTCTATTTTTTAACTCAAATTATGCACTTGCCAGCTCAAAGAAAAACGAACATAACTATTCCTACTTGTATTCTTGATGGCACCAAAGATATAAAAACCGCATTTTTAAGAGGGCTTGCAGATGCTGATTTTTGTTTGACTATTAAATACAAACCAAATAAATATCCCGTAATCCACGGAACTTCTAAATCGCTTGATTTAATTAAACAATGCTCAGAACTCTTGCAGGAATTAGATATTCCAAATAATATTGGGATTGAAGCAAGTTACTGTGTGAAGAGAAATAAAACTTACATTTCTCAAAGAATATATGTAAATGGATTTTCTAGAGTTTCAAAATTTATGAATTTGATTGGATTTAAATGTAAATTCAAAAATGACAAATATAAAGAAATCATAAAAGAAGGGATTCGGAGGCAATTGCCTCCGTTCCGTAGCCACGGGCCCGGAGGGATTCGAATTCGAGCTTTGTAAGCTAAAACTTACAGAGTCCCTCGATCTACAGCTCTCTTCCCGCAAGGGTAGAAGGCTGTCGCCTTATCCAGACTAGGCTACGGGCCCATGACAAGTTAAAATAAGCCTTTGTTTTATAAAGGTTTTCACTCCAAGACAATGTCCTTTGGACAGTCAGGCTCGCAGCAAAACTGCTCGCAGTTTTTATATTCTGAATGATTATTCTGCATATGCAATTGTAACTGTGCAAAGCACCCTAATCAAGATCTAAAACATAACATTTTTAAACAGCGTGTATATTTTAAATACTGCGGAGCGAGTCGTGTTGACCCGAGAGGGTTAGCTTCTTTGCGGAGGTATTACTTTATGGAAACTCTAAGGCCAAGTGGCTAAGGCAATCGGCTGCAACCCGATGATCGAGGGTTCGAGTCCCTCCCTCCGCTTTTTTTTTTTTTAAAATGAAGAAAACAATACTGCTCTGTTTATTGGTGATTCTTATAACCGGTTGTGCTGCACAAGTAGACAAGACTTCTAATGAAACAAAAGAGCAACCTGCAAAAGAACAAACAGCCGAAGAACCAAAAAAAAGAAACAGTCAAAGTAAAAGAAACAACAGTGGAACCAAAACAAGCGCCTGTGAAAGAACCAGAAACAATTAAACAAGAGCCTCCTGAAATCACAGAAGCAAAAACAACACTAGATGTAGGAGAGACAAAAACAGTGACTGTAGCAGGCAGAGAATACAAAATCAAACTATTAAGCGTGTCAAACAGAGCGCAATTCGTGGTAAACGGAGAAGTCACAAAAGATTTAATCATAAACGGCGTTGACACACTAAAAGACCAGGCAGAAATACAATTACTGCAAATACTTTATAATGCGGTAGAAATAAAAATAACAGCACCACCAGAAAAAGAGGAAATAGATATAAGCTCATTAAAAGGAAAAGGCACACAACAAATAGCAACAGGAATATTCCAGACAGTTGAAAAAACAACAGCAGGGCATGTAGAGATAACACGCACAGCAGAAGGAGAAATAGTAATGCAGCTACAGAGCTTTGTTACACAGCCAGGAGCCGGCCTATATGTTTACCTTGTTGATGAAAACATAGGAGACAGATACGAAGTCGCGAAACTAACAACAATAACAGGCGGACAGACATACAATCTGCCAGGAGACGTAGATGTGGGAAAATACAAAAAAGTCGCAATTTATTCTAAATCAGAAGAAAAGGTATATGGAGAAGCAATAATTTCATAACCTTTTTATAATCCATTTAAAAAAACAAGAACATGCATAAAATTCTAATAAGCAGAGGAAAGAAAGAATACATACCAGAGCTAGAGAGAGAAGTAACCACAAGAAAAGCCCTAAGATACTATGTGACAGACCTAAACAAGGACTTTCACACAAAATACGGAATAATATCCAAAAAAGACCTGAAGAAAAAAGACGGAAGCACAATCAAAACAGACAGAGACAAGGAATTCAGCATATTCACATCACAATTTGCAGATGACTTCAGAAAATTAAGAAGAGCGCCGCAAACAGTAATACCAAAAGACTTTGGGATGATAATAGCAGAGACAGGACTGGGAAAAAATGACACAGTAGTTGATGCAGGAACAGGGGCAGGAGCACTGGCATGCGCCTTAGCAAATGTGTGCAAGAAAGTAATTACGTATGAAACAAGAGAAGACCACATAGAGGTTGCAAAAGAAAACATAAAATTCCTTGGAATAAAAAACATCACCATAAAAAACAAAGACATAACCAAAGGAATCACAGAAAAAAACATTGACTTAATCACACTAGACCTTCCAGAACCATGGCAGGCCATAAAAGCAGTGCAAAAAGCACTGAAGATAGGGGGGTGGCTTGTTGCATACACTCCAACAACAACACAGGCAAGCCAGTTTGTGGAAGAGATAAGAAAAAATGAATCATTCCTGTTTGACAACACAACAGAAATAATAAGAAGAAAATGGATAATAGAAGGAAAAAGAGTAAGGCCGCAGTCAGCAGAGATAGGGCACACGGCATTCCTGACATTCACAAGGAGGATAAAATGAACCTAAAAAAATGGTGTGAACAAGACGAAAAAAACAGCATAGCAATAAGAAAGGAATACTTAAAATTCAACCTTGGTCTAAAGTACAGCAAAGAAAAAATAAAAAAACTAGAAAAAGAAAGCGAACAGCGCGCACTGTTATTCCTGAAAAAATTCAGAGCACCAGAATTACTGTATGATGCATGCATAGGCGGAGTGGTCGGCTCAAACACATACGAACTTGACCTTAAACTTCACGAAGAAAGAGCAAAGAAAATATCCACAAAAAAACACAAATACAAAGGACAGCCAGTCAACTGGAACAACTGGAGACAATTCGTTGTCCATGCCCCAGACAAGGCAAGAAAACAAGTATTTGATGAATTCATAAAGAAAACACCAAAAATCACACCAATAATAAACAAAAAATTCACAGTCTCAAAAAAAATCTACTCTGATTACTGCAGAGACCCATTAACAGAATACCTCCAAGAACACCACATGACACTAAAACAACTAGAAAACGCGATGACACAGCTAAGAGACGGGGTAAAAAAACCATTCAAAAAACAATTCAAGGAATACTCCAACAGATTATTTGACAAAGAACCAGAATACTACGACGACTTCTACTTTGTAAGAAACGCATTATTCAGGGACATGACCTGCGGATTCAAGAACATAAAGCCAGTACAATCCATAAAAAGAGCAATGAAAGAAATGGGACTAAATCCAGACAAAGTGCAGGTAGATGACAAAGACAGGCCAAAAAAATACGCATCACCATTCTGCATGGCAGTACAAATACCAGACAATGTATGGATATCCTACAAAGCAGAAAACCCTGTAGAAGACGCAACATCAGTATACCATGAATTCGGGCATGCAATACACTTCAACATGATAGATCCAAAAAAACCATACTGGACAAAAAACATCATATCCAATGGACTGGCAGAAACATTCTCAATATTCTTTGACCATTTCATGATGGACAAGGAATACCTGACAAAAAAACTCAAGCTGAATCCAGACTATGCAGGCGAACTAATAAGAAGACACAAGTTCTCAAACCTGTTCTCAATAGCATTCTACACCGGCAACTCATTATTCAGGATAAAATACTGGAAAGACAAGATGAAATTCAAAGACTGCGACAAAGCATATGCAAACGAGCTAAAGAAAAGCATGGGAATGAAGATACCTGGCCAGTACTGGAAACTGCACCACATACTGCCAGAATCACTAATGTACGTGCCAAGCTATATGCTTGCAAGCGTGCAGCAACACAATCTCATGAGAGCGCCGCTTGAGAAAAAATACGGCAAAACCTGGTGGAAAAACAAGAAATCTGGAAAACTGGTGAAAGAACTCGCAGCACCAGGAGCAGACTCTAAGGCAGGAAAGTTCTCAAAACTAAACATAAAACAATACCTAAAAACACTAAAATGAGAAAAGAAATAAGAATACTTGGAATTGATGACGGGCCATTCAACAAATTCAAAGACAAAGAAGTCCTTATTGTAGGAACATTATTTAGAGGAGGAAACTTCATAGACGGAGTCTTGTCAACAAAAGCAAAAGTTGACGGAACAGATTCCACAGCAAAAATCACACGAATGATAAACAAAAGCAAGTTTAAATCGCAATTACGGGCAATATTCCTGAACGGCGTTGCAGTGGGAGGATTCAATGTAATAGACGTAAAATCATTACACAAAAAAACAAAAATTCCAGTAATAGTTGTCATAAGAAACTATCCAGACCTAAAAAAAATATGCAAGGCATTAGACAACCTGGGCATGAAAAAACAGAAAAAAATCATCGAAGACCTGCCAAAACCAACAAAAATCGGCAAAATATACATACAACACATAGGAATAAGCCTCTCAGATGCAAAAGAAATGCTAAAACTAACCTGCACACACTCATACATACCAGAACCAATAAGAGTAGCACACTTAATAGCAGCAGGAATAGTCAAAGGAGAAAGCAGAGGAAGGGCTTAATTATCTTAAAATCTTAACAACACCCAATAAAGCATCTTTTTTATTCTCAGGATTCTTAAACTTATACAAGTATTTATTTAATCCACGTCTGGCACTTTTTGCTTTTGGATGAATCTTTATTGCCCTTGTTAATTTCTTAGGATCATAAATAATCAATAAATCTATTCTGACAGGATACCCCCTATCCAGCAAAGTATGCTCATAAAAATGCCAAACCATATCACCAAATTCAGTTGGATATTTATAATCTTCAGGAATAACCAGTTTAGAGTCCCTTATCTCAATTATGCTTGCTTGTATGTCATAATCATAACCAGAAAAGTCTTCATGTGCAACACCTTTTCTTTTAGGGTCATACTTATCTGTTCCGGTCTTAAGAATAATTTGTGTAAGTTTGTGTAAAGACAACCCCGGGTGATCATCAGAACCAATGGCACGAATAATATATTTTCCATCTGAAAAGTTCTTTTCTACTGCTTTATCAACTTTTTTACCAATCTCAACATAATCTGGCTTGCTCTTGACAGAGTATTCAGGAACATGCACTTCAATTACATTTGCTGCCATTTTCAAGTATAGTACAACTTACCTTCTTCCTTCTGCTCACGGTCCATTCTAGAGCCAGGCTTATTAATACGAGGACGATTGCTTTCCTTATCACGACGCATGGTAATATTCAAGTCTTTCAAGAAAACATTCATGCCATTCTCCATAGTAAAAGGGCCTTTAGCATCACCTTTCTTGGCAGGAATGCCCTCAAAAACAATCAATTCATCAGACAGGTTATCAATAAAAACCAAATCATGATCAACAACCAAGATAGAACAGCCTCTCTGCTCTGTAATATCCCTGATAACCTTAGAAACAATCAACCTTTGCTCAACATCCAGGTAAGCAGAAGGCTCGTCCAGCAGATATAAATCCGCCTTTTTAGACAGGCAATGAGCAACAGAAACCCTCTGCAATTCCCCACCGCTTAATTCATTCAAAGGCTTAAGTAATAACTGCTTGATGTTTAAAGGACGAATAATCTGAGTATCATACTTTTCAACAGCATCTTTCAGCAAAGTGGCAACCAAAGTATCAGAACTGGTCTCTAAGTACTGCGGCTTGTAACTAACACTAACCTTTTCCTTAATCTCACCAGCATCAGGCTCAATAACACCAGCCAATAACTTGACAAAGGTGGTCTTGCCAATACCATTCTCACCAAGAACACCCACAGACAATTTCTTGTTAACAACACCTTCTTTAGCACTCAAATCAAACTGGCCAAGCTTTTTCTCAATATCCTTCCAGGAAGTCAAACAGGTGTTAGACAATGCCTCGCCAGGAGGCTTAGAATAAAACTTCAAAGAATAATCCCTAAAACGAATATTCTGATCCTTAAGATAACCCTCAAGATAAGTATTAATTCCAGCACGAGTAACCTTAGGAAGAGAGACAATACCATAAACACCAGGCTTACCAAACATTATGTGGATCATATCAGTCATGTAATCAAGAATAATCAAGTCATGCTCAACAACCAAAACAGCAGTATCATCATCAGCAAGACCCTTGATAAACTTAGAAACCTTAATCCTCTGCTTGATATCCAAATAAGAAGTAGGCTCGTCAAAAACATAAAAATTAGCCTTTTTCAAGACAGTTGCAGCAATAGCAACCCTCTGCAATTCACCGCCAGAAATATTGCCAACCTCATTATCCAGCACACTCCTTAAATCAAGAGCATCAACAACCTCGTCAAAACGAGCAGTCTCATCAGCTTTTAACAACAACTCCTTTACCTTGCCAGAAAACTTCTTAGGAATCATATCAACCTGCTGAGGCTTGTAGCTAACAACAATCTCGCCCTTCTTAATCTTCTCAAAAAAAATCTGCGCCTCAGAACCCTTGAAAAAATCAATCAAATCATCATAACTCGCCTCAGCATTCTTTCCAAGATTAGGCTTTAACAAACCAGCAAGAACCTGTATTGCAGTCGATTTACCAATACCATTCTTACCAAGAATACCAACAACCTTGCCAAAAACAGGGATAGGAAGATTATACAAATGAAAACCATTAGGGCCATACTGATGAATAGGCTGTTTTGCCAGTTCTTCAGGAAGATTAACAACACTCAAAGCCTCAAAAGGACACCTATTAGGACAGATGCCGCAGCCAGTGCAGAGCTTTTCATCTATCTTGACCTTGCCATCCTCATCCTTTGCAATACACTCCTCCCCCTTCCTGTTAATCGGGCAGAGACGCATGCAAAGATACCCGCCGCATCCGTTCGGGTTGCACTTCTGCTTTTCAACAACAGCTATTCTCGGCATAACCACACCTGAAACAAAGCCGGTTTATAAATGTTATTGACAGACGAAAGATTTAAATACGCAAAAACTAAACACAAAACAAGAGGTGAAAACATGAGAAAAATAGGACTAATAGCGGCAATAACTGCAATACTGCTCGTCGGGCTGACAATATTCTTTAACTCAAGCGGGCCAACAGGAGGAGCAGCAACAGCACTAGCAACAGGAATATCCAGCAACATAGTCACACTAGCAGCAGTGGTCGCAATCGCAGGCATAGTAATTGTAACAATGCTGAAAAAAGATTAAGCTTTAAATACTATTTCTTTCTTTTTAAGCTCATGAAATGCGAGATATGC
Organism: Candidatus Woesearchaeota archaeon; assembly: GCA_014729555.1. Classification (GTDB taxonomy): domain Archaea; phylum Nanobdellota; class Nanobdellia; order Woesearchaeales; family ARS49; genus WJJT01. The sequence goes on from WJJT01000018.1 coordinate 9,455, forward strand.
AAAAACAAAGTAGGAGAGACTTTCCTAAATAAGCCACTGGGCACATATGTAAAGGACGAGAAAGGCAAAAAGCACATATTATGCTTTGAGTGCCAGAAAAAACTAAAGACAAAAGAAGAGATTCTAAAGCATCTTTAAGTTACGCCTCCATAGCTAATCTTTACAAAGATTAAAAGCCAAAGAAGTGCAGCATAAAGCTGCACGAGCGAAATAATATTTGAATAGGATGTTCGCATTTTAACATATGCCTCCGTAGCTCAGTCTGGTAGAGCGATTGCCTCGTAACTTAACGTGGGCAAGCAATAGGTCAGGGGTTCAAATCCCTTCGGAGGCTTTGAAAATGGATACAATAGAGCAAGCAAACCAAATATTCATAGAGAATTGGGGCAGAGAAGTATATTACGGCAGATGCATCTTTTTAAGCTGGTATTGTGAAAGAGGCACGTGCAAGTTCTGCTTCAGGTCAACAATACATCACAAGGTGAAACATGCAAAGAGCGCAAAAAGAAGCATGGCATCTATATTAGTTGAGGCAGTCCTGGCAAAAAAATTTGGATGGAACATAGAATTCCTGACAGGAGGATACGGAATATATCCATTTGCGGAGCTGCTGGAAATAATACAAAACGTCAACAAAGTAATAGGAAAAAAAGTGTGGGTAAACCTTGGAGCATTCACAAAAGAACAATTAGAGCAGCTAAAACCATATGCAGAAGGCATATGCGCATCAATAGAGACAGCAGAAGAAAACCTGCACGATGAAATATGCCCTGACAAGCCAATAAAGCCATACTCAGAAATGCTAAAAACTGCCAAAGAGATGGGATTCAAGACAAGCATTGCCATAATAATAGGACTGGGAGAAAAAAACACAGAACTCCTGCACAACTTCATAAAAGAACACCAACTGGACAGAATAACATTCTATGCACTAAAACCAGTAAAAGGAACAATATTTGAAAACAAACAAGGGCCGACAACAGAATACTATACAGACTGGATAGCAAAAACAAGAATTAAATTTCCAAAATTAGAGATAATAGCAGGAACAACAGCAAGAAGATACAAAGAAGCAGAAACACTGTTCAGGGTAGGAGCAAATGCCATAACCAAATTTCCAGCAACAAAACTATTCGGCACAGAACAGGCGCAGGCTGTGGAAGAAGGTGCAAAAAAAGCAGAAAGAACATTCAAAGGAACACTCACCAAACTTCCAGATATAGACTGGGACAAAGAAGTTGACAGCCTGGAGCTTGATTCCAAGCTAAAAGAGCAGCTAAAAGAGAAATTAAAGCAATACCTTGACTCAATGGAAAATAATATAAAGAACAAATAAATCAACAAAAACAAAATGGCAAGAAAAAAAAGAATCAACAAAAAAATGCTTGTTTCAATGTTCATAATAGCAATAATGGTATTGAGTGCATTTGGCTTTATCTTTTCATACCAGACAAGCCAGCCTTCAGAAAAACTTGACGACTACAAAGGGCATGAATTCAAAAAGACAGCAAAAGGTTACACGACAGAAATAAATGACCAAAAACTATACTTTGACTATTACCCAGGAGACCTTGAACAGATAAACATCACAGAAGACACAAGAGCAATACTGTCACAATCAGAGGTATTTGTAATAACCTATGACCCAAACTCAGACTTTGCAGAATCAATAGCAGAAAAAGAGTTTGACCTTGAACAAAAAACAGGCAAGACAGGAAAACCATTAATAGCAAAAGGACTGACAAACGCAACAGGATACGCGCTGCCGCAAATAACCTGCAAAAACGCAACAAAAGAAATGCCAGTAATCCGCATGAAAAGAGGAAAAACATCTGAAATAAAAACAGACAAGAACTGCATAATAATAGAAGCTGAAACAGAGCCAATACTAAACACATTTTATACACGGGTTTTATACATAATCTTCGGCGTGATGAATTGATGGAAGAAAAAGAACACGAAGCCAAGACAAAAGAAGAAATAGAAAAAGAAGAAAAAGAAGCTGCAAGAATGCGAAAAATCGCAGTTTTAGTTGTAGCAGGATTCATTGTTTTGTTCTTTACAGCACTGTTCGGGGTAAAATACTTTTACAGCGACAAAATAGAATACCCCACAGTCACATACAACGGCTTTGAATTCACAGAAATAGCAGACACATGGTACACGCAGTGGCAGAACGAGGAGAAACTAGTGGCAATATCTGCAAGATACAACCCATATGAGGTAGAAAACGTGACTGTGCTTGGAGAACTAAGCGAAGGATTCACGCAAAGCAATGTATATGTAACATTTGACCCTTACTCTGAACAAGAAGATTTTAAATACCTTGCAATAGCAGCAGCAGACCTAAGCCAGAGCATAACAAAAGCATTCAGCAAAAAAGTAATACCTGCATGCACGCAGGAACACAATGAAACCTGCGAAGACATCCCAATCGTGACCTGCAAAGACGCAGACAAGGCAGTAATACACTTAATCGCAGAAGAGCCGACACAAATCGTGCTGAAAGAAAACTGCATAGAGCTCCAGGGCAAAGACTTTGAATTAATAAGATCAGTAGACAAACTGCTTTACATCTGGTATAAAATCATATCACCTGACTAAGAATGGAACAACACTATTATTCTGAAGAGCAAGAAAGCGAACTAAAGCCAAGAAAAATAAAAGCAAAACTAAGGCAGAAAAACCTGGAGTTCTGGACAGGAAAAGGAGTTTTCTCACCAAGAAGAATAGACCCTGCAACAGAGCTGCTCATAGAAAAAGCAAAAATAAACAAAACAGACAAAGTACTCGATCTTTGTTCAGGATATGGGCCTGTAGGAATTGCGATAAAAAAATCATTACCAGATACAACAGTATTCCTGACAGACATAAACAAAAGAGCAATCAACCTCGCAAAAAAGAATGCAAAACTAAACAATACAGAAATAACAATAAAATCAGGAAACCTTTACGAGCCGTACAAAGAAGAAAAATTCGACGTTATACTCGTAAACCCGCCAATGGCAGCAGGAAGGAAACTCTGCTATGAAATAATAGAAACAGCAGCAAAACACCTGAACAAAGAAGGAACACTGCAATTAGTGGCAAGACACCAAAAAGGCGGCAGGATGCTTGAGAAAAAAATGCAGGAAACCTTTGGAAAAACAGAAACACTCGCAAAAAAAGGCGGATTCAGGGTCTATCTAAGCGTATATAAAGGTATGCCAAAAAATTAATATATTTCTAAAGCAATAAACACAACATGTATGTCATCTACTGCTCTGAACAACTAGACGGGCTTTCAGCAGCAGCAATAGTTCTAAGATATGCGCGATTAAGAAACTCTTCCTGCAGAGTGGGCGGATTCCTAAATTACACAAACACAGAAGACAAATTCAAGGAAATTGCAGCATTAAGAGGCAACTTGATATTCATACTGGACTTTCCCCCAGACCAAATATGGAATTTTGAACAAAAACTAAAAGAAATATCACAACACAACAAAATAGTTTACTGGAACAGCCACCACCCATACACTGCAGAGATGCTCGAGCTAATGAAAAAATACGTGCATACTGCAGACTTCTCTGGAAAACTAAAAAACTCAGCAAAACCAGAACAAATGCTCTGCTCTGCAGACCTTGTGGCAAACAAATTCCTTCCAGCAGATTCTGTGGCAGTAAACCTTAAGCAGCTAGCAAGAGATATAGAATTCTGGATAAGACAAGACGAAAGAGCAATAAAACTTGCAGACATAATCTCGTCAGGAATAAACAAAAAAGAACTAATCAATAATTTGTCGCGAGGAGTACTAGGGTCAGAAAAATTTGAAAAACAAAGACAAGAATACTTTGACAAAAAACAAAAAGCATTCATGCAACTCATCAATAAGCTGCAAATAAAACAATATGTTAATCACAAGTTTGGGTTCAGTTTAGCATCAAGCGTGTTAAGCTCAGCAGATGCAGGAGACAAAATATTAAACACACACCAAGCAGTTGATGTTTCAGTTGTCCTATACAGAAACGGAAGAATAAGCTTCAGGCGAAGAGAAGGTGTTAGCATAGACCTAAGTAAAATAGCAGAATTATTCGACGGGGGAGGGCATGCATACGCATCCGGCGGAAAAATAAAATCATTCAAAAACATATCCTATGAAAACCTAGACAAAATTTTATTTCACATTGACAGAACTTTAAAGAACTGGTTTCTGCACTAGAAAAATTTACGAGATTAAAAATTTAATTTTAAAACAAAACATTTATATAGTAAAAGTTAAATAATAACGTGTAAGACCTTTAAAAGAGGTGCAGTGCGATGGCAAAGAAAAAGAAAAAAGCTAAAAAGAAAAAAGCTAAAAAGAAAAAAGCCAAAAAAAAGAAAAAGAAATAATTTTTTGGCAAAACCTTTCACTGCCTCAAAAAGGGGCAGTTGAAATTTTTTATTCTCGTTCTTTGATTTTTATCGAAAAAGTTATAAACCAACCAGATTTCAAGCAGGACAATGATACTAGGCTTAAGAGAATTAATAGACATAGCAATAATGACTGTAGCAGTAGGCTATATCTTCATGGGCATATTCAAGTTCAGCCAGGACAGATACAGCACAGGATTTGACTGGAAAGCATTCAAGTTTGCCTGCCTTGTAACAGCACCAGCAATAATCCTGCACGAGCTGGGCCATAAATTCATTGCATCAGCATACGGGTTTGAAGCAACATTCCACGCAGCATACACCTGGCTTGGAATAGGAATAGTACTAAGAGCACTTCAGACAGGATTCATATTCTTTGTGCCAGCATACGTAAACATAGGATGCGCAACACAAGAGTGTGCAATACCACCATTACAAATGTCTGCAATAGCAGCAGCAGGGCCTTTTGTAAACCTGGCAATATTCTTTATATGCTGGATAGTGTTAAAAAGAAAAGGAAAAGACATGAAAAAACACACAAGAGTCGCAATATACGTCACAAAACAAATAAACCTGTTCTTGTTCGTTTTCAACATGCTTCCAATACCCATGTTTGACGGATTCAAGGTCTACAGCGGGCTGTGGAAGGCATTTTTCTAAAGTTATCCAAGTTCCGTAATCTTTATAAATAGTTCTTTATTCTCCCAAGTTGGGGTGCAATAGTGGGGATAAAACAAAAACTGCTTTACATATACGACAAAAGATACAAGGAATTAATGATATTCACAATAGTAATCCTGTTTCTAGCCATAGGAGTGCTCGGCTATAATTATGCAACAACAGGAGAGTTTATCCAAAAAGGAGTATCACTAAAAGGAGGAATAACCCTAACAATACCCGCAACAAAAGAAGTTGATACTGCTGCATTAGAATCAGACCTGCACAAAAGGCTGCCAAAAGCAGACATAGAGATAAGAAGACTCACAGAAGCAGGAATGCTCTCGTCCATAATAATAGAAGCCTCTGACACAGAAGAAGACCAGTTAAAACAGGCAGTAATAGCATCAAAAATAATAGAACTGAAAGAAGACAAATACACAATAGAATCAATGGGCTCAACACTTGGAGCAAGCTTTTTCAGGCAAACAATAGTAGCAGTCATACTTGCTTTTATTGCAATGGGCACAGTAGTCCTGATAACATTCAGGTCATTCGTCCCTTCTTTATTCGTGATACTCGCAGCAACATCAGACATACTATGCACACTGGCAGCAGTATCCCTTCTTGGAATGAAGCTGACAACAGCAGGAGTGGCAGCATTCCTTATGCTCGTAGGATACTCAGTAGATACAGACATACTATTGACAACAAGAGTGCTGAAAAGAAAAGAAGGAAGCATATTTGAAAGAATACTGGGCTCAATGAAAACAGGAATGACAATGTCAATAACATCTTTTGTAGCAGCACTGCTTGCATACATATTCACATCATCAGACGTGATAAAACAAATAATGATAATAATCGTAATAGGCCTGTTCTTTGACATGCTGAACACATGGATACAGAACACAGGTATACTAAGATGGCATCTGGAAAAAAAGGCAAAAAAACATGAGCAAAGCTAAAAAACTATTCACAAACTGGAGAATAATCATACTAATCATATTCCTTGTATTTGCATTAATAGCAATAAGGCCAAACCCATGGAGTGAAGGGGCGGCAATAAGGTCGGTAATGAAAAACAGCTCAGCAGCACTTGCAGGCATTGAAAGCCCAAAACCAGGACTCTCACCAATGTCACACGAAGTAATCCTTGCAATGAACAACAGGCCAATAAACAGTGTTGCAGACTACTACTCATTTGTGAGCGAGCTGGACGTAAACAGGACAGTCACGATAAAAACAAACAAAAAATCATACACACTAATGACAAAAGAAGATTACATCATAGAAGAACTGAATGAAACAGAAAAAAAAATAGTGCAAGAGACAATAAAAGTAAATGAAACAAAAGACAATGAAACAATCGTGGCTGAAAAAACAATAAACAAGACAATCACAGTACCAAAAACAAAGAAAATTCTCACAGGAATGCAGGACATAGGACTAAGCATCATGCAGGCGCCGACAACAAACATAAGAAAAGGGCTGGACCTGCAGGGCGGAACAAGAGTATTATTACAGCCGGCAGAGGCAATAGACGACGACACAATAAGCATAATCATGGACAACCTAAAGCAAAGGCTAAACGTATACGGCCTGACAGACGTCATTGTAAAAGAGGTAAGAGACAAGCCAGCACTACTAGGAGAAGGAAATAAATACATACTCGTAGAAATCGCAGGAGCAACAGAAGAAGAGGTAAAAGACCTGCTTGCAAAACAAGGAAAATTCGAAGCAAAAATAGGAAACACAACAGTATTCAGGGGAGGGGAAGACATAACATATGTCTGCAGAACAGCAGAGTGCTCCGGCATAGACCCAAACCAGGGATGCGGAAAAATAGAGGGAGGAATGGCCTGCAGCTTCATGTTCTCAATATCACTAACACCAGAAGCAGCACAAAAACAAGCAGACGCAACAAGAGACCTGACAGTAGAAAAAAGAGAGCAGGGAGAATACCTGTCAGAGCCACTGCAATTATTCCTTGACGACAAAAAAGTAGACCAGCTGAACATAGCAGCAGACCTGCAGGGAAGAGCAGTGACAGAAATAGCAATAAGCGGATCAGGAGCAGGAGCATCTGAGCAGGAAGCAATAATAAACTCACTAAATGAAATGAAAAGACTGCAAACAATCCTAATTACAGGAAGCCTGCCAGTCAAGCTAAACATAGTAAAAACAGACAACATATCACCAATGCTAGGAATACAATTCCTAAAAAACGCAATATTAGTAGGAATAATAGCAATACTTTCAGTAGCAGTAATAATAGCAATAAGATACAGATACCTAAAAGTAGCAGCAACAATGATAGTAATATCTGTAAGCGAAATCTTCATGCTCTTAGGATTTGCAGCACTGGTAGGATGGAACATAGACCTGGCATCAATAGCTGGAATAATAATCGCAGTAGGAACAGGAGTAGATGACCAAATCGTCATAACAGACGAAACACTAAGAAAAGAAGCAGGACACATGGGCGGATGGAAACAAAAACTAAAAAGAGCATTCTTCATAATCATGGCAGCATATGTCACGACAACAGTGGCAATGGTTCCATTAATATTTGCAGGAGCAGGCCTGTTAAAAGGATTTGCACTCACAACAATCGCAGGAATAACAATCGGAGTATTCATAACAAGACCTGCATTTGCTTCTATAATCGAAATACTAATCGGAGAATAAAATGACAAAGCTGAAGGCAATCGGCCTGGCGCTTCTATGTGCAGTATTTGTCAGCACTGCACAGATATTCCAAAAAATAGCAGGAAACAACCTTCCAGAACTAACCTTGCCAATACTAGCAGGTCTTTTGCTTTACACAATAGGCTGGATATTCTTTATCACTGCATTAAAAGACGGAGAACTAACAGTCGTCTTTCCAATAGTTGCAACAAGCTACATAATAACAGCAATATACGCAGCAACAATATTCAATGAACAAATCAGCCTTCTAAGATGGATAGGCATTGCACTAATATTCGCAGGAGTCGCGATGATAGGGGTGGGCAGAAAATGACACAAACCTGGTCAATACTACTGGCATTGTTATCAGGAATACTTGGAGGAATAGGCGTTGTGCTTCTCAAAAAAGGCTCTAAAAAATTTAACCTAAACATACTACAGCAGATAAAAAACAGGCATATTGTTTTAGGAATGGCCTGCTGCGGAACAGGAATGATTGCACTGCTGATTGCTTTCAAAGGAGGAGAACTGTCTGTATTATACCCGCTGATTTCAATACAGTACATAATATCAGCATTTTTGGCAGTTAAATATTTAAAAGAAAAGATGAACCTGCTTAAATGGGCCGGTATAACTGCCATAATAATTGGCATAATTCTTATCGGCTTAGGCATATGAAAAAAGAGCTGTCAAGTGTAGAAATCAAATACCTGGTAGATGAATTCCAGCAATTACTAGACGGAAAAATAGACAAGATATACCAGCCAGAAAAAAAAGAATTATTGTTTTCTTTGCATATCCCAAGAATAGGCAAAAAAATGCTAAGAGTGATTTTGCCAAAATTTATCTGGCTCACAGAGGTAAAGCCAGAGATACCTGAAAAAATGCCAGGATTCTGCGGAATATTACGGAAGTATCTATCCAGCGCAAGACTAAGAAAAATAGAGCAGACAGACAGTGAAAGAATAATAAAACTAGAATTTGAGACAAAAGAAGGAAAATACGACCTGATTTTGGAATTATTCAGCAAAGGAAACGCAATACTCTGTGAAAAAGGAAAAATAATACAACCAATATCAGTACAGAAATGGAAAGACAGAACAATAAAAAAAGGAGAACTTTATGCTGCACCATCAAGAGAACACAACCCCTTTGAGATAAGCCTTACAAAATTCAAGAGAATAATAGAAACCTCTTCAGACACAGTATCAAAAACACTTGCAGTACAGTTAGGCATAGGCGGAGTGTATGCAACAGAACTCTGCATAAGAACAGACATAGCCAAAACAAGAAAAGGACTGACAGAAACAAAAATCAAGCAATTATACAAGGAAGTATCAAACTTGTTGCAGCAAAAAACAGAACCCGCAGTTGTTTTTGACGATAATAAAGTCATAGACATAACACCTTTTAAATTAAGATTCTATGAAACAAAAAGACAGGAAGAATTCAAGACATACAGCCAGGCACTGGACTCTGTATTATCAAAAGGCATAGAAACAGAAGAACTAAAGCAGGTATCAGACAAATACGGCAAGGAAATAGGAAGAGTAGACACGAAAATCAAATTACAAAAAGACAATCTAGAGCTCCAGCAGAAAAAAGCAAAAGAATTCCAGGAAAAAGGAGAAAAAATATACGAAAAATACCAGGAACTGCAAAAATTATTATCTGAAATAAAAAACATGCGCAAAACAATGAGCTGGCAAGAGATAAAAGAGAAGTTGAAAGGAATTAAGTATATTAAAGAGATTAATGAAAAAAAAGGAGAGATTATATTAGAAATCAAATAATGTATTCTAATTGAATTTGCAGTAAAAGATTAAAGAAAAGGCGGACAGCTTATCAGATTTCCCGCGGAATGCAGTACAGCCTGATACGGAAGCCGGCTTAACTGCCAGGTTCAAATGAGACTGGGTGGAACCCGGCCCCTATGGCCGTCCAATAGCTACAAAGTAACAAGTGATTTATAAAGCTTTCGCTTAGTAGGTATATAGCATAAGATTTATAAAAAACCAATTTCTAGACGAGAAATATGAAAGCAATAGTGTTAGCAGCAGGATATGCCACAAGGCTGTATCCATTGACAAAAAACAAGGCAAAACCACTTCTTCCAGTAGGAAATAAATTAATGATAGACTGGATAATAGACAAAATAAAAGAAGTGCCTGAAGTTAACGAGATAATAGTTGTTACAAACTCAATATTTTATGAAGACTTCAAGAAATGGGCAGAAGGAAAAGAAGGAATAAAAATACTGAATGACGGCACAACAAGCAATGAAGACAGATTAGGAGTTGTGGATGACATCATCTTTACAATAGAAAAAGAAAACATAACAGAAGATCTGATGATTGTTGGGGGAGACAATTTATTTGAATTTGACCTTAATGAACTCGTTAAGCTATCAAAAGAAAAAAAAACATCCACAATAGCAGTATTTGACGTCAAAACAATTGAGGAAGCAAGAAAATTAGGCAATGTCATAGCAGAAGACACAGGAAAAATACTTGATATTGAGGAAAAGCCCCAAAATCCCAAATCAACAATGGCAGCAACACTGTGCTATTTCATCAGAGCAGAAGATTTGCCAGATGCAGTTGCACAAAAAAACACTACAGGAATACCTTTGCCCAAACTACTCCTGAAAACAAAACAGGTATATGCAGTTGTTTATGCAAAACCCTGGTATGACATAGGCAGCCACGAACAATATGAGGAAGTAAATGAAATCTACAAGAAATAAAGCATAACTAAAATAACAATAGCCCATAAAACCATAGCAAAATCCATTCTAAGATCCAGGAAAACCCTTTCTGGGTGCCTTGCAACAGGAGAGCCCATGTAAACCAGAGCAAAGTATCTGAAAATCAAATACAAGGCAAATGGCAGGGAAAAAATCAAATAAGGAGTATCACTGCCTAAAAAAGAATAAAGACTGTAAGAAACCACCAAAAGCGCTGTAGTAATAACCATCAATGCGTTTGTGATTGTTGGAGTGTACATTTTTAGCGTGCTTCTGTGCTTTTTAGCATCTTTTCCAAGAAAAGCAGCATCAGAATGCCTTTTTCCAGCCAATAAAAACAGAGCCAGAAAAAAAACACAAGCAATAAGCCAAGGACTGGTCTCAACACCAATAATAAAAACACCTGCAACAGCCCTCACAACAAAAAGAACACCAATCGCAATAATATCCAGAAAAGCCTCTCTCTTAAGCAATAATGAATAAAGCAGACTAAAGCCAAACATGAAAGCAACTGCATAAAAGAAATTAATATCCAAACCAGCACTAACACCCACAGCAATAATCAACAAGACAATAGTCAAAACAACAGCCTGCCAAATCTTAATCTTTCTCGAAGCAAGAGGACGCTTTTTTTTCTCAGGATGCCTTCTATCACTCTTTATATCAATCAAATCATTAATAACATAATTTGCAGAAGAAACAGCACAAAGAGCAAGAAAACCAACAAAAGTCAACAGCAACAAATGCAGATTAGCAAGATTTCCAGAAAACACAATAGGAACAAAAACTAACAAATTCTTATACCACTGCGCCGGCCTAAGCAGCTTAACTATATTCTTAATCTGATTCATTTACAAAACCTTTTGTCTTAAAAACATCAATATCCAGTTCTTGCATTCTTTTAATATCTGTGTCTAATACAGCATCCATTTCCTGCGGCTTAGATGTTGTCCCGCCATACTTTTTCCTTGCAACAACCGGCTTTCTGCCTTCATAATAACCAGCAAAATATGCAAAATGCTCTTCAACAATGAAATCTGTGCCACTGCTTTCACTATCTGCCGCCACTTCTACGTGTGCTGGCTTATTATCTGATACATACTTTATAAATCGCTCTAGTCCCCAATTAAACAATGCCATTCTCCCACCTTTGTTTTATTTATTCCAAATCCTTGTGCGTAACTATGCCTCCAGCACAGACATCCTCGCCCTTGACAAGAACAAACCTGCCCAGCTCTGGAGTCTCATTAAATCCCTCAATAACCACAGGACTGTCTGTCTTGAAAATAATCTCACCAACTTCCCACTCCTTAAGCCCAGAAGCATCCTCTTCAAGAACCTTAAGAGTAGAAGAATCAATCTTTTTCTCAATCTTCTCAACAGCACACTCCACCTCCTGAGTGGCAATCTTTAAAGTAATCTTCTCAGCCTTTTCAAAAGGAAGCTTAGACATCCAAAAAACCTTGCCCCTGAATCTTGTAGTGACCGTAGGCTTGTCTTTTTCAGGGTCGCAGGCAACCTCTCCTCTTTCAACAAACAAAGGGTGCTCAATAGTAATGCCAGTGCTCTTGCCAGCAACAGCTTCCTGCTGCTCACCATGCATATCCTCAATAGTTTTTATGCTGCTCTCACTGTTAGAAGGCAGGAACAAAAGTTTGTTTCCTTTCTTAAGAACACCAGACTCAACCCTGCCAGCCAAAATTCTCTTGTCATCAAACTTGTAAACATCCTGTACTGGATAACGCAGAGGCTTTTCAACAGCACTAACTTTTGGAGTAAAAGTGTCCAAGGCCTCAAGAACAGTCTTGCCAGCATACCAAGGCATGTTCTCTGACTTCTTGGCAATATTATCCCCTTTTTTAGCAGATATCGGAATAATAAAAGACGGCTTAATGTTAATAGAATCAAGAAACTCAATAAGCTCTTTCTTGACCTCATTAAAACGCTCTTCCTTGTACTCAACCAAATCCATCTTGTTCATAACAACAATAACCTGCTGAAGATTAAGCATGCTCAAGATATTCGCGTGCCTCTTTGTCTGCTCCTGCACACCCTCATCAGCATCAACAATCAAAAGAGCAGCCTCTGCCTGAGAAGCACCAGTAATCATGTTCTTTGTGAATTCCTTGTGGCCAGGAGCATCAATAATAACATAATGCCTCTTGTCTGTCTTGAAAAAAGTCTGCGCAGTATCAATCGTTACACCCTGCTCACGCTCTTCCTGCAGATGATCCATTATAAAACCAAACTCAATATCCTTTCCAAGCTCATCACAGATCTTCTTTATCTCCTCCATCTTGCCCTCTGGCAAAGAATCAGTATCAAAAAACAACCTGCCAATCAAAGTAGACTTTCCATGATCAACATGGCCGACTATTGCAAATTTCAAATGCTCTTCATTCATTCTGTATCACCTGTTAATTTGTTTTAAATATATCCTAAATCTCTTAATTTCTTGATAACACCTGCCTTTGCCCTGGCATACTTTCCCCAAGTGACAGTATCCCAGGCCCTTTCATGAGCATAATAAACCATCAGCTTGATTATTACCTCAAAAAAGCCAATGCCTGCAGCCAAAGCAAGCTTTCCAGTAAAAACAAAAACCAAAATCATAGTTGTGAGGGTAGCAATCACCCTCCAACTGATACTCTTTGCAATGCTTCTAACGCGCTTGTCTGCCATAATCTCACATGTATCCCAGTGATCTCAGCTTCTGCATGATATAAGCAGATTCCTTGTCCTGTGCTCTTCCGCTTCGTTCTGAGATTTTTGTTGTCTTTAGCTCTTGTATCATCTTGTCAACATCAGTTGCCTTTGAACAGATAGGATTACAGCAGGTCTCACAACCAATACTCCTGTATCTTTTCCACTCGCCATTTTCCATTTCTTTAGCAAAGTACAAGTCTGTGATAGGAATGTTCTCTCTCTTTACATAATCCCAGATATCCTGCTCAGTCCAATGCAAAATAGGGTGAACTCTCAAATGCTCATCCTCTGCCTGCTTTGACTTATACTGATCCCAAAGCTCTGGAGGCTGGTTCTTGTAATCCCACTTGAACTGTTCATTTCTTGGAGAAAAAACACGCTCCTTAGCCCTGATGCCGTGCTCATCCCTTCTGATGCCAAGCAACAAAGCACTAAAATTATTCTTTGCAATAGTCTGCTTTAAAGCAATAGTCTTTAATTGGTTGCAGCACTCAAACTTGTTTCCCTTAGTAGGGCCCATTCCAGCTGCAATAGCCTCTTCATTCTTACCAACAACCAACTTAAGATTCCATTCTTTAGCATACTTGTCCCTAAATTCATAAATCTCCTTAAACTTGTAATTCGTATCAATATGCACTACAGGAAAAGGAACCCTTCCAAAAAAAGCCTTTCTGCAAAGCCACAACAAAGCAGTTGAGTCCTTTCCAATAGACCAAAGCATAGCAAGATTCTTGTACTGCTTATATGCCTCACGAATAATGTATATGCTTTTGCTTTCTAACTCATCTAAATGATCCATTTTTTCCACCTCAATCCAAATATCCTAAACTTCTCAACCGTTCTTTTACTTTTTCTTCGTCTTCCTCACTAAAGGCAGGCTGTTCATCATCATTGTTTTCTTCTTCTAATCTCTCAACAACCTGTTTCAGTATGTATTCAAC
>WJJT01000019.1 GCA_014729555.1 Candidatus Woesearchaeota archaeon
CTGCCAGGACCGCAGCAAAGGTCCAGTATCTTTGCTTTAGGCTTTAAAGCCTTCATGAAATCCTCTCTTTGAACTATCTCAGGAGGCTCTAAATCCTTTGTGTACTCTCAATACTCATCAACAGTCTTGTCATAAGCTTCACTGTTTTTCTTGATTATATCCATGAGAACAAAGAACTAACTAATTTATTTAAACCTTTCCAAAATCATCCCTGCCACAAACTGAGCTCTAATTCTTTCTTTAGGTGTTCATCCATGTCTGGAATCATCAATTCATGCAGTTTCATCAAGGGCTTGATTAATTCTTTTGGAGCAAGACCTTTATCCCAAGTGAATGAAAATATTTTACCACAGCGCCTCACTCTCAAGGTCATCTGGTTGTAATCACAGCCGCGGCCACCTAGCGTAATATTCCCAGGAATGCTGAACAAAAAATACAATTGCTTTGCCAGCATTCTTATGTCTTTAGCAGATCTTTCTTTAATGTCAGCATCCTCTCCAGAAGGGATTATGCTGCCGCTGTCAAAAATCTGTCTTGAAAATCTTCCATCTGCATAAAAATCAAAGCGATCTGTAACAGTAACAGGCACGAAAGAAATTCCGCCACGCGAACGCGAAGTCTGGAATAAAGTAATCAACGGAATCAGCTCATCATCTTTAGAAACCTTTTCACCCGCCATATAGATATGTATGTTTTCTTGATATTTAAACCTTACTCAAAATAATCCTCATAATAGAAATCCCTTTCTTTCTGGGTGCAGCTGCCTTTTTCCTCAATCATGTTGCCTTCTAAATACTCCCTGAATCTCCTGGAGATGTGATTGCAGTCAGAACACCTTTTAAAATCAGTCCCAACCTCAATGTCAAACTCCCTCTCACTGATCCTGACTAATTTCACAGGAGTATCCAGCTGCAGGGAATGAAATATCTCAGAAACAAAAGAAGCGTCTGAAAAAGCCTCAGACACCTTGACATGCAATATACACTTCTTTGGCCTGAAATCAACAAGATCTTTCTTAATCAAGATGCATTTTTCTTTCTTAAGCTTTAATTCCTTTCTTGCAATATTCGCAGCAACAGAGCCAGGAAGCCTGATGCTTCCGTCTGGATTGAATTCGACCATGAGAAAAGAATAGCCAGCTTATTATTAAACCTTTTCAAAAACTTTAAATATCTGCTGAAATCTTTATTAAATAGTGGGAGATAATGAAAGTAACAGAAGCATACACGACACTTGAAAAATACTTCTCAGAGGAACTCATAGCATGGACAAAAACAAAGCAGGCAGTGAAAAATGCTGAAAACAGCTGGATGAAACCTGCCCCCTGGTTTAATGCAGCAGCAGCACATGCAAGAGACAACAATCAGAAAGGATTCAAGAAAGCACTTCATTCAGCAGCAAACTGCTATGAAGAAATAATCGCAAGATATGATCCAGAAAAATTAAAAGAAGACACAAAACTCACAACAGAGGCAGAGGCAGCAGACACCTTGGCAAGAAATGTTGAAGAAGCGTGGGAATTGGTAAAGAGGTGAAAACAATGCCAAAAAAAGTACATGCAAAACACATTCTTGTAAAAACAGAGCAGGAAGCAAACGCAATATTATATGACCTAAAGCATGGAATGGACTTTGATGAAGTTGCAAAAGCACGCTCAATATGCCCCTCAGGAAAAAAAGGCGGAGACCTGGGATGGTTCACTAAAGGAAAAATGGTGAAGGAATTTGAAAATGCTGCCTTCAGCCTAAAGAAAGACGAAATATCAAAACCAGTAAAGACACAATTTGGGTATCATATTATCAAGGTTGTTGAGACTGAGTAATCCGTTCATTATAGAATTCAGCATACTTCTTGAAATTAGGATTCTTTTTTGAGCCTATAATCAAAAGACCCTTCTTATCTCTTGGAGGATCTCTGCTTTCATCAGACTTAAGAGTATCACCAAAAGGAACTAAATCCAGTTTATCACCAGAAGCATACTCAACATCAGCACCCCACTGCTGAGCCATCCATGCAGCAACAGTATGATCATTAATATGGCCTCCTTGAGTGAGAAAGCCAGGGATTTCATGATTAGACAATCTCCTGAACCACTCAGTATTTGCATAAATATCTCTTTGATCTACATGCTCCTTCACATTATCCATGCCTATCCTTAACCTTCCTTGAGGATGCTTGCCAGGTTCCTTATATACCCATACAGTGCAAAACTTTCCATCAAGCATCTTTGACTCATCTAAGGAAACCTGCGTTCTCTTGCCATCCTTCTCCCTGAAAACGCCGGCAGGATTCGCAATCAAAAACTCACCATCCAAGGAAGGATAATACATCACTGCAAGAACAAATCTTCCAAGCCCTTCTTCAGCCCTGGTAAGAACACTGGCGATAGCACCATAATGGTCATTCTTGCCTTCAGAATAACAGAATGTGCCGTCAATAGGATCAATCTGCACAAGAACATCTGAATCATTCTTGTAAAACTCTGCCTGAACATCTGTAGGATCTTTTGTCCTTTCCTCAACACTAATTGAAACCCAGGGAAAATACCTGTGAAGATTCTGCAATATCCTCTCCTGATTCTCAAGATCAATCTCAGTAAGGCTCATGTTGCCCTCATTAGCAGAAGACACACCCTGATAACCGCCAAGCTTGTCATCTGAACCAATATTTTTTGCCTTGCCAAAAAACTTTGCAGTCTTCTCGCCAGTAAGCCCCAGTGACTCAATAAGTGCAGCCTCAAGCTGTCCGATGGTTTGTTTATCCATAATTAATAAGTATATATTTGTTATTTAAAAAAGTTAAGGTAAAATTCACCATTTCTCAAAATTCAATCCAGAAATCTTCCTGAAATGCCTTGAATCACAGGTAACCAATATCCTGTTATTAGCCATTGCAAGAGAAGCTATCATCAAATCTGCTTCAGGAATCCTTGAGCCTTTCTTCTCAAGAACACTGTTATTCAGGCCAAACAGGTTGGCAGAAGCAACGTCAAAATCAAGCAATTCAACACTCTTGTAAAAATCAGTTATCAACTGAACTGCCTTTCTGTATCCTTAGATTTCCAGGCGCCTTTGAACAGTTCACAACGCGTGACAGAAGTAATGAAAAACTTCTGCCCTTGAAACTTCATCATCCTCTTCTTCAAGGCAGAATCACCGTGAAAAATAACAATGCTTGTGTCACGGCAGAACATCAGAACTTAAACAACAAAAGATAATCATAACCACTTTCTGGTGACTAAAGTCACAACCTTTATAAACCCCCAATACATAAAACAGGCCATGCAATACAAATTACCAGAAAGAGAGGAAGACAGGCTTATAAAGATAGTCAATACAATCTGGTCGCCCATACTTCTTAGTTTTGCAGCTTCTAATGCAGGAATCAAGGCATATATAGACACCCTTGAAGAGTGCATTGAAGCAGGCAATGCAAGTGCAGAAGAGGCTGCAGAGATTACTGGAAAGGATCCTATCCATGAAAGCATGAATGGATACAGCATGTACAGGAATTATGCTGAGCTGAGAGAGAAGCCTGCTGTTGCAGTTATGATCGCAGATACACTGCTTAAAGCAGAGAATCACGGCTATAGATGGAAAATAATCAAGACAGCAGAAGAAGTGAAAGCAGCAAAGCAAGATATCGGGGGATATGAATCATATGCAAAATACATTGCACACGTATCAACACAGCAGAGATTTGCAGCAATGGCCTTTGAAAAAAAAGTAGGAGACGCCCGCCTCCTGAAATCAAGCACAATGAGCACAAAACCAGTAATTGAGCTTGAGAAAGACAGAACAAAGCAGCACCTCATATTCATGGAGTCAACCGCAGGAAATGAAAAAAGAGAGGCATATGTGATGGCATTCTCTGACAAGCGCCATGAAGTATTCAACCAAGACTTCTATTTTCATGAAGAGCAGTGGGCAGAGCGTGCTGAAAAGCAGTTTGAATAAAATTTAAATATATCCACATCTTTACATCAAATATGAACTGGAGAACCAGAACATTTCTTGCTTTTGCAATAA
>WJJT01000020.1 GCA_014729555.1 Candidatus Woesearchaeota archaeon
ACATCATGTCCTGAAGTCATGAAATTAAATCCAACATAAAGAAATAAAAGCGCGTAAAAGATTGAGATTACATAAGCCATTATTTGCCATAAGAACTTGAAAACAGAGATTACTACAGATTCGGATAATAATTTCTTAATCAAAGATATTAAAGGCCGTATTGGCGCATTGATGATTGAAGTAGTATGCTCAAATAATTTCTGAGTGATGCAACTCCCAAGATTAAAAATACCGCATTCGTTTTCAACAGGTTCTTCTTCCTCGTCTGCAATGACTAATGCTGGTGTTAGCAGTAGAGCTAACACTAACAAAAACAATATTTTCTTCATTATTTTTTACCTCACAGGATGTAATTTATTGCCAGCGGAGCTATCCAGATAACAACAAGACCAATAACTACATACATCGCAGTGCTTTTAGCAACATCTCTTTTTCTAGGGTCACCTCCTGAAGTCATGAAAGTGATTGCTGCAATTAAGAAAACTATTCCTGCAATAAAACTCGCTGCATACTTGATTAAATTGTATATTTTCATTACTGGCTTTAGCATTTCATCAAACTGTGCCTTGTCTTCTGCGCTTATTCCTTGGTCAAAATCTGCGGCTTTTGCACTAGTAGATATTATCGGCAGAACTATCATTATTAATAGGCTCAGTGTCTGCAATAATCTCATCATTATTTTCTTGTTCATATCCTTTCCCACCTCCTTCTTGTTTTTTATAAGACTTGATTATTGATTTCTTCAGGTTCTTATGAAGAATCGCAATAGTTATCAAGCCATTAAATATCAAACAAATTAGCAGTATTACTGGTATTGTTTCTGGCCCGTCATTAGATATAAGATAAATAAGTGTTGAACAGGCCAAAAATGATACTGCAAATGCCAGATTCCACTTGATTATTTTATTCATCATCTTCATCAACCTCCTTGTTGAATTCTTTTGTAAATTCAAACTCAGGGTCTGCAAATTCTTTTTCATCAGGTTCAATTCCCATTTTTTGGTGAAACATTTCTATGCACTCTTTGCAAAAGATTCTTCCTCTCATTCTTTTGCGCAGTTTGCAGGCTACGCATCTTGACTTTCTCACTACTACCACCTCTATGATTAAGGATCTATGATTTCTGGTTTGGTCTTGTAACGCATGATAATCGTGTTACAGCCCCAGCTTTGTATTGTTTCATCAACACTCTTGCCATCAGTCTGGACATAAGTTCTCAGAATACCCTCAAGAACACTTTTTTCCTGCTCTGTTGGTTCTCTGCCAAAGAAGAATTCTGCATAATTGCTCACAAAATTACTGAAAGGCCCTTTGGTCTTGTATTCTCCATGAACTTTTGTCCTTTGAGTTATTTGTTCTTCAATCAATCGCAGCATTGCAGAATCTTTTGACTTTATTGTCTGGTTTAATTCTGCTGTTCTGTCTGCAAGACCTGAATTATTTTGCCTTAATTCTAAAACATCAGCTTCTAAACCAGAGTTTTCTTGCCTTTGTTTTTCAAGCTCTGATTCAAGACCAGAATAATTCTTCTGCAATAGTGTTTTTTCTGCGGAAAGTGTTTCATAATCTCTCTGCAAAACACCATTTCTTTCTCTTGCCTGAGAATTTCTTTGTTTTTCCTGACTTATTGTCTCAAGACTTTGAGCATACTCTTTTTGCAATCCATCAGAGCGAGCTTGCAGTTCTTGTGCACGCTCCTGCAATAACAAGTTATTCTTGTCAGCTTTTTGCTTTCGCAACAAAACAAGATTTTTTTCAGCACTTAAGCCCTGGATTCTTGCATCATATTCCTGCTTGCCAAAATAAGTCAAAGCACCAAAATAAGATGCTCCCATAACGCCCGCAGTAACAATCGCAGTAATTATTGCTCTTTTGATTCTGCCAGATTTTCGTGCAGGTTCTCTTTTTCCCTCATCATACAATATTCTTATTTTGTTATAATCATCTGCTCTAGAAATAACCTGCTTGACTGCTTCTGCTTTCATTGCCCTGTTAGTAAAAAAATTAGATAAAATCGCTGCTTTCCTGGTAAACTCTTGCTCTATTGCCTGACAGTCGTTAATGCTGAACTCCAAACCTTGATTATTATTGCTCATTGTCCTGGCAAAAGCCTCCTCCCGCTATAATTGGCATCAACTGCTTTTTCCAAATCTCTTAAGAAGTCAGCAAGCTCTCTTTTCGCATCATAGTCTTGAAAGCCCCGGTTCTTGATGTGCTTCATCTTAGAAGCGCTTTCCTTGCACTGAATGCTTGCATCAACCACCTGCTGCAAAGCAATATTATACTGGTCAAGATCACCCTGCCGACCAGCAGACACAACTGCACCAGATAGGACTTCAAACTGCTCTGCTTTGTCAGCCATAACTCCAGCCTGCTTGTGCTCAGCAGTCTGATAGAACTTCTCTATCACCTGAGCAATTCCCTTACGCATCTGCTCTGCACCCTGAAGCAAGCCATCAACAGCCTCCTCATTAGGCACGCCATCAATACCTCTTGTAAGCTTCCTATAGACTGTATCTACAGAAAACTCCCTCTGCCCGTCATACTTTTTTATTTCATCCATTTCAAAACACCTCGCAAATTATTTTTCATGAGAATACAGAATGCTTTGAAGTATATGAACTCCCTACCGAAAAAAAATTAGGTATTTTGTTTATAAACATCAAAAACAACTACAAATA
>WJJT01000021.1 GCA_014729555.1 Candidatus Woesearchaeota archaeon
GCAGAAGATTACAGAGTAAGAAGCCTTGAAGATGAGTTTAAGATTAAACTGGTTTATGCTGATGCAAACTCAGCAAAGGTTCAGGTTAATGGTGAAATTTCTGATATGCTGAAAGTTGGTGATTCTTTTATTAATGCCGCAGAACAGATTAAATTGACTTTAACACGCATAAGAAAAACTGAAGCAGAATTCTGTCTTGAGAGGGCAGGAAGGGTTTGCTGCAGGACAAAAGATGATAAGACCCTGTTTGTGGAGTCTTCTCAAGCATGCACAGCACAACGCGGTGATGTGGCAGAAGATGCTTATTGTGGTGAAGTAATCTGCTGTGAATTGATGCGAAAAAAGACTCTTAATTCAAGGGCTGAGTGCAGCTGGTTAGAAGGAAGCAGAGAGCGTTCAAAGGATGACTGCCCTGGAGGGGTTGAGTACCCGTCTTGTGAACAGCTTAAAGAGCAGTGCTCCTTGGACACCAGCTTTGCAGAGGCAAAGTGCAGAGTGGAAGCAAAAAAGATTGAGAGAGAGCGCCATGAAATGCATGAAAAACTCAGAGGATTGGAAATATACCTTGAGAACATGCAGGAAACAAATGAAGAATACTCAAATCTGATAACAGGTGGTGCAGTTGCAGGACAAGAGTGGGCAGGCAAATTAACAAGAGTGCACCAATGTATCTTACCTGCTACAGACAGCAGACCACAATTAATCGCCCCTCGTATCGGACCATTAGCGTGTACAGCTCCAGCACAGTTTGACACACAAGATAAGATTGTTGGATACATCTTAACTCCAGGATATACTACAGAAGCGAATCTTATGGACAAAACACAAGCAATTTACAGATGCGGAATTGAGAAATTAGATACACAACGCTGGATGAAAGGAAGCTGTTCCTCACCATTCGGAATGCCAGCAGCAGGCACTTCAACTTTAATGGGTCTTTCTTTCAAGCAGCAAGTTCCTGGAACATTAGAAGTATTTGTCTGCAGTAATTCTGGAACAGACGCGCAACAGTTTGGAAGCAACTTCCTTACAACAGACTCTAACTGTAGAGGAAGGCAAGATTTCCAAAACATCGGATCTCTTGGTTTCTGGCCGCAGAGCACAGACTGGACATACACTAAACCAGCACCTAAGCAGGCAAGAGAGCCAGTGCCTCCTCCAAAAAAAGAAAAAGAAACTAAAGGCTGTCCTCCAGAAGAAGCAGCTGAGATTAAGGCAGACTGCGCAGAGCAGATTGAAAGAACCAGAAAAAAATGCTATGAAGAGGAAATAATGAGAGCAGAAGAAGCATGCGCAGATATTAAAGAAGAGTACAACAGGCTGCTTAAAATAATCCAGCAACTGCAGAGCTTGCTAGAAAAATAAAACTCTTTTTCTTTTTTATTTCTTTTTTTCCATAAAATTTATATACTAGATAGTCTGATTTCTATTTAAGCTTGTTCTGGCTTGCATAGCTTTGTTTGCAGTTGCCTGCCAGCAGCAGCCTCAGGCTGGAAGAGCTTATGGGATGCCAAGCCCTTCGGATGTTGAAGCAGCATATTACCAAGAACCTTCATATAGAGATGTAGCACCACCACAGTATGGAATACCTGAACAGCCACAGCCCCCAAACAGTGAAATTGGAATCTGGAGATTAATAGAAGATCCGCCAGGATCTAACCAGTGGAAGTGGGTTGATGAAACTGCAGCAAGCTACACTCCTCGAGAAAATCTTCCACCTGACAAGGTTATCAGGGTTCGCGTAACTCCAGAATTAAGTGATGCGCTTTCTGAACAACAAACAACAGGAGCAGCGTCGCCTAAAGTTGAACTTCCACAACCACAAACTATTGAAGTAAAACATTGTATAACTGGCATATATCCTGACGCCTCAACAATAACTAAATGCAAAATAATACCCCGCCCATTACCGGAAAAGTATGATATAAGAGAGAATACCAACCGCGAGATTAAGAAAATTTCCTGGAGAGAATCAGGTTGGATGATGTGAAACAATATATAAGCAGTTAGCAGAGAGTCTGTAACAGATAATACAGCGACGCTGGTTACTTAGCTTTTATTTTTTTCTTTATTTTTGCAACAAAAAACTCTCTCAAATTAGAAATTTGTGAGCAGATTTGTTCATCGCGAATCTATTTTCAAGTAGGAAAATACAGTTGCTATGCTCAGAAATGCTAACAAATTAAGATGACTATTTAGCATTTCTGCTTTATATTTTCTTTATCTTCGCTACAAAAAACCCTTCTGTATCATTGTCCTGAGGCCATAGTCTTAAGCATTTCTTGATGCTTGGATTATACTTCGTCTTCTCAAACTCTAATACAGGAGAACCGCGGTTGATATCTAAGTTGATTTCCACTAATTCAGCATCTTCTCTGTTGCGCAATAAATAATCAACAACCCCTTCATTTTCCTCAGGCTCTAAAGAACAGGTTGAATAAACCATCACGCCGTCTTTCTTCAGCAAATCAAATGAATTTAATATTAATCTCTTCTGCATTCCTGCTATGCTGGTAACTGTTTTTGGATTCCACCATTTAATTGTTTTAATACTTTTTCTAATCGTGCCTGTTCCAGAGCAGGGTGCATCCAAAAGAACCTTGTCAAAAGAATATCCTTTAATCCTCTCCCCTTTCATTTGCGTTACAACTGTATTACTAACCCCGCACCGTTGTAAGTTAATACCAAGTGCTGCCAGTCTCTGTCCTACTACATCATTTGCAATCAACACCCCTTTATTCTGCATGTATTGGGCTATCTGCGAACTTTTTGAGCCTGGCGCTGCGCAGACATCTAATACTATTTCCCCTGGTTTTGGATCCAAAACAATTGGTGGTATCATTGAAGCAGCTTCTTGTACATAATAATATCCCAGTGCATGTTCTACAGTATTGCCTGCATCAAGCCGGCCTTCTTTGTGCTCAACAAATAATCCTTCTTTGCACCAGGGTATCTCTTTGATTTCCCAGTTAGAACTTAACCTTTTCTTGATTTCACTTATTGGCTTCTTCAGTGTATTCACGCGTATAGATTTCCGCAAGAAACATAGTGTATACTTCTTGAACTCCTCCCAATCAGTCAACTCAGAATATCTCTCAACAAACTTAGGTTTAAACTCTATGTCTTCTGTTCCTGGTATCTTTTTCAGCTTCATAGTTTCTTGCTTACATACACCCCTTCTTTCTTATACCCTAATTTTTTGTAATACCCGCGCACACCTATCCCTGATATCACCAGCATCTTGTCACATTTAAATTCTTCTTTTGCAATCCTTTCTGCCTCAAGCATCAATTTTTTGCCCAGGCCTTTGTGCTGAAGAGCCACTCCTTTTTCTCCTACTGGAACTGCAGTGCCATAGACATGCAATTCCCTTATTCCTGCTGATTTTTTTGTTATCTCTGGCCTGAAAGGCTTGTAAGGAATACGTAACCTGCAAAATCCAAGCAAAACATCTCCAACTTCTGCTGATAAAAAAACTTCTTTTCCTTTGCTTGCAGTATAATCCGTTCTTTTAATCATACTTTTTGAAAAATCAATTTTCCGGCCTTTTGGTTCTCTGCAACGAATACATTTGCACTTTATATTCTTGTCTTTCAGTATTTTTGAGACATACTGCCGCAAATTAGTCCTGTCCACACCTGCAGATATCATTGTAGTGGGTATATCCCTTTGTACTCTCATCACCCGGCAATATGTAGGAATGTACTTCTTTGCCTGTGCTATTATTTTTGCTGCAACAGATGTTGTCAGAGGCTTATATTTCTTGGCTTTCCATAAGTCATAAAGTTCTGTTCCCTCTATAACCATGCAGGGATATATCTTCAGTGCATCTGGCTTGAAATCAGGATTTGAAAATAATTCTTTAAACATAGCAGTATCTTTTTCAGGGCTTGAGCCTGGAAGTCCGGGCATAAGGTGATACCCTGTCTTTAGGAAAGAATCTTTCATTAATTGTGTTGCTTTTACAGCATCCTGGACACTATGTCCTCTTTTTATTTTGCGCATTACATCTTCATATACTGTCTGCACTCCCAGCTCCACTCTTGTTCCTCCTAGTTTTAGCATTTCATTAATCTCTTTCTTAAAGCAGTAATCAGGCCTTGTTTCCAAGCACATTGCAACACACCGTATCTTAGACTTCTCATTCCTTTTTTGCTCTTTGGCAAGTGTTGACTTCCCTTTTAACTTAATCATCCTTTCTTGAATCCGTTTAACTCTTTCATCATCACGCATGTCTCCTGGCATCTCAAAAAACTCTTTATACCTGGCAAAATCCATTTCACCTTTAGAAAAAAATTCATCACCAAAGTCATTCATTGCCTTTAGTGCATAAGTGATAAACTCTTCCTGATATTTTGAATCAAAACCAGGAAAAGTTCCCCCCATAACAATCAACTCAACCTTATCCGGCATATGCCCCAGGGCAATATACTGCTCTAAACGATTAAACACCTGTAAATAAGCATCATACTTGTTCCTTATCGCCCGCATTGTTGCAGGTTCCTGGCCTGTATAGCTCTGCGGGACATCCCCAAAAAAGCTTGACGGCCCTCCTGGGCAGTACATGCACCGCCCATGCTTGCAGGCAAAGGGATAGCTCATCACAGCCACCACTGCCACTCCTGATTGTGTTCTCATTGGTTTTACAACAACATCCATTTCAGAAATATCTTCTGGAGAAGCATGCAGTAAAATCTCTATGTCTGTTGGTGGCTGTCTTACGCCGTATTTCTGGCATAGTTTGTTCTTTAGTTTGGACAGTTTTTCTCTTGGCAGTTTTTTCTGTTTTAATGCCTCTATCAGTTCTTGAATTAATTTTTTGTTCATGAGACGTAGAAATAACAGTTTGCTTTAAAAGTTTGCCCTAAATATCCTCTAGTGTTGTATAAACAATTTCTTTTATCTTGAGTATTGTTCCTGGTTCTATAAAAAAGTCTATTGCAAACCTGCGGCCTTCAAATGTTCTTGCCTGCAATAAGCAGGATTCCACACATGCATGGTGGAATTCTCCTGAGACTGTCCTGTATGCCGGGTTTAAGAACTCATATCCTTGCAGAACCGGCCCTTCTAATAAATCCAGCACAGGATTTTCTTCATGTTGTTGTATTGAGTTTCCTGTGACTCCTCCTCCCAGAACGCTTGTTCCTGTTATCCTGTTGTGTGTGCTGTCTTTTCTCTTGACATTCTTGTAAACCAGATTTCGCATTCCCCTTTCATTATCAAGGTATATTGATACTGTTCCTTCTCCTATTACTTCTCCGCTTAGTGTGAGTGAAGTAAGATGCACTGGTTCTGAAATTAAAGACCTTAAATAGAATCTCTGGCTCTGCTCAACAAAAAGGTTAAGGTCCTGGCTGTGCACGCTTGTGCTTGCATATCCCACTATTTCTGGCCTTGAAAAGACAAGGGCCAACAGGACAAGGCATATCATCAGTACTGCAAATTCTGCTTTTACAAATCTTATTCTTGCTTTGTCTGCTTTTTCTATTGCTTTTTTCATGTTGTTAACAGGCCTATTGTCTGGAAGAACAGGTCGTTTTTCTCAGGGCACACACCGTTGCATTCGACAACTTCATTCCATTTGGAAGAGGCTGCCTTGTTGTGAAGCGCATCTATGTCTTGGTTTGCTGCTGTGAGTGCTTTTGAAAACTCTACTATGTTTTCTGTTCCCCAGTATCTTTGTGTTATTAGTATGTTTGTCAGTAAGTTGCTGTATTTTATTTCATGTCCTTTTTCGTTTATCACAATCATGATGAAATTAAAATAATCGTCTGGAACACAGGTTTCTTTTAGGCAGTCAAGCATTGAGAGCCAGGCCTCTGTTATCTCTGGATTGTCTATGTCTGTCACTATTTCGTCTATTTTTGTTATGTCTTTTGCTTTTTCTACAGAATTGTCCCTGTTCTGGTATAGCTTGACTATTGTTGGTATGAGCTCTGGTGTCTGGCTCTCTCCTGTTGTAAAGCTGAGCAGTATTGCCAGGGCAGTCACCAGTATGCCCAGTCCTAGTGTTCCTATCACCACTGTTTTTAAACTCATTTATATAAAATGTAGCTTTGTAGTATAAATATCTTTCGACTCAAGAATTACTCAAGGTATGTCAGGACTCCTGCCTGTTCCTTGTGGTCAAGCCCTGTTGAGCTTTGGTATTCAAAATCTAGTTCTGTCTTTAGTTTTTCTCCTTTAGATCCGTATTTGCAGTCAGAAAGAACAAATGTTTCTTGTTCGCTGTTTTTTAGCTCTTTGCCTTCTTCGAGCGAGCATTTTCCTTCTGGGTCGCTTATTTTTTGTATGAACACGTCTTGTCCAAGATTGTTTTCTATCACTAATGTTAGTTCATCGTTTGTTGCCTGCACGTCCTGGCAGTCAAGCCCTGGCACTATTTCGCATTGCTCCTGCCCGAATGTCTCTGGGCTCAGGAATCCAAAATACAGAAGTGCCCCTATTGCTATTATGAATACAAGAATTACCCAGCCGTATGTTAGCAGAAATTCTATTGCTGCTTGCCCTTTTTCCATAATTCACCTTTTTTATTTTTTGGCTGGCGCCTTTCCGCCGGCTGCTGGCTTTGCACCTTCTTTTGTTTCTGCTGGCAGCATTTCTTCTATTATTGCTGATGGAATTCCGATGTCCAGCAGTTTTGTCTTGATTTCTCCTCTTGACTTGCCTTCCATCTTTGCGATTATGTCTTTTGCTTTTGTTTCGTATTCTTTTCTTCTCTTTTCCAGGTCTTCCTGTAGTTTTTTCTTCTCTGTTTCCAGTTTCTTTAGTTCTTCTGCTGACAGTTCTGTTTTTCCTGCCTTGATCTTGTCTGCATATTCTCCTTTGTTTATGTCTGCTATCGTGTCTCTTGCCTGCTTGCCTTCTACCATTATTCCCATGCTGTCGCATGAGCCTATTATTTCTTTTACTTTTGCTATCCTGTCTTTGCCGAGCAGTGCCCCTTCTTTCATTTTTGCAATCTTGATTACCTGCTCAATCTTGATGTCTGCAACCTTGTCTGTTAAAGGATTAGATGCGCATTTTTCCACTCCTGCCTCTTTTTTGACCAGTGCAGAAACAGGCGGTGTTCCAACAGTAATAGTGAATGACTTGTCGTCTTTTACTGTGACTTTGACAGGCACTTTCATTCCTTTGAAGTCTGCTGTTTTCTTGTTTATTTCAGCGACTACCTGCCCTATGTTCACTCCTGCTGGCCCTAGCGCTGGCCCTAATGGCGGTGCTGCTGTTGCTTTTCCGCCTTCAATCAATGCCTCTATTACTTGGTCTGCCATTTTATTATTCTTGTTTAATGATGGTTTATAAGGTTTGCGCTTCCTCTTCTTTTTCTTCTGCAGCAGGCTCTTCTGAGTCTCTTCTTATGACTTTTACAGCGTCCATTTTTACTGTTATTGGGATTGGAACTGCTGCTTCTAATAGCTCGACTACTACTTCTTCTTTTGCCTTGTCTATTCTTGTGATTTTTGCCTGCTCTCTCTTGAACGGTCCTGAGATTATCTCTACTATGTCATTTTTCTGTATGTTAACGTCTCTTCTTACCTGTTCAAGCATGTGCTCTATTTCCTTGTAGTCAACTTCTTTTGGCAGGATTCCTCTGGCGTATGGCACGTTAAATGCTGCTTGTTCTGCGTGTATCCTGTCTTTTGCCTCTACAAAGATGTATCCTCTCATGCCGTGCGGCCTGACTATTGCAAAGACTTCAAGTCCTTTTTTCTGTACATTTGCTGCTACAAAGTCAAGGACCTGGTCTTCCCGGTTCGCAGTTGTTCTTAGCGCGAATATGTGTGATTTTGGTTCGTTTTTTTGTTCTTCTGGCATTTTAGGTTACCCTACCTCTTTTATATCTGAAAAGAATATTTTATTGAGTAAGATTATTAATACCTTTAAAAAGGTTTCGAAAATCCAGTTATAACAGCAATTCCTTGATAAAGTGTATCGCAAACCCTATCAGCCCGATTATTATGATTCCCAGTCCTGATATCTTGACTATTGTCTTGAATTCAAATGAGTTTGGTTTTTTTGTTATTTTCAGAACTCTTCTGCATTCCCGCAGGAAATCCTTTAATTTTTCTTTCCACCCTTGTTTTTTCTCTTCCTGCTGTTTTTCCTGGTCTCTTTTCTTTGCTATAAACATCTGTGTTGGCTGCTGTTCAAATTTCTTTGGCAGTTCTCCGCCTGTAGGGAATTCCTCTGTTTTGGCAGTTTTCTCTATTTTCTCTATGTCTTCCTGCATCTCTGGTTTTTCTTCTTTGTGTTCTTTCATAGTAAGTCAGAAAAATAAGGAGTAGTATAAAAAGTTAATCTTTTTGCGTGCATAGCACCTAGCGAAGTTTTCAGCATATACATCCAAGTTAGCATAAATCTGAAATAAAAGAAATATCAGAATCCTGGCAAAGCATGATATGCACTTGCTTAGTCAACAAACTCTATGCCCAGCTCTTGTTCTATGTCTTTTTTTGCTTCTGTTGACATTTTTCTTGCTGGCCCGAATATCTGCGGTGACTTTACTCCTGTCACTATCAGCATTGTCCGCAAGTTGCCGCCTAAATCATCATAGATTTGTGCTCCCCAAATAATGCGTGCATCTTCAGACAGTTTTTGTGATATTGTCTCTACTACTTTTCTTGCTTCGTTTAGTTTCATGTCTTTTCCGCCGCATACGTTTATGAGTGCTCCTGATGCTCCTGTTATGTCTACATCCAGTAAGGGATTGCTTATTGCTTTTTCTACTGCTTCTACTGCCCTGTTTTCAGAGTCACTCTCGCCAACTCCAATTAAAGCTACTCCTCCATTGGACATGACAGCGCGAATGTCTGCAAAATCTAAATTAACAAGTCCTGCGCGTGTAACCAGCTCAGCTATTCCCTTTACTGCATTGGTTAATATTTCATCTGCCACCTTGAATGCTGTGTGCAGCGGCAAATCAGGGGCAAGCTCTAGTAATTTATCATTTGGTATGACTATTAGTGTGTCTACAACATGCTCTAGTCTTTCTAGTCCTATAACTGCATTGTCATATCGCCTGTTGCCTTCCATTGTGAATGGCATGGTCACTATTCCTACTGTTAGTGCACCGCTTTTTTTGGCGATTTCAGCTATTATTGGAGCACTGCCTGTTCCTGTTCCCCCGCCTAATCCGCACGTCACAAAGACCATGTCTGCCCCTTCTAGTGATTTTTTAATTTCGTGTTCGCTTTCGCGTGCTGCCTCTTCCCCTATTTTTGGGTCTGAGCCTGCTCCAAGCCCTTTTGTTACCTCTCTTCCTACAAGGATTTTCCTGTCTGCTGTTGTATACAGCAGGTCCTGTGCGTCTGTGTTTATTGCTATTGTTGCTGCGCCTTTTATTCCTACCTCTGTTATCCTGTTGATGGTGTTGTTTCCGCCTCCGCCTGCGCCGAATACTTTTATGCTTGCTTTTTGCTGTGTGAGAAGTTCTTCAAGTTCTTCGTCTTGTGATGTTTTTTGCCCTGCAGAAGGCTGTATTGTTTGCTGCTGAGGCTGCGGTGCTGAGTATGCACCTTCTTCAGAATTTACTGGTTTTATGAAATCCATTTTTTCTCCCAAACCTGTTTTAAGGAAATAGAATGAACTAGTATATATACTTTATTGTGCTGGAGAAGGATTTTCTTTTGATGCCTGGTCTTTGGGTGTTTTTGCCTCTGTTTTCTCTTTTTTTGCTGTTTCCTGTTTTTTCTCCTCTTTTGTAAACTCTATATCGTCCAGCTTTACTAATTCTTTTATTTTTTTCTTGAGCTCCTCTTCCATCGGAGGCGGCAGTTTTGCTTTTAGCTCTATTGTTGCCTTGTTGTCTTTTATTTCTGTTTTTGTCTCTTTTATTCCCAACAACAGTTTTAATAGCGAATCTATCTGCTCTTTTTTGTCTGTCACGATTCTTTTTATCTCGATTTCATAAACAAGGTCTTTGCCGGATAATGGGTGGTTAAAATCCACCAGAACTCTTCCGCTTGACACTGTTTTTACTGTTCCCATGGCATTGTCAATGTTGATTTGCAGTCCTGGGAATGGTTTTATCTTGTTTTCTGTGAATTTTCTTTGCGGCACCATTTGTATTAGTTTTGCGTTTTTTTTCCCGAATGCTTTTTCTGCAGGCAGTTCTATTGTGTGTTTTCCTGGCTCTTTTCCCTGCAGTGCCTCGTCAAGCCCTGGCACTATCTGTTTCTCTCCAAGGCATATTATAACAGGGCTGTATTCTGCGTTTGGATTGTGTATATCGTTGTCCTTTGCAGTTTGCTCTATGGTGGTGTCAAATACTGCGTTCTCATCCTTGAGCCTGCCTGTGTACTCGATTTCTATGAAGTCTCCTTTTTTTACTGCCATTTTTTTATTTAATGTTGTGTTCTTTAATAAATTTATCCACCATGTCAAGGACAGCGTCTATTCCTTCCTGATGTTTTGTGGGTGTTGTGTCAAATATTATGTCGTATTGTGATTCATCTGTTACATCAATGCCGTAGTATTTCTGGTATCTCTCTTTCTCGCTCTGCCTTCGCTCAAGAACGTGTTTTTTGGCCTCTTCAATATCTGTCTCTCCCTCCTCTCCTGTTTGTTTTCTTTTGATGACTCTTCTTGCTGCCTCTTCTGGATCCACTTTCAGGTATATCTTGATTGATTTTGGTATGAAGTGGAATGCTATTCTTGAGTCAATCACAAAATTGTCTTCTTTTTCTGCAAGCTCTTTTGTCTTGGCGTCTATTTCCTTGTCAATTGCTGGGTCTTTTTCAGCCAGTTTGTTCAGCTCTAAGAGGCTTATGCCTTTTTCTTTTGCCATCTCTCGCATCAGGTCTCCTGCAGAATACCTCTTCAGCCCGTATTTTTTTGCTGCGTCATCTGCAACTACTGATTTTCCGCTTCCCAGCTCTCCTGCTATTGTGATTATCATGTTTTTTGAGGGATTTCTATTCCTTTATAATGTTTTTGGTCACAAGCTTTTTAAATTAACAGTATTTTCTTTAAAATACATTCGTGGAGGAAGACAAAAATGATTGATTTAACATCTGGGACCTTTACAGACCGCAGAGAAGAAACTAAGGAAGAGGCAGACGCTGCAACTCTTCATGCAACTGTAGAGTCTGCGTATTTGCTTGGTTTTACACCAAAAGAAATTTCTGAACATATTGCAAAAGATCCTGAGCTAAAAGCAATACAGGACAGCATGGGCTGCATATATAAAGCAGAAGATAATTCAGGCAGGTTTGATTATTCTTTGTTTTGATTAACAAATTTTATATACTTATTTCTTTTTC
This sequence comes from Candidatus Woesearchaeota archaeon, assembly GCA_014729555.1. Lineage (GTDB taxonomy): Archaea > Nanobdellota > Nanobdellia > Woesearchaeales > ARS49 > WJJT01. Next base: position 11,265 of record WJJT01000021.1, read on the forward strand.
TTTCTGAAAATCAGGGGGTAAGTTAAAATGGTGAGTGGAAAGCATAAGGCATATGAACACGCAGAACCTTTAGAGGATTCTTTGGCAAATGATACCAGTACAGCTGCTTTTGAATTAAAACTAAACAGCAGGGAAGACGCCAGTATTGGTAATACTTTTATTACTGTGGAAGGCAGAAGGTTTTATAGAAAAACAATCAATCGTTTGGTTGCTGAAGCAAGGGATCCAAAAAAAGATGCTGTCTTTCTTTTTAGGTATGATGGTGAAACACCGCAACCTGTAGAAGTGAATGAAAACACATATGTTGGCCTTCTTAAACTGGCGGGCAGAGGCGGTTTTAAGCGTTTTATTGTTTATGATTTTGAGGATAAAAAGCTAAAACACAGGGTAAAAGAAGCAAGAATTAAGCTTGAAACACTGCCTCATGAGCAGGAAGGCCTGGATGATACCTACCTTGATGATATTACAGAACTTGAAGAGCCCTGCGAGTATTAGAATTCGTAAGTTTTATAAACAACCTCTTACTCGGTTTTTCTTGTAAATGGGGGGATGAAAAATGTCTAAAGATGTACAGCCTATATTCATATTACCAGAAGGCACTCAAAGAAGCAGTGGAAAGTCTGCTCAGAAGAACAATATTATGGCTGCAAAGCTTGTTGCAGAGGCAGTCAAGACAACTCTTGGGCCAAAGGGTATGGACAAGATGCTTGTTGACGGCATGGGGGATATTACTGTGACAAATGATGGTGTCACTATTCTCGAAGAGATGCAGGTCGAGCACCCTGCTGCCAAGATGGTTGTTGAGGTTGCAAAGACGCAGGAGGCAGAGATTGGTGATGGCACAACCACTGCTGTTGTTATTGCAGGTGAACTGCTGAAGCAGGCAGAGTCTCTGCTTGAGCAGAACGTGCACCCGACTGTTATTGTGCGGGGTTACCGCCAGGCTGCGGTTAAGGCTCATGAAATACTGCAGGATATTGCTGTCAAGGTCACTGAAAAAGACGAGTCTATACTAAAAAAGGTTGCTATGACTGCTATTTATGGAAAGGGTGCTGAGTCTGCAAAGGAAACTCTAAGCACTATCGCGATAAAAGCAGTAAAGAAAGTCATTGACAAGACTGATTCTGAGATTTCTTTTAATACAGAGCACATTAAGCTTGAGAAAAAAGTTGGTGGAAGTGTTGAGGAAACTAATCTTATTGACGGTGTTGTGATAGAGAAAGAGATTGTTCATCCTGGAATGCCTAAGATCGTGAGCAATGCAAAGATTGCCTTGCTTGATTCTCCTATTGAGATTAAGGATACTGAGATTGATGCAAAGATTTCAATTACAGATCCAAGGCAGATGCAGGCTTTTATTGAGCAGGAGGAGCAGATGATTTCTGCACTTGTGGAAAAGGTTGCAAAGTCAGGCGCTAATGTTGTTTTCTGCCAAAAGGGCATTGATGATATTGCACAGCATTTTCTTGCAAAGAAAGGAGTTCTTGCTGCAAGAAGGGTGAAAAAGAGTGATATGGGCGCTATTTCACGGGCTACTGGTGCAAGGATTGTCACTAATTTTGATGACCTGGCTGCCAAGGACCTTGGCAAGGCAGGTCTTATTGAGGAAAAGAAAGTTGGTGATGAGGAATTGATTTTTGTGACTGGCTGCAAAAATCCCAAGTCTGTGACTGTTCTTGTGAGAGGGGGCACAGAGCATATTGTGGATGAGGTTAAGCGTGCCATGACAGATGCTATTGGTGATGTTGCTTCTGCCTTGAGGCAGGGCAAGGTTGTGGGCGGTGCTGGCTCTCCTGAGATAGAGGTTGCAAAGCGCTTGAGAAAATTTGCTAATTCCTTGTCAGGCAGGGAGCAGCTTGCTGTTCTTGCTTTTGCCAATGCATTAGAGGTTATTCCAAGGACTCTTGCTGAGAATGCTGGTCTTGACCCGATTAATGTCTTGACTGACTTAAAGGCTGCTCATGACCAGAAAAAGCTGTGGGCAGGCATTAATGTTTTTACTGGCAAGACTGTTGATGCCTGGAATGCTGGTGTTATTGAGCCTCTGCAGATCAAGACTCAGGCTGTCAGCTCTGCTTCAGAGGTTGCTGAGATGATTTTAAGGATTGATGATGTTATTGCTTCTGGAAAATCAGCAGCTCCTTCCCAAGCAGGCGGAGGCATGGGCATGCCGCAGGGAATGCCTCCAATGGGTTGAGTGATTCAAAAGATTGGAAATACACAGCATTTCAAAATTCCCAAAAAAATGCGAAATATTTATAAACACCATATATTTTAAAGTATATAAAAGATGGTGATATAATGGTCAAAAAAGCTAAACATACTTCTACTGAAACAGAAGAGTACGAGCTTCTGCCGCACAAGGAGATTGAAGAGCTTAAGGAAGAATTGAGAAAGCTCAAGGAGTTTGAAATTACGCCTACAAAAAAATTGCGTATTTCTCTTATTGAATTAAACAAGAAGCTGGATAAGCTGCTTCAGGTTTTTGATGAAGCAAGACGTGACATAAGAACAGAGGAGATTGGCCTGGGTTTTAAGGAAAAGATGAAGCCTATTGTTGAAAAGATGGATAGGCTGTTGGAGCAGCAGTCTGATATTGCAGAGGGAATGGTTGCTCTGTCAGATATTGTGAAAGGCATGAAAAAAGAAAAGCCAGAGCTTGAGCCTAAGCCTGAGATGCCTTCAGAAATGCCTGAGAGGCCTCTTGGCCCGCCTTCAAGCACAATGGGCAGGCCTGCTGGCCCGCCAAGGCCGCCGTCTGGACCGCCTATGCCCCAAAAGCAAGGGCCGCCGCCAGTGCCTCCCCGTCCGGGAATGCCTCAAAGACCTCCTGCTCCTACACCACCTCCTCCAAGGCCTGGACCTCCTGCGCCTTCTGCTGGAGCACCCCCTCCACCCAGGGCTGCACCGCCTTCACGGGCTCCGCCAAAGCCGCCTAGGAAAAAAAGATTTGGAATAATATGATTTCTTCAGATGTTGATCTGGATAAAACAAGGACTCTGCTTCTCTATCTTAGCCTGGCAAAGCACAAGATTGATCAGAGGGAGATTGCAAAGCAAAAGCTTGCTGCCCAGATTTCTGCCTTGAAAAAGATAAGCACAAAGTCTGTCAAAAAGCATGTTGCTGACCTGGAAAAAGATATTGCAGAGGCCATACAAAAAGAGAGGAATATTATCAGCACTCAAAAGACAGAGGATGAGCAGCATCAGGAACTGGTCAGCAAGATTGACATGCTTGAAGCCAAGCTTGGCAAGTATCTTGAGACAAAAGAAGCAAGGAAAAAGCGCATTCTTGAGCTTGAGGCAAAGATAAAGAAGAAGATGGCTTCAAGAAAAGAGAAGCTTGCTGGCTTAAAAGACTCTATTAAAAGTCTTGAAAAGCTTTATTCTTCTGCAAAAAAGGACAAGAAAGTCTCCAGAAAGCGTTTAAAGTCTATAGAAGCCAAGATAAAAAATCTTAAGAAAAAGTTAAAAAAGAAAGCAGAAGAATTATAGGTCTTTTGCCATTACTGTTCTTCTGTTGTTTGCTTTTGCCCTCTCCACAGCGTCTTTTACCAGCTGCTCTACTTTCTTGTCAAGTGCTTCAGCAAAGTCACTGGATACATTTGCTTCGCCTATTACTTCTTTTATCTTTGCTTTTACTATCAACATTTTTTCCACCTCACTTATGGTAATATAAAATTTTAGCCTCTTATATTTAAATATTGCGCTAATTCGCTTGATTTGCGCTATTAGCGCCTTGCAGGGTCTTTTATCTGTGAGCAAACCAGAATTTTAGTGTTTTTCCTTTTTTTGCGTCTAACCTGCAGAAGCCGAATCTCTCTAGCTGCACTATGTCTCCGACTTTGAGCCTGCTTAATCCTGCCTCTCCAAGCCCTTTTGCTGTTGTCTTGTCTGGCATTAGCACTTCTACTTCAACAAGGTCTTTTGAGACCGGAAGCCAGTGCATTATCATCTCGCCTTTTTCTTTGTAATCCTTGTATGCTTTGCTTTCAAAAACAAGTTCTTTTCCTTTTTTCTTGAAATTAAGGCAGTCCATCAATCGATACAATTTGTTTGTTTTTAGGCTTGCATAGTCTTGTTTTGAAAGGTAGAATTTTTCATGGCAGTTGAATGTTCTTTTGCCTTTTCCCGGGTGTTCTGGGTGGAGGTTTATCTCGACTTTTTGTTCTGGTGCTTGTTTGATTGCTGCCTCTGCCGGGTCTTTTACAAAAAAGTACCTGTTTGAGACTGGGTCTATTATTTCCTTGTTAAATGCAGCCAGTGTCATGAAGAATTCCTCTTTTGTCACTGTTTTGTCTGTCTGGGTTAAGCCAATGTCTAGTGCGAATTTGATGAGCGCTCCTGGCTGGAATCCTCTTCTTCTTAGTGCCGGCATGAACGGAAGTCTTATGTCATCCCAGTCATCATATTCTCCATATTCTATTTTTTTCTTTGTTTTTGAGCAGCTTAGTTCAAGGCCTATGAAGTTTATTCTGCCCCAGTTAATGTATGCAGGGCGTTTCCATTTGAAATAGTCAAAGATGTATTTCTGTCTTTTTGCACCGTCTGCGTGCTCTTTTCCGTTTATTACGTGTGTTAGCCCTAATAAATGGTCGTCTATTGCAACGCTGAAGTTCATCAGGGGCCATACGCGGTGTTTTGTTCCCTGTCTTGGGTGCACATGTTCATTTATTCTCATTGCAGGCCAGTCCCGCATTGCAGGATTCTTGTGCGCAACATCTGTTTTAATCCTGCACACCGCCTCTCCTGGCTTGTACTCCCCGAACATCTTTGCCCATCTTTCGCCCTGGTCTTTAACAGGCAGGTCCCTGCAAGGGCATGCTTTTTTCTTTATTATTAATTCCCTGAACTCATCTGGGTCGCAGGTGCAGACATATGCGTGGCCTGCAGCAATTAATTTTTCCATGTGGTTATAGTAGTGTCCAAGCCTGTCTGATTGGATTATCACTTCTGAAACATTATTTTTTGTGAGCCAGTTTGCGTCTGTTGGCACTAGTTCATATCCTGGTTCGTATATGTTTGCTGGATCTGTGTCTTCAATTCGCAGTATCAGTTTGCCGTTGTACATTCTTGCGTATTCAGAATTAATGCTTAAACCGTATGCATGTCCCAGGTGCAGCGGTCCTGATGGTGATGGAGCAAATCTAACTGCCACATTTCCTTTTTCAGCATCTTTTAGCGGTTTTAGCCCTGTTCTTTTTTCTTTTGGTTTTTCTTCGAGCAGCTCTGGGGCTCTTTTTTCCAGTTCTTTTTTTTGTTTTTCTGGCCCTAATTTGTTGACTTCAGATATGATTGCGCTTATTTCCTTGCTTAGTGTCTTTAGTTCTTTTTTGAGTTCTGGGTGTTCTGCAAGGAGTTTTCCGATTACAGCACCCTGGTTTGCTTTTCCATTGTATTTGAAGGCGTTTTGCAGTGCCCAGTTCTTTATGTCTTCTTTTATTTGCTTGTCCATGACATATACTTTAAAAGCATAGTATTTAAACTTTATCACAAAACATAAATATGAGTTCTTTATTATGTGTTTTATATTCGGCTAATAAGGGGGATATTTATGAAGAAGAGTAAAAAGCACACCAAAAATAAAGAAGAGTATTATAAGTTGGACAAGAAAACAATGGGCTATGCCTTGCTTGGCTTGATTGTTGTGTTGATAATTGCAGGGCTTTTCTATTATGATGTCATAGAATTGCCTGAATCAAAAGAGGGAAAAAAAGAAAAGAAAATTCTGGATAATTTCACAGTTCCTGTTGGTGCTCCTGAAGTAGAGCTTTATGTGATTGAGAACTCTGACTGCAGGGAATGCATTAATGCCTCTCAGGTTATTGAGATTATAAAGGGTGCTCCCACTCTTGATGTAACGTCTGATAAGATTATTGAGTATGACTCTGACGAGGGCAAAGACCTTATTGAGGAGTATGAGCTCAAGAGGCTGCCTGCTTTTGTTCTGAAGATTACTTCAGAAGAGAAGCTTGAAGAGGCTGTCCCTCCTTTTGAAAAAAGGAATGGTGATATGGTTTATGATATGACTCCCCCGCCTTATTACGATGTTAAGGAGGGCGAGATAAAAGGCGTCATATCTGTCATTAAGCTTGTGAATCCTGGCTGTGAGGACTGCTTTGATCTTGATGCACTGATGAAAAACCTTAAGATGTTTGGCCTGGCGATTAGTGAGGAAAAGACTGTTGAATATGATAGTGAGGAGGGAGAGGATCTTGTTGAAAAGTATGAGATAACAAAGGTTCCTACTTTGATATTTTCCAGTGATGCTGCAGAGTATGATCAGATCAGCGGCGCCTGGGCTGATATTGGCTCTACAGAGGATGACGGCAGGATGGTGTTGAGGACAGTTAACCCGCCTTACTATGATCTTGAGACAAGTTCTGTTAAGGGTGTTGTTTCAATCACTCACCTGACTGATGAAAGCTGTGACAAATGCTTTGATACAAGCATGATCAAGGACATGTTTGAGAATCAGCTTATGATGCAGTATGGAATTGAAAAGACTGTTGATGTGTCCAGTGAAGAGGGCAAGGATATTCTTGAGAAGTATGGCATAACAAAGGTTCCTACAGTTGTCCTGTCAAGTGATGCAGGTGAATATCCTGGGGTCGCAAATGTATGGGACCAGATAGGCGTTGTTATGGATGGTGAGCATGTCATTACAAAGCTTGAGACTATTCCTGGCGTTGTTTACAAGAATCTGGAAACAGGCGAGATAATCGGCCTTGAGGAAGAGAATTCAGGAGAGGATTCTGAAGAAGAAACCAGTGATGGCAATGAGACTGCCTGATTTTTTTATCTTTTTTCCTTATTATTTCCATAAGTTTTAAAAGCTGGTCGAGTTTCTGAAATCTATAATGATATGCATAATTGCTTTGGCGGTATTCAGTATTCTGGCAGTATTTTCTGCTAGCTACCGCCCTCTTGCAGCCGAGGCTTTTGACTGTGTTTTCAGAAAGGCTACTTTCAGGAAGTGCAGGACTAATCTTGACCAGAGATTAAAGAGCCAGATCACCGGAAAATTGCTTACCAAAAGCCCGGGGCTTGCAAGATTTGTTTACAAGCGATTTGAGATTCTGTCCTGGATTTTTGTTATTTTGTTCATAGCCAGCCTGGCTTACACTGTTTATGGTGGCTATAATTATGCATTGTATGGCAATTGTTATGGTCCTGAGGATAATGGTGGTTTTTGTATATACAATGCCCTGGAAGGAGAGCAGTTCTCTAAGATTCATGCAGAGCTTGAGGGAGAGACTGTTCTGCCGACTGCAGATGATGACCCTGCTATGGGTCCTGATGACGCCAAGGTTGAGATGATTGAGTTTGGTTGTTATATGTGTCCTTTTAGCAGGGAGGCGCAGGAGGTTGTAAAGCAGGTTCTTGAAAAGTATGGTGACAGGATTAAGTTTGTTTACAGGGATTTTCCTATTGAGCAGAGCGGCCACTCTGATTTGCACATGGCTTCTAATTGTGCGAATGAGCAGGGAAAGTTTTGGGAGATTCATGATTTATTGTTTACAGAGCAGGAGGTTTGTGCCCAGACAACTGGAGAGGAAAGAGAAAAGCAGGTTCAGGATATTGCAGAGCAGGCCGGCCTGGATATGGCTGAGTTCAATGCATGTATGAAATCTGAGAAATATGAAGATGAAATTGATAAAGATTTTCAGGATGGCTTGAAAGCAGGCGTGTATGGCACTCCAACATTCTTTATCAATGGAAGGACTATCATTGGACCGAAACCTTTAAGAGCTTTTGAAAAAATCATTGATGAAGAGCTGGAGAAAGCTGAAAATGGGTCTTAATGTTGAGGGTATAAGAAAGGATTTCCCGATTCTGCAAAGGAAATTAGCTGGCAAGCCTGTTGTTTATTTTGATAATGCATGCCAGAGCCTGCGTCCTGTGCAGGTTATTGAGAAAATCAATGAATACTACAAGGATTTTCCTGCCTGCGGTGAGAGAAGCATGCATAAGCTGGGCAAGAAGGTTGATGAGGGTGTTGACAAGGCAAGAAAATCCCTTCAGGCTTTTTTTAATGCAAAAAGAACAGAGGAAATTATTTTTACAAAGAATGCTACAGAGGCTATTAATATTGTTGCTCATGCTCTTGATTTAAGTAAAGGGGATGTTGTTTTGACAACTGATAAAGAGCATAATTCTAATTTGATTCCCTGGCAGCTGCTTAAGGAAAAAGGTGTTAAACACGAGGTTGTTGAGTTCAACAACTTGGATGCCTTGAATGACAAGTTGACAAAAAATGTTAAGATTGTTTCCATGGTGCATACCTCTAATATGGACGGCACTAGTATTGATGCTAAAGAGATGATTAAGGCTGTGCATGACAATGGCAGTTTATTCATGCTTGATGCCTGCCAGTCTGCTCCTCATAAAACTGTTGATGTGAGAAAGCTTGATGTTGATTTCATGGCTTGTTCTGGCCACAAGATGCTTGGCCCCAGCGGTATTGGCTTGTTATATGGAAAGCAGGATGCTTTGTCAAAATTAAAGCCGTTTGTTGTTGGAGGCAGTACTGTTTCAGAGTCTACTTACTCCTCCTGTGACCTGGAAAAGCCCCCTCATTTGTTTGAGGCCGGCCTGCAGAATTATGCTGGAATAATGGGGTTTGGTGCTGCTGCAGATTACCTCAAGAAAACAGGATTAGATAATGTTTCTGCGCACGAGCTTAGGTTGAACAGGAAAATCACTGATGCTGTCGGTGATTCTGTTGAATTGCTTGGCCCAAAGAATCCAGAGTTAAGGGGAAGTATTTTTAGTTTTAATGTTCCTGGCCTGGAGACTCATAATGTTGCAGTTATGCTTGATGAGGCTGCTAATGTGATGGTCAGGAGCGGTGCTCACTGCTGTCATTCCTGGTTTAACGCGCATAAGATGCTGGGTTCTGTTAGGGCTTCTCTTTATTTATACAATACAGAAGAGGAATGTGATGTTTTTATTAAAGAATTGCAGAAAATAGTGAAATTACTTTCCTAGCCTGTCTACTTCTTTGACTATGTCATTTGCTTCTTGCATGGGCTGTTCTTCTAAAGCAGCCTTGCCGCAATACGGGCAAAGTGTTGGCTGGAAATTCCTTGAAAATTTCCAATTACACGCTGCACATCTGTACTTTTTCTTTGTAGCCATTATTATCCCCCGCATAGTCTGTTATTAAAGAAATATTTAAATGTTGTGTTTCTTATGGAAAAATTATTAAATCAGAATGTTTATTTTAGTTAAAAATGAGGTCAGCAACTATATTTGCATTGTTTTTGTTGGCTGCAATCCTTGTAGCAGGCTTGTATGCCAATAGCATCAAGACTTATGCTGTGCGTTCTGTTAATGATGACTGTGCTGACGGCCTTTGCTATGGCTGTGTTCTTGATGGTGTTCCCTGCACCTGCTACAGCCAGGAGTGTGTCTGCGGAGAAAAGATTGTTCCTTTAGACACCTGTGTTACTGCAGGATAAAAAGAATTTCTTGCTCTTTTATTTCAGTATGGCTCTTGCATCTGCCACTTTTCCTGATTTGTCATTTATGATAAATGGGTTTATGTCCAGTTCTTCTATGTTTTTGTGTTTTTCAGGTATTTTTGATGTTTTTACAAGAGTGTTTTTCAGGATTTTCATGTTTGCTGGCTTTTCTCCCCTGAATCCTTGAAGCAGTTTTTTTGCTTTTAGCTCGTTTATCATTTCTTCTGCGTCCTTTTGTGTTATTGGGCACACCCTGAAGCTCACGTCTTTCAGTAATTCTACAAATACTCCCCCTATTCCAAACAATATCACGTGCCCGAATGTTGGGTCGTTTTTAAGTCCAATAATTGTTTCCGCCCCTTTGATGTGCTCCTGCACAAGGATTCCGTCAAGCTTTATTTTTTTCTTTTTTGCTGTGCTTGTTAAATTCTTGAATTCCTTTGTTAATTCTTCTTCATTGCCTGCTTTTCTTATTCCTTTTATTTCTGTCTTGTGAAGTGCATCTGGGGATATTAGTTTCAGCATTACAGGGTATTTTGTTTTTTTTGCAAATGCTTTAGCTTCTTTCTCTTTTTTCGTGAGTATGCTTTTTGCTATTGGCAGGTATTTTGATAATAGTTTTTCTGCTTTTGGTTCTGTTAGTTTTTTCATCTTGCTTTCACATTGTATAGCGCGAGCAGTCCCAGTATAAAAAATATTAGCAGGGATATTATTGCCCAGGAGTATCCTGTTCTTACTGCGAGAAAGCCGAATAGTATTGGCCCGATTACTCCTGAGAACTTGTCGCTTAGTTCCATAAAGCCAAAGAATTGTCCTTCTTTTTTCTTTGGCGCTATTTCAAGCAGTAATGGCCGCATTGCTGTCCATACAGAGCCAAGTGCTATTCCCCCTAACACACCGCCTATCATGAATGTCGTCAGGGATGCTGTTTTTAACAGCACAAACAGTGTTATTATCCAGAGCACTCCTGCTATTGCCATTGTTTTTTTTGGTCCGAGCCTGTCTGTTATTTTTCCAAATATCAATGCTCCTATTGCTGCTGCTATTGAGAATAGTATGTATACTCCCATGAATGCTTTTACTGTGAGCCCTATCTCTGATTTTCCGTAGAGATAAAGAAATACTATTACTGCGTTTATTGCGTTTACATACATGAATGTTGATATAAGAAACCACACAAGGCTTTTGTGTTGTCTTATTCTTGCAAGAGTGTATTTTACGTCTGAGAAAGATTTCAGAATGTCTTTTCCTAATTTATCTTTTGCTGGCTTGTCTCTTATCACCAAAAATGTTATTATTGAAAACCCGAAAAAGAATGCTGCTGTTGCTGGAAACATTATTTTTACTCCAAGTTCTGTTTCCCACCCAAAGTGGCTTAGTATGGCCCAGGTCATCAGGAGACTGAGGAATGTTCCAATGTACCCTATTCCTACCCCTATTCCGCTTACCTTTCCTACGTCTTTTTTGCTTGATATTTTCGGCAGTATTGCATTATATACTGTTAATGCTGCGTGGTAAAAGTAGTTTGCTATGAAGCCTAGTATTAATGCCCATTTCAGGCTTGAGTGCACTACAAAATATGTTGCTGTGCAGCACAGGATTGTGAATCCTATGAGGTATGACATTCGTCTGCCTCTTCTGTCTGACAAGGCTCCTATGAATGGCACTGTGACTGCAACTAAAAGCATTGACAGCCCGAACACAAGCCCTATCTGGAATTCATTTCCGCCCAGGTATTGCTTGATATACAGCGGAAAAAAGAATGTCACGAATAATGCAGAGAATGCTGTGTTTGCCAGGTCATACACGCTCCAGGCCAGTACCTCTTTTTTTCTCATAAGCGTGTTATTTAGTTTGGGGTTTATAAATATTTCTTAATCCATTAGCTTAAAATACTCTCTGCACGTATTTGCTTTTATGTATGAAGACTCTTTGGATACAGACATCTTTGATTTGAGTGATATGTCTTTGGTACTTAAGGAAATGCTGGGAAAGTATGCTGATTTATTCCGGCCTTATGTTTCTTTTGGTGATTTTGCGTCTCTCAGGGGAACTCCTGGCAAGAATTATACTGCACGCACAGAGGTTCCTGTTCACGGCAGGAACAAAGATTCTATAGGCACGCTTTATGCTTTGGTTTTTCAGTTCCAGGATGGAACTGGTAATGACAGCACTTTCAAGCCAGGGGATTTAGAATTGCCAGGCAGGTTTAAGTCAATGAAAGATCCTAGAACAGTTTTTCCAAGATCTAAGCAAGGCATACGAATGGAGGCTTTTTTCCCTTTTTTTACTGCACTGGATGGAAAATATCACAAGCATGCTGTTTGTCTTGAGGAATTGACTGTTGATAACCCTGAAAATCCTGCAACTATTATCCCGCAGGGTATTCTTGGTTTGAAAACAACAGAATATAGCCGTGCCTTAAGAGGAGAGAAAATAAAAGGGTATGATGATATTAATCCGCCTTTGTTCTTGACTTGCGGATACAAAGAGGGTGCCAGATTTGGTGATCCTCACGCAATTTACCATTCTATTCCTGCTGAAGGTGCGCAGGTTGCTGGTTTTCTTGCAGTGCCTGATGATACTAATGCGGATTTAGATACCTTGGGCATACTTTTTAAGGCTAAGGGAAAACCGCCTTTAAAATATGACCAGTAAGCAAACATTTTTATACCTATTTTCTTAATTTTCTGTAAAGAGGTGAAAATGGCATATTTTTTTACTAAACTTTTATTGTATCCTTTGATGCGGCTTTTGTTTGTAAAGAAAATCATTGGATTGGATAATCTTCCTAAGAAAGCTCCTTATATTCTTGCTGCCAACCATGCGAGTTATATTGATGGTGTATTGATGTTTCTGACAATTCTCTGGCACAAGAACAAGCCTGTTCATATCTTGATTTACAGGGAGTTTTTCAAGACCTGGCTCAAGAGGTTTGTGTTCTTGACCTGGTATAGGCAGATGCAGGCAAATCACTCTGTTGATCATGCTGTTGAATATCTTGAAAATGATGAGCTTGTGGGTATTTTTCCAGAGGGCGGCAGGACCCGCACTGGCAGGATGAAGAAAGTCACAGGCACGGGAATTGCTGTGCTGGCTCTTGAAACTGGTTTGCCTGTTGTTCCTATGGGTATTGAAGGAAGTTATGAGCTTTGGTCAAGATACAGGAAATTGCCTAAGTTCAAGAGGCTTGTTACTATCAGAATAGGAAAGCCGATGAGGTTTAACTTGAGAATGAATAAAAAGAATTATAAAACAGTAACAAGCAGGGTTATGAATAAGATTGCAAAGCTTGCAGGGAATGAGTATAAATGGTAATATGAAACAAGTGCTTTCAGTTCAGGAATTAAGAAGTCTAAACCCAATGCAGATTGAAAGGCTGCAGAATGCTAAGTTTCATGCTGCTGCCAAGAATCTTCTTCCTCAGACCAAGTTTTATTCAGGTTTGTTCAAGGAGTATGGTGTTGATCCTGCCAAGCTTAAGAAAGTTGAGGACTGGAAAAAGCAGGGCCTTCCATTGGTTAAAAAGTTTTATTACATGAAGCATGTTGAGGATTTTGTTGTCAAGCCGGATGATGCTTTTAAGACGCATTTGTCTTATTTGCGTGACTTGAGCACTGGTGCTGCTCTTGATTTGGCTTTCAAAATGCTTGACAAGCAGGCATTGGCGCATCAGCTTCATTATTTTTTTCACCCTAAGATGCCTTTGTTTTCTGGCGGCACTCAGAGCGGAAAGCCCACTCCTACTTTGATTACTATGCCTCAGCTGAGAAACCTGGATAATGTGATGGGTATTGCTGCTCAGTTGATGAGCCAGGATTATTTCAAGGATACTGTTGGCATGAATTTGTTTCCTTATGGCCCGCATCTTGCCTGGCATGCTGTTCAGTCTGCTTTTAATCTTGGTGTTGACCTGAATCTTGCCACTGCTGCTGGCAGTGCCATGAAAACAAAAGACTTGGTGGAAATGGCTGATAAGTTCAAGGCCAATGTTTTTGCAGGCATGGCCGAGTATATGGCTAACAGGTTTTTGCCTATGGCTGTGAAAAAGAAAATCAAGTTGAAAAAAAATATTTTGTTTATTAATGGTTCTGAGCCTATGCTTTCTAAGGACAAGGATAAAATCCTTAAGTTGTCTAAAAAGCTTGGTGTTAAGAACACGTTGGTTCTTGATTTTTATGGTGTGAGTGAGATGAAGGAGGATATTTTTGCTGAGTGCCGTCCTGGTTCTGGTTTTCATCATATTGCTCCTCTTTCCACAATAGTAAAGACAATTAGGATTAATAAGTTGAAAAAAGGTGATTTCATTGATGACTGGAGTTTTTCAAAGCCAGAGGATGGCGGTGCTGCTGTTATGTGGAACATTAATGGTGCAGGGACTCTCCTTCACGGCTACTTGGTCGGGGATAAATATAAAAAAATAGTTAAAGGCAGGTGCCCTAACTGCAGGTTAAACACTGAAAGAGTTTATGGTGTTGGCAGGCTTGAGTTAAAATGAATCTTGATACTTTTTTCAGGGCTGACAGGATTGCTGTAATTGGCGCTTCTAGGGAAGAGGGCAAGGTTGGCAATGTTGTTTTCAAAAATTTCTTAGAGGGTTTTGATAAAGAGGTTTTTCCTGTCAATCCTAACGCAGATGAGGTTCTTGGTTACAAATGTTACAAGAGTGTCAGGGATATTCCTGGAAAACCGGAGTTAGCAATAATCTGTATTCCTGCAAAGTTTGTTCCTGGTGCTGTTATCGAATGCGGCAAGAAAGGGATAAGGCATGTTATCATAATCAGTGCTGGTTTCAAGGAGGTCGGCAATGACAGGCTTGAGAAAGATTTGTTTAATGCCCTGAAAAAATATGATATTAAGTGTATTGGCCCTAATTGCCTGGGTGTTTATGCATCAAGAGGGCATATTGATACATTATTCTTGCCAAAGAATCGGTTAAAGAGGCCTAAGGCTGGTGTTATTTCTTTTGTTTCCCAGTCTGGTGCTTCTGGCAGTGCTATTCTTGACTTGGCTGCTGAAGAGGGTTTTGGTTTTGCAAAATTCATCAGTTATGGTAATGCGATTAATGTTGATGAGTCTGATTTGATTGAGTATCTTGGTAATGATGCTGACACTAAAGTGATTTGCTTGTATGTTGAGGGTGTTAAAGACGGCAGGAAATTTCTGGAGACCTGTAAAAAGGTTGCTGCTAAAAAGCCGGTTATTGCGATTAAGGGTGGTATTACTGATGCTGGTAAAAAGGCTGCCTTGAGCCACACTGGTTCTTTGGCAGGCTCTGCAGAGGTTTATTTTGGCGCGTTTAAGCAGGCTGGTGTCACTATTGCGCATACTCTTGAAGAGGTTTTTGATTACATGAAGGTTTTTGAAAAAGTGCAGGTCAGGCCTAAGGGAAGAAAGATTCAGGTTATCACTAATGGCGGTGGTTTTGGCATTCTTTGTTCTGATGCTGTTGCAGGTCTTGGTCTTGAGATGTCTGAGATGTCTTCTGCTGTAAAGAATTCCTTGAAGAAAAAACTCCCTTCTATTGCTGCTGTTGGCAATCCTGTTGATTTGCTTGGTGATGCAACCACAGAGCGGTATAGGCTTGCCCTGGATGCCTGCATAAAGGACAAGAATGTTGATGTTATTGTTGCTGTTGTCCTCTCCCAGACTCCCTTGATTGAGAAAGAGATAATCACAGATGTTTTAGAGGAGTTTAATAACAGGAAAAAGAAGCCTATTGTTACTGTCACGACCGGCAGCGAGTTTAGTGAGAAATTAAAGCAGGAGATTGAGGATTCTGGCCTGCCTTGTTTCAGGTTTCCTTTTAATGCAGTGCGTGCTGTTAAGGCTTATTTAGAGTATTATAAGAAGATTTGAAATTCTTTTAATTTCAAAATTCACAGAACAGTTAGTTCTGTTAAATAAATAAAAAAATTATTTTTTCTTTTTCTTGGATTTTTTCTTGCTTTGTTTCTTTGCTGTTTTCTTTGTTGTTTTTGTGTCACACACCACTGAGTGCGGCTCGTCGTCAAAGTCATAGGTTTCAAGCGGATGGTCTTCCTCTGTAAAGTCATCGTCTTCTTTTATTGATATTATGGATATCAGCAGTCCTGCTGTGTTGAAGAACAGCATTAGTGCAAATACAAGGAATGATCTTGTCAGCACATACAGGAAGACTGTGTTTGCCAGGTACAGTGAGAATGCTATTGTGGTTATTGGCCAGCCCCACTTCAACTCTAGCCCTAGCCCGAGTATCAGTCCTAATGCAAGTATTAGCCCTACTACTATGAATACCAGTTCTAGTGTAAAGTATGTTGAAAGTTTTGTTTCCAGGTATATTGCTCCCAGGAAATTCAAAAATAGCAGCGCGATTATTGTTATTGTTCTTATGATTCCCATTTGTATTACCCCCTAATATCAAAAAGGACAAATAAAGAATATATAAATATTTCTATTCTGGAGTAGTGACTTCTAACTGAACCAGCTTGATATCCATGCCCAGATTTTTGAAAAAAAGCCTTTTGGTGCTTTTTCTTGTTTTTTCTTTTCTGTTATTTCCACGGTTATTTTTTCCTGTTCTGGCTCTTCGTTTTTCACCACGACTGGTTCTGGCTCTGCTTCTTTTTCAGTCGGAGTGTCTATCTCTACATCTGTTGTTTCATTAGTGTCTGTACCAGCTGTATCGCCTGAGTCTGTTTTTGTGCCTTCTTTGGTTATCTTGATTTCGCATTTGCAGTATTCATTGCACAGGCCTATGTTTCCTTCGTCATCAAAGCAGATTTTGTTCATTGGGTCGCATTCTTCCCCTTCATCCACGATTGAATCTCCGCAGAATGCTGCTGGTTTTGGTGCTGTGTAGTTTTGGTCTTTTGCTTTTGCTTCTCCTTCACCGCCTACGCACTTTCCCATTTCGCATTTTTCAAAGCCCTCTCTTGTGCACTCTATTATTTCTGATTTAATCTGGTCATCATGGTCACAATAGTATTCTTTAAGGTGTGCGCTTGTGTCCTGTCTTACCTCTGCGCTTGGGCTTAGTATACAGATATCTTCTTTTCCGCTGATTATCTTGGTCTCTCCTTTTTCTGCATAGTTTTTTCCGCCGTCTGTGTCTGTGCAATCTGCTGCAGCAGTGCCTGCAAATAACACAAACAACACCAAGAACAGTATGGCCCTTTTCATTTTAGAATTCCTCGCTTTCAAGTGTTTTTAATAATCCTTTTTTCTTTAAGGCCTGTATTTGTATTGGCCTGTATTTGAATACTACATCTCCTTTGTTATCTGCACTCAGCTCCCAGGGCTCTATTAAGAGGACGTCTCCCTCTCTTATCCATAGGTGTCTTTTTAGTCTTCCTGGTATCCTGCATATTCTTATCTTGCCGTCCATGCACCTGACTTTCATTCTTGAGCCGCCAACCCTCTGTTCGCAGATGCCTATGACTTGGTTTCCCCGTGGTGTAGGGGTTCTTCTCATCATCTCGAGCTTTTGCTGCTCTTGCTCTTCTGCAGATAACTGCGGTTTATTTTCGCGCGGTTTTCTGCCTTGTGGCTTTTTACCCATATTTATCTGTTAATGAGGGCTATTTATAAGGCTTTTGTTTGATACGGCCAAAAAATTTATATACCTTCAAGCAAATATGTGAATTATGGCAGAGGATGTTGCAAGGCTTTTTCAGGAGCATTTTCAGGTTATTTATGAACAAGGCGGAAGATGGGAAGCCCGCGCAGTAGAGATTGGCAAACATCTATTGAAAGGAAGTGCAGAGGGTAAGACAATCAGGAATCTTGCTTGTGCTCTTGTTGAGCAGGCAAAAGACTGGGCAGATGTAGAGCGCAGGCTGAATGCAATTTTTGACCCTCTTCAAAAAGGCCAGGGCGGTGCAAATTACTGGTTTTATGGCAATAAGCATCTGAAGAAATGTCTTGCCAAAACATATATAAGATTGCTTGGCACTCTTGGATTGCCTGCAGGAAAGGAGCTTGAACGGCTCTCTAGCAGGCTTTCTGTAATTTTTGGAATCAATATTAAGAAAGAGGTTGCTCCTGCTCAGTTTGTTGAGGAAGAGGTTCCGCATGAAGAGCCTGTTTCTGTTGAAAAGGGGTTCTGGCCTTTTAAGAGAAAAGTGATTGAAAAGCAGATTGTGATTAAAAAAGTCAGGAAAAAGGCCCGCAGTGCAAGAAAAGCCACAAAGACTGCTGAAGAATTGATTAAAGAGCTTGCACAGTTTGTTTAATAAAAACATTTATAAATTCTTACTCTAAAATACTGTTTATTATGGTAAAAAAAAGAGGTTTTAATATAGCTGGGTTTTTCAAGACACTTGGTGCTGTTCTTGGTTTTTTTATTACAGCAATGATTTTTGTTTTTGTCGGCCTTCTTTTCATTAATGTCCTGAACTTTTTTTTTACAGAGCCGGTTGTTTTTGATGGTAATGTTGCCTTGATTCCTGTTAAAGGGACTATCACTACTACTGGCGGTACTGATGTCTGGGCAAAGGGTGGTGTTAAGTCTGGCACTGTTGTGAAGTGGATTCAGGAGGCAGAGGAGGATGACAGCGTTAAGGCCTTGTTTTTTGATATTGATAGTCCTGGGGGCACGCCTGTTGGAAGTGTTGAGATTGCAGAGGCCATCAATAGGGCTGAAAAGCCTGCTTTTGCTGTGATTCATGAGATGGGCACTTCAGGAGCATACTGGGTTGCTTCTGCTGCTGACAAGATTTTTGCTAATCGGCTCTCTACTATTGGCTCTATTGGTGTTAGGAGTTCGTATCTTGAGTTTGCCGGCCTGATGGATGATTATAACGTGACTTACAGAAGATTGATAGCAGGAAAATACAAGGATATCATGTCTCCTTACAAGGAAATGTCTCTTGAGGAGCAGAAAAAGGTTCAGGAAAGATTGGACAGATTGCATGAGATTTTTATTAATTCTGTTGCCCAGAACAGGGGCCTTGATATTGAGCACGTGTATGATATTGCAGATGGTTATATTTATTTTGGTGATGAGGCTAAAGAGCTTGGCTTGATTGATTTTATTGGCACTACAGAAGATGCCAAGAAGATGCTTGGAAAAGAGTTGAACATCACTGTTAAGTTCAGGAAGTATAAGGAGAAAAAAGGCTTTTTTGATATGTTTACCAGCGTGATGTATGATGCCTCTTATAAAGTTGGCCAGGGCATTGGTTCTGTTTGGCTTTCTAGCACAGAGGATTCTGGCCCAGAATTATTTGTTTGATTCTATCTTGTATACTTTGTCGTTCTCTCTTGCTGTGAAGTTTAGTTTTATTCCTACCATTTCTTTTTCTGCTTTTTCTACTGGTTTTTTGTTTATCTGCATTGATTCTGTTGTTTGTTCCTGCACTCCTGTTTTTTCTCCTTGTATCATTATCCTGTCTCCTTTTTTTACTGCGCCTGCATCTAGCTTTACTGCAGCAACACCCTGCTCTTTGAAGAAATTGGTTACATAACCGACATATGTTTTTCTTTGTGCTGCCTTGCTTCCTCCCCTGTCTGTGAAGTCATCTGCAGTTGGAAGTCCCAGGTAAAACCCGCTTGAAAATCCTCTGTTGTATACTTTTTTAAGTTTTTCAACTAGTTTGTCTGCTAATTCTTTGTTAAATTCTCTTTTTTCATAGGCATCTATTGCTTCTCTGTATGCTGACACAACTGTTTTTACATACTCTGGGCTTCTTACCCTGCCTTCTATCTTAAAGCAGTCTATTCCTGCCTCTATTAGTTTGTCTATAAATGGCAAAGCACAGAGGTCTTTTGGTGACACTACATAATTTTCTCCAAGCACTAGTTCGTTGTTTTCTTCATCAATGATTTTATATTCTCTTCTGCATGGCTGCAGGCAGTCACCGCGGTTAGCGCTTCTGTTGAACATGTGCTGGCTCATGAAGCATCTTCCTGAGACACTCACGCACATTGCCCCGTGGATAAATGCCTCTACTTCTATTCCTGAATTTTGTTTTATTGCTTTTACATCCTCTAGTTTGCATTCTCTTGCTAAGACTATTCTTTCTGCTCCTAGGTTTTTGTAGAATTTTGCTGCTTCTGTGTTTGCAACGCTTGCCTGTGTTGATATATGGAATGGCATTTCTTGTCTTTTGCACTCCTTTATCACTGCCATGTCCCAGCATATTATGTTGTCTACTCCTGCTTTCTTGGCTCCTGAAATAACTTTTTTTACATCTTCTAGTTCATTGTCATAAACTATTGTGTTTACTGTCAGGAATACTTTTACATTATTGTCATGGCACTGCTTCACTATTTCCTGCAGTTCTTCCAGTGTAAAATTCTTGCCAGTGGCTCTCATGTTTAATTTCTGCAGTCCAAAATAGACGCAGTCTGCTCCTGCATCTATTGCAGCTGTCAGCATTACTCTGTCGGATACTGGTGCCAATAGTTCTGCCATGAGAGAAAGAATAGATAAGAGATTTTTAAAGGTATGGTAATATTTAAATAATTAATGCATTTTTCAAAAATCATGAGGCTGCTTGCACTCCTTATTTCATTGTTATTTCTTGTAGGCTGTTCAATGCCTGAGATTGAGTCAAGTTATGGTAAAAAAGAATGCTATGATAATGTAAGGCAAAGCATAACCAGTGAGTTTAAGCAGGATGTATCAAAATTGAATTTTAAAAGAATTCGGTGTGAATCCGTGGGGCGGAGATCGCGGTTTGAGGCAGAGGGAACAACAGATGGAAAACAGTTTTATGTCTTGCGAGACGCTCAAGGAGGCAGTCCTGGCGGCGGTGGCTGGCTAAGCAGATGCATGGTTGTAGAAGGTAAAAAAATAATTTCATACTCCAAGCAAGAAGGATTTGCTCATGAAGACCCGCCATACCAGCCAAGGATTTCTAATGAAACTAGATGTGTGTGGGAATAGTTATTTCTCAATTCCCTCCCAGTGTTTATCTTGTATTCCTAAAAAAAGAATCAACATCTATTTCTGGAAGCTTTATTGTTTTCTTTAACTGTCTGTATTGATGCTTTGCTTCTGCTATATGCAGTCTTGCTGTTGTTTTTCTCAGGTATTCTGTCGGCAGTTTTTTGTTTATTATCTCAAAAGAGCGAATTATCTCCCAGAGCAGATAATGGTGTCTCATCAGTATTGCATAGTTTCTTGCTCTGCTTAAGACTGTTTTGTCTTTTCTTATTTTGTGATACTCTTTCAGGAATAGATTGAGTAATCTGCCTTTGAAGCCAAGGTTTATCATAACACAGCTTATATCTCTTGCAGGGTCTGATAACTCAAGTGATTCCCAGTCAATTAGTTTTAGCTTATTGTTTTTTGTTTGTATAATATTCTGGGGATACACATCTCCGTGAGTAAGTCCAATTTTATGCGTTTCTTTTTTTGGCATGGCGTCTTTAATAGAAGTATGCAGCCTTTTTAATTCACCGGCAAATTCGTTGTTTGTGTATTTGTTGATTTTTCTTTCAAATTCTTTGCTTTGTTTGAGGTTTTCTTTGTAAGAGAGCCATTTTTTGTCTTTTTTCAATAGTTTGCTTTTTTTGTTATGCAATTTTGCAAGAACAATTGCTAATTCTTTTGCTTGCGCAGCAGTATAATCTCTTTTTCGCATCCGGAATGGCTTGCCTCCAATGTATTCAAGGATTATAAAGCTCTGCAGGCAGGATCTGTCTGCTTTATGTAGATAAACTGCTTTGGGCCCTACATCAAGTCCTTCAATTGCTTTAAGGCAGGCATATTCTTTTTTTACTCTTTCAGTCTCACCGCAGAAGTTCACTCTACATACGAATTTCTTGTTTTTGATGGAAAAAATATAGTTAAGGTTGCATTCACCAAGGCCTAGTTTTTTGAAAGAATTTATTTTAATAGAATCAAAACCCAGTTCTGCTGGTTTTATTCTATTTATCGCCTCTTTTATGCTTTGTTTCATTGCTATTTCTCAATCCCGTCCCAGCTTCCGTGCAGATGTTTTGGAACCATTGAAGTGTCAGCATATATTTTGAATCCTGCGTTAATCACATCTAAAGAAAACATCATGTCATCAAAGCCTTCTTCATATCTGAACTCAACCTTCTCAAGGACATCTTTGTGAATAAGCACGCAGCTAAAAGAACAAGCTTTCAATTCAACTAATTGTTCTTTCTCCAGCTCTTGTTTTGGCAGATACCATAGCCCTGTCGGATCTACTGGATGCTCTACATATGCCATTGGCATTAGTTCTATTTTATTGCCTACTGGCAGATTATTGTAAACTATTCCTGATACTATTTTCTTGTCATGCCTTACTAGTTTCTGTATAATATCTGGTTCTGGAATCACGTCCTGCTCTAAACTCAGGAAATAATCATAATCATTCTCCAGGGCATATTTTCTTATTTTGTTTCTGCTTTGCTTTATTCTCTCTCTTGCACTGTCATGCCACTCATTTCGAAAGACTTTAAATCCTAGTGCTTCTATCATTTTTGAATACCCGCTTTCTTTGGAATTATCAACAATGAGAACATCAAAATTATCATAAGTTAGTTTCTTGAGTGCCTCTGCATACTCTTTCAAGCAGTATTTTTTCCCGTCCCATGTCGGACACCCTACTAATACTTTTGGTTTCATATGTTTAGCTTGACCTCTTCTCCTATTTGAATGTTGTGTTTTTCTGAAAATCCTGAATTTATTTCAAGCACGTATTTTGCCTCTGCTTTTGGTATATAATTTTTGCAGGGTTCTTTTTCACACGGTTCTGCAGTTAGGATATCAACTATTGTATTTTCTGAATTGATGAATACCATATCTAGAGGAATTAATGTATTTTTCATCCAGAAACCGTGTTTTCTTTCTTCGTCAAAGACAAAAAGCATTCCATCATTCTCCCCTAAATGCTCTCTGTGCATAAGTCCTCTTGCCATCTCTGCAGGTGTTTCAGGCACTTCTACAGACACTTTTGTATCACCTATTTCAACACAAGGCCTGGAAGTGCAGGCAATTAAAGCAAAGAGTAATGGTATTAAGATTGTTTTTTTCATGGCAGTTCACTTATGTTGATTATGCTCACTTTCTCATCTGCAATCCTGGGGCATGCTGTGTTTACCCAGCACTCTATGAACAGGAAGTTTTCTAGGTCAGAAGGGTTTAGTGTGTCAAATGCAAATATGTAATATTCTTTGTCTTTTTTTGCAGCTAATTCCAATGCTTTATCTATTCTGTTTTGCCCGTGCTTTACTGAAACTAATATTCCTATCTTATTTGAGGAAAGAAATCTTGCCAGTGCTGCGTTTCTTCTTTTTTTGTATTTCTCAATATCTTCATCCTTGACAACAGATAGTTTTTGTGTCAAGGGATTCCATTTGAACACTTTCTTGCCTGTCTCTAAAGCAACTGCTATTGGATGAAATTCTCCAGAGCCGATGAAAAGAAATGCATCCACTTTGTCTGCTATCTGTTTTGCAGTATCAACATTGCATCCTAATACCTGCCCTCCTTTTACAGCCTCTTTTAACTGTGAGATAACTTTGTCTAATTCATGCAGATGCTGTATTGTTGTTACCGCACCCAGCTTTGCAGGCAGTGCATTCAGAGCTGATTCTGATAGTTTTGGATCTGCTGTTGATTTTGCAGGTATGTGCAGTATTTTCATATTAAAAATGAAAAAATAGAAGATATAAAAAGGTATCTAATGATTTTCTTCTTCAATTCTTCTGATTGTTGCCTGTACAAACCCTGTGTATCTTGCTACGTCCATTTCTGTGAGCTCTGATATTCGCTTTAGTTTTTGCTCTGTTTCTCTTGCATCTTCCAGTGTTCTGCAGTGTCCTAACTCGTATTGTACAAGGTCTGTTAATACGTCTTGGGCATCTTCTTTTGATAAAGGAAGCATTTTTACTTTCCCGTCTTCAAATACGCTGCTTGGCTGCATTCTGCACTCTACTTCTCTTGGATTGTATGTCATTTTGTCTTCACTCACCTCGGAGTGCATTTTTTGGCTGTGTTATTTAAATCTTGTGGTTTCCCATAATTTCTTGATTGCATGCTCTGCAATTGGTTTTAGATTCACTATGTCTTCTTCATTATATTGAACAAGCAGTTCAATGTATTTCCTGTTTCCGGTCATCCGCCATCTTCTCCAGAGAAAGGCAATGTCTATTTCATCCTTGAATGTCTCTTCTTTTCTTTTTACTCCTAACTGCCGTTCAATATGCTCTAATCCGCCTGTTAATCCTATTTTTTGGCACACAAACCGCAGGTCAACATGCGGTATCTTGAAGTCAAAGTTAAAGTATCTCCTCAAAGCAGGCAGGTCAAAGCTTGAACCATTGAAAGTAACTACCAGTTTATGCTTTGATATTTCTTTTTCCAGTAATCTTTTGTCAAAATTAAATCCTCTCACCATTGTTTTTGTTTCATACCCGTCAAATAATCCTATTACAGACACGTTTCCTTCTATGTCTAGAAATATTGTTTCGTCCTTGAATTGTTCATAAAGTCTCCAGTGCTCGCCTGAGGGTAACAAGGAAGCAAAGTATTCTGCAGCATCCTTTAATAATTTCTGCCTTGCCTCAAGTAATTGTAAATCAAATTTTTCCTTTCTTTTCTTTGATATTCCTTTTATTTTCTCTGCTTTTAAGAAGTCATTCCAGCAGGAAACGCCTTGTTTCCATATGTTTTGCTCTGTTTTATGGCTTATTTTGTCTAAAAAGATAAAGCTCTCTCTTATCATTGCAGTCTCAAGAATTTGTTTTGTTTATAAGTCCTGCGCGTGCCTGTCCAGTGGCTTTAGATTATGCTCCAGAGCTGGTATATTATTCCGAATGAGAAAACCAGTATTAGCAATGCTGTTAGTGTTCTGCTTATTGTGAGGCTGTATTCTGGTTTTCTTTCCCCTTTTTCCTTTGCTTTCCAGTATGCCAGCATTATGAGTATGCCGTCTATTCCTCCTGCCACTGCCCCTGCAAATGCGATTATTGTTATAAAGCTTGTCAGCCCCAGCATTGCAATGCATAGTGGGGGGATTACTGTTAAAAAGAATGCTGTGTGCTTGTGAAGCTTGCAGTCATACATATACATTTCTTTTAGTGCCAGTCCAAGCCCGAGGAATGATGTCAGCATTGCAAATGCTGCGAACAGGTTTGCTATGAATGCAAGGTGTGGTTCTGAAAATATGCTTAATGCTACTGTTGCTATTCTTTCATTTGGTCCCAGCAGGTCAAAGTTGCCAAGCCCTACTATTCCCAGGACAATAAAGGCAAAGATAAAATACAGTACTACTGGTGTTACGCTTCCTATTATTATTGCTTTCTTGAGCTTTTGTTTGTCTTTTGCAAGCTCTAGTCTTAGTTCTGGTATTGCTGCTGTCCCTACAAACGCGAATAGTATCACTCCGTATGGCAGGAAGAAGTTTTTTAAGTGTATTCCTGTCAGGTATGCAGGGTTTATCTTGTCATATGCAAATGCTCCTATCAAGAATATTGTTATCACCATTACTGCTGTTATTGCCAGTTCTGCTCTTCCTGTGGCTTTTATGCCGTGGTATAATACTGCTGCTGCCAGCAGAAAGAATGCAAGTGAGTATAGCCATGGCTGGCCGCCGATTATTGTACTGAATATCTCTCCCTGCCCCAGGATATATGCTGTCAGTGCTCCGTATATTCCGATCATCATTGAGAGCATCATGAAGTATTTTCCTGATCTACCAAGGTATTTCTCCATATAGCCGGATAACTGGTGTATCCCTTTTGTTCTTAGTGATATCTCTCCTATGCATAGGTGAAGTATGAGGATTATCAGGCCCAGCACCAGTAAATGTATTATTCCGATGAATAGCCCGCTTTGTGCTATTGCATATGGTATTCCAAGAACTCCTGCTCCCACTATTGTGCCCATTAGTGTGGCTGATGCTACCCAGAGATTGTTTCTTCTGAAAAATCCTTTGTATTCTTTTCTTACTCTGCCTCTTTTGAACATGTTTCTGGATTACAAAAGAATCTGCTTATTAATTTTTTGTTTTTAAGTCCTGCAGATGGATTTCTTGTTGCTATAATCTTGAAATATCTATTGTCCAGTCAAGAAATTCCATAAAGTCGTATCTATCTTGTATCAAAGGATGGTTATCTTGCAGTTCTGAAGCAATTCTTTTTGCGCTCTGTGCAAGCTGCAGTTTATAGATTCCTATTGGTACCTCTGTCTTGAATGCTCTCCGCCTGTAATCCAGCCAGCTGATTTCAGCAATTCTTTTGCCAGGCACTGGTTGTATGCAGACAGTTGGGTTTGGCTCCCACCCGCGTAAAAGGTGTGTTCTGCGCCAGTGGTCAAACTTGCCCCCGTCATCCTCTGTGCCTGTTTTGTCTCTTTCAAGGTAATATTTGTTTATGCCTTCTTCTGCATATGCACCTGTCTGCAGGTACTGCCTGATGTTGCGCACAAACCAGGATAATGTGTCAATTGGGTAGCTGGTTTCATCAAGAACCGTGTTTCCTCTTGCATTTAGTGTGAATCTTCCCCCAAAAGGCTCTCCACATATCCCAAAAAGTTCTTCTCTTTTTAGTTCACTGTTTATCTCTTCTGTCGGCCTGTCAAATGAAATAAGTAAATCTATGCAGTATTCATTTTGAGCCCCAACATACTGAGGTATTCTTTGCATGTATGCTGTTCACGGCAGTTTCTTTAAAAGCTTTAGTATTTCAACTGCTTTCTTAGGCTCCCCTCTTCCTACAGGAAAGTAAGAAGGTATCACTTTATATGTCTCAGAATCAATTTTCAGGCCATAAGTTCTTAATTTCTTTGTCTTCATTGCTTCTTTGTAATACTCCCCTAGTTTTATCTTGCGCCCCGTCAGGTGTTCAAATGGTATCAGCCCCATTGTGACTATGTATTTGGGATTCACTATCTTGATTTCTTCTTTCAAGAGAGGAATATATGCTTTTATTTTTCTGGCTTTGGGGAGGTCTGCTGTTTCCCCTGTCCATTTGACGATGTTTGTCAGGTAAAGCCCTTGTTTTGCGATTGATTTATAGACTTTTTCTGCGAGAAATGTGGACCAGGTGTCGCTTTTTTCTATGACTTTCATCAGCTGGCTGTTGAACAGGCCTGCCTTATGGAGGACTCTCCATACTGGTTTTGTGCCTATGAACGGTGCTCTAAAGCCTTTCCATCCTGGATGAGAGCTTATATTTGCCTTGGTTGGGTTGATAAAAACCAGCATGAATTTTGGGTTTTTGCATTTCCCGTTTCCCATTATTGGATTATATCTGCTGGGAAATTCCTTGCTTAGCTTGTCAACTTCTTTCCAGATTTCCTTTAGTTTCATTTGAGCGTGAAATATACTCTTCTGTTGTTCTTTCCTTTGTTCTCTGCATTAACTGCTTCTATCTCTCCCACCTCTTTTGTTGATTTTACGTGTGTTCCGCCGTCTGCCTGCGTGTCAAATCCCTCTATCTCTACCATTCTCAATTCTTTTACAGCTGGAGGCAGGACATTTGCAAGTTTTGTTACAGAGGGTATTTTAATCGCCTCATCTCTTGGAAGTGTGTATATCTTGATCGGCAGATCCTTTTGAACAATCTCGTTTGCTTTTGCAGTATATTCTTTTATTTTCTCCCTGTCAAAGTTCTCTAGGCTGAAATCGATGCGGGACTTGTCTGTATTCAGTTGGTTTCCTGTTATCATTGCTCCTGTTTCTTTGTGGAATATTTCTGAGAGTATGTGTGCTGCTGTGTGCATTCTCATTAGCTTGTGTCTTCTGTCCCAGTCAAGCGCTCCGTGCACCTTATCACCTGTTTGCAAGCCTTCTTTGTCCACTTCATGGCTCACGTCCGGCCCTTTTTTCTTTGCAAACATCACTGTATATTCTTCTCCGTCTGTTATAAGCTTTCCTTTGTCTGTTGGCTGTCCTCCGCCCTGTGGATAGAATGCTGTTTTGTCTAATACAATGAATTTGCCGTCAACTTTTTTCACAACTGCATCAAATTCTTTTGCATAGCAGTCATTCATGTATATTAGTTCTGTCATTTTACCACCCTTAGTATATTTTTGGAATTATTTTTTTGGTTTTTTCCATGTAAGCAAGGTATTCTTTTCCAAATTCTTTTATCAATATTCCCTCTTCTGCGCTTATCCTGTAAAGCAGCGCAGGGATATAAAAGACTATCAGTGCAAGCACTCCGTAAAAAGAGGAAAACGCTATTGCCAGTCCAAAGAATATGAGCAGCATTCCAAGATACATTGGGTGCCTTATGTGTTTGTAGAGCCCTTTTTTGACTAGCTTGTGGTCTTTTTGCACGACCACCTCAAAGCTGAAGAATCTGTCAAGTTCTTTTCTTGCGTATATTCTTATCAAGCCTCCTATGAATATCAATAGCACCCCTACATAACTGTATATTGTTGTTGCAGGCCTTAGCTTGATGAATTCTCCGGCAATTATGCCTATGCACAGCGTGTTGACAACAATCATCATCCAGAATGATTCTCTTTCTTTTATTTTCACTTTGTGCACTTTTACTATTCCTGTTTTAAATATGTCTTTGGATAATAATAAGAATGTGATTACCCATAATGCTACAAATACTCCTATCAGCAGGTAGACAACATCAATCATGTTTTTTTACACCTCTCTTTTTGCAGTGTTTGTTCACAGGGCATTTTGAGCATTTTGGAATTCTTGGCAGGCAAATTGTCTGCCCGTGAAGCACAAGCACTTCATTGACAATCATCCAGTATTTTTTCGGCACTAGATTTTCCAGGGCGCCTTGTGTTTTCTCAGGGGTTTTTGTCTTGACCCATCCCAGGCGGTTGCTCACCCGGAAAACATGCGTGTCTACTGGTATTGCCGGCTTTCCAAAGGCGTAAACCAGCATGCATGCAGCCACTTTCTGCCCTACTCCTGGCAGTTTTTTCAGCTCTTTTTCATCTCGTGGCACTTTGCCTTTATATTTGTTTTGCATTGTTTTTGCTGCTTTTATTATGTTTTTAGCCTTGTTCTTGTAGAATCCTATTCTCTTGATTATTTTTTCAACATCTTTTTGTTTTGCATTTGCAAGGCTTTTTACTGTAGGATACTTCTTGAAAAGTTCTTTAGAAACAGGCAGTGTCACAACATCTCTTGCTCTTGCACTGAGTATTGTGCTTATCAGCATCTTGTATGCATTTCTGGACTTGCTAATTGTGCCGAGCATGGAAAGTCCTGTGTGATATTTATGAAGTATCTTGAGTACTTTTACTGCCTCTTCTTTTGTGGCCATATCTAGAACGCTTCTTCTGTATTATTTAAAGTTTTTGAGAATTACTCTTTCTTTTTTGGCAGGGGAAACTTTGGCACTGGCCCTTTTTTCAGGAGCTCCCGGTATTCATTAACATCTTCTGGCTTTTCAAAGAGAATTTCATAGACATCGCCTTCTCCGTGCCTGACGCAGCTTTCTGCATCATGGTCCCTGCAAAGCTGTGGCCTTTTGTCATAGATTTTGCAGTTGTCGTCTTTATCAAGCATCCTGCAGTTTGTTGCAAACTCTACAAGCCAGTCCCCTTCATTGTCCTTGTATACTGTAATGTTTTCATGGCACAGCATCCACTTTATCTCGTCCCAGTCTGTCTCGCAGTCTGGCTCGTCCAGTTCTACCGCCACAAATTTGCAGCATAGTGCTGGGCAGCCGTTGCATGGGTTTTCTTCTGGTACTTTTGCCATGCTGTGCTAAAATTTATTGCCCCTTTAAAAGCTTTTTGTTTACTGAATATGCACAAAGCTTTAAAACTGGCACAGGTTATTATACAGTATATGGCTTTTTCAGAATTATGCGCTTTTGGAAAATATTACTGTTTTGGGTGCTGTATTATTGATGGTGCTGTGCCTGGCAGGAAGGATCTTGCAGAGGCTTTTAAGAGGAATACTATTACATTCAGGCAGTTCAGGAATCTTAGGAGCTTTGCAGAGCGGGAAAACTCTGGTGATGTCAGGGCCTGCGGTGTCTGCAATAATCTCACCATACAAAATAATAGGATTATCTGCCCCCTTCATCCAAAGCTTGCAGGAAAAGAATTGAGAAAAAGAAATTTCTGCTTCAAGGATTATCTCTGCGAGACTGCAGAGGTATTCAACAAATGGCCTCAGGAAAAGCAGAAGAGATTCCTTAAGTTCATCAGGGCAAAGAATCCTGACTGGTTCTCTTTTTCCATGAATATTGAGAATGGCTCCTGGCTTAAGGAGTTTAAGCAGAGAGAAGCAAGGATAAAATAAGAGAATTCAATTACGATAAATACAGCGAACAGTCAGGTCATTAAAATTCATTAGCATAACTCTTTTTTCAACATGTTGTATGTTGTCAATATCAAATCCATACTCGCCTGCTCCTGCAATTTGCGGGTTATCCTTGTTTTCCTGAAGAAATGAAATACACTCTTGGACATCTAAAGGATTATTGTTGCAGGTTAGGCAATCAATTTGAATCCTGTTTGCACGCAGCTCCCCACTCTCCAATTTGTCTTTAATAGAATCTCCAACAGATTCTCCGAGAATTATTAAAGCTAACAGGCCCCCACACAACACAATCAAGATTATTAGTATTACCAAAATAATAGTCAGTAAGGATTTTTTCATTATTCGCTAGTACATGCCAGATATTTATAAAGATTCACTTCTCCATCACCCAAACATACTCCTGATTGTCTTGAACTTGAACCCTATTTCTTTATATGCCTCTATTCAGAATATTCTTGATTTTGTTCACAAAAAGAACTGCCTGTATTCTTAATTTTTTCACTTCTTTTTTGTCAAACAATGTTTTTGTGGAATATGCCGCATCTTCTCTTTTGTTTTTTGCTTCTACATAAAACAGTATATCCTTGTAGTCCAGGAACTTGGATAAAAGCGCGATATCTTCCTCAGTTAATTCGTTTTTATAAAATTCTTTAATAAGAATACACATTGTTGCAAGATGGCTCTTTGATGTGTAGCCTTTTGTTTGTATCAGTGCAAGCGCTGCATGATAACAGGCATAGTAGCATCCTGTTATTGCCCAGTCAGGAAAATCTTTTGCCTGCACTTCTGCAATAAATCTGAGATTGTGATCTGCTTTGAGCAAATGGCCTTTTATTTCTGCTCTATCTATATCCTGCTTAAACAGGAGTTTATTATTAATGCATTCTTTTATCTTTGCATCGACTATTTCTGGGGTGTTTATTAATTTTTGAACATCATACTCTTTCATTATACAATGCCTCATAATAGCGTATATGATTTATTAAAGGATATCCTGACTGCAGTGCGGACTGTACTACTTTGTCCTCTTCCATTTTTAATTCTGTTAAAAAATCACTATATTTTATTTGAAATGTACTGATTTTTATTGCAGCCAGTGCATCTGCTTCTTTTTCAGCACCTCTTGCAGAAATCTTATTATTGGTGATTATCAAAATGTCTATATCTGAATCTTCTTTGTATGTTCCTTTTGCAGTAGAGCCAAAAAGCACAGCAAAAACCGGCTTTTCAGGCAGCTTATCCAGGTAAGCGCGTATTGCATTCTTTCTAATACTAGGAAGCTTTTCAAACCGCTCAATATCAAATAATTCCATAACTGCGTAAGCATGAACAGTTCTTTTTAATGAATATTTCTTAAGATTACCTTCTTTTTCAGATTTAAGAATTTTCTCTTTTTCAAGTGACTGCAAAAATCGTGTAACACTAGGTTCGTGAAGTTTAGTCTGCCTGGCAATTTCTCTCAAGTGAAGCTTTGCATTCTTATCCTTATAAAAAAGCTGCATAATCTTCCAAAATCCAGATTTTAAAATTGTTATCATTTTAATAACAATTGTTACTATTATAGTAACATATATAAAGCTTTTGGAACATTCTTCTTTGCCAGGCTAATCATTGTGTCAGATATGTCAACTGCAGTAACCTTGAAACCTCTTTTAACTAGTTCTTTAGTTATTGGCACTCCTGGACCACATCCCAGGTCCAGAACACAAGCATTTTTCGGCAGGCTTTTACAAAACAGATTAAACATTTTCAAATAAGTCTTATGTTTAATATAAGGAGAAGCAGTTCTTTTTCCAATCACATCCCAAGCCTTCTTGCTTAAATCCAATACCTCCATAGTATAAATGCCTTTTAACAAGTAAATAAATATTTCGATTTTAAACTGTTCTGATCCACAGGTTTCTTTCCAAAACCTATAAATACCACCGCTTTCTCCAGAGCAGTATGGCAGAGGAAATCAAGAAAACAGATATTATCGGCGAGGTTGTTGAAAAGCACGAAAAGCTTGCTCCGATTTTCTTCAAGTTTGGCATGCACTGTATTGGCTGCCCTGCTGCAAGGGGAGAGTCTATTGAGGATGGTGCTAAGGCGCATGGCCTTGATGATGAAAAAATAAAAGCTTTAATAAAGGATCTTAATGAGGAACTTGCAAAAGAATAGTTCTGATTTATATTTTCATAACATATATTTTGTTTTCTAACAATGTTTAAATACAAGCCTGTCTTATTGTATATATTCTAAAGTGCAACCACCATATCTTGTGGTTTGCTACTTTTCACTGATGAAAAAAGGTGATTCAATGAGATGCCCGTATTGCTTGAAATCAGAAACAAGTGTTCTTGACAGCAGGCCCAGCCTTGATTCAATTAGAAGGCGTCGTTCCTGCAGGTCATGCTCAAAGAGATTCACTACTTATGAGCGCATAGAAAATACTTTAAGTGTTCTCAAGAAAAATGGAAAAATAGAGCTGTTTGACAGGCAGAAACTAATGCACGGCATTCTAAAGGCTTGTGAAAAAAGGCCTGTCACAGTCGAGCAGATTGAGAGCATGCTGGACTGCATAGAGGCAGAGCTCAGGCAGAAGCACACCAATAAGATACCTACAAAGATAGTTGGAGACCTGGTTATACAAAAGCTAAAAAAGCTTGACGGTGTTGCTTACATGCGTTTTACGTCTGTTTACAGGAGCTTCAGGAGCCCCAGGCAGTTTGCTAAAGAGGTTGAAAAACTAAAAAGATGAGGGGTTTAAAATGGTAGTAACACAAATAAAAAAGCGTAACAACGAGTTGGCGCCGTTTGACAGGATAAAGATATCCACTGCAATTTACAGGGCTGCTGTTGCTGTCGGAGGAAAAGACAGGGCAAGGGCTGATGATCTTGCAAAGCAGGTCGAGCATGTCCTTAACAAGAAGTTTGGAGAAAAGATTCCGAATGTAGAAGAGATACAGGATATTGTGGAGACTGTTCTTATTGACCAGGGCCATGGAAAGACTGCAAAAGCTTACATTCTTTACAGGCAAAGGCACAAGGAAGTGCGGGAGGCAAGAGAGGTTATGCTTGGCAAGCCGACTTCTATAAAGGTCTCGCTTAATTCACTTGCAGTTCTCAAGGGAAGGTATTTATTAAAAGATCCTGCTGGAAACATAATAGAGACTCCTGAGGAATTATTCAGCAGGGTTGCTGAGAATATCTCTTTGGCAGAACCAAAATACGGCGGTGATGCAAAAAAGACAGAAGACGCTTTTTATGAGGCTATGACTTCTATGAAATTCATGCCCTGCTCTCCTACTTTGATGAATGCAGGCGCTCCGCTGCAGCAGTTGTCTGCCTGCTTTGTTCTTCCTGTGAGTGACAGCATCAAGGAGATTTTTGATTCTGTAAAAAATACCGCAATAATACACCAAAGCGGTGGAGGCACTGGCTTTAGTTTTTCAAGGATACGGCCAAGAAATGATATTGTTATCTCCACTAAAGGCACTGCATCCGGTCCCTTGTCTTTTATTCGTGTTTTTGATACTGCTACTGATGTGATTAATCAGGGCGGCAAGAGGCGCGGTGCAAACATGGGCATCTTGAGGATAGACCACCCAGACATAATGGATTTTATTGTTGCAAAGGAAAAGACCACTGTCCTGAATAATTTTAATCTATCAGTTGCCTTGACAGGCAAGTTCATGGAGGCTGTTAAAAAAGGAGAGGATTATGAATTAATCAACCCCAAGACCAATAAGCCTGTGAAAAAGCTTAATGCAAAAAAGGTTTTTGACTTGATTGTCTTGATGGCCTGGAAAAACGGTGAGCCAGGAATCATTTTCATTGACAAGATAAACAAGGACAATCCAACTCCTGAGATTGGCGAGATTGAGAGCACTAATCCCTGTGGGGAGCAGCCTCTGCTTCCGTATGAGAGCTGTAATCTTGGCTCTATTAATCTTGCTAAGTTTGTTAAAAAGGACAGGACTGTTGACTGGCCTGGCTTGAAAGAGTGCTGCAAGCTCTCTGTGCATTTCATGGATAATGTTATTGACATGAATAACCTGCCTCTGCCTGAAATTGAAGAGATGACCAGGAACAACAGAAAGATTGGTATTGGTGTGATGGGCTGGGCAGATATGCTTTACCAGCTGAGGATCCCTTATAATTCTGAAGAGGCAATCCAATTGGCTGAGAAATTGATGAAGTTTGTTGATGATGAAATACGCACTGCTTCTGAAGAGCTTGCTGCAAAAAGAGGGCCTTTTCCAAACATCCAGAAGAGCATTTACAAGAATAAGACGCCTGTTAGAAACGCTGCCAGGACTACTATTGCCCCTACCGGAACAATCAGCATGATTGCAGACTGCTCCTCTGGAATAGAGCCTTTGTTCTCTATTGCTTATATCAAGAGGGTTATGGGCGGCCAGGAACTGCTTTACATTAATCAGCATTTCAAGAATGCCCTGAAAGACACTGGTCTTTATACAGATAACATAATCCAGAAAGTTACTGACAAGGCTTCTATACAGGGTGTTGAAGAGATTCCTGAAGAGCTTAGAAAGATTTTTGTCACTGCTTTTGACATATCACCTGAGTGGCATGTCAGGATGCAGGCAGCCTTTCAGAAATACACCAACAATGCTGTCAGCAAGACTGTTAATTTCCCGAACGATGCAACCACTGCTGATGTTGAGCAGGTTTACTTGCTGGCTTATGATACCGGCTGCAAGGGCGTTACTGTGTATAGGGATGGCAGCAGGGAAGGCCAGATTCTTAATGTTAAGTCTGATAAAAAAGAGGAAAAAGCAGATCAAAAAAAGGAGGAAAAGCAGGGAAGCAAGTGCAAGTTTGATGACAAGAACTGTCCTGAGTGCAGTGCTGCAATGGTTTTCAAAGAAGGCTGTGCTACCTGCCCTGATTGCGGTTGGTCTAAATGCAGTGTTTAATCATGACTCCAAGCAAGTTAGGTTTGATCCAGGTTTATACTGGAGAGGGAAAGGGAAAGACTTCTGCCTCTCTTGGCCTTAGCCTGCGGGCTCTTGGCCAGGGTTTTTCCACTTATATTATCCAGTTCATGAAATCTGGTGATACTGGAGAATTATTCAGTGTTAAGAAATACATTCCTAATATCAAGATTGCGCAGTTTGGAAAGGATGCTATTGCTGACAAGCAGTCAAAGATGTTTGAGTTTGACGGGTCAGATGAGATTAAGGGTACTGACGGCAGGTTTATTTTTTTGCCAGACGCTGCTGAAAGAGAGCCTGCAAGAAGGGCTCTTGAGCATGCTGCTAATGTGATTAAGTCAGGCAAGTATCATCTTGTTATTCTTGATGAGATTAATTGTGCTCTTGACAAGAACTTGATTGAAGTGAATGATGTTGTGCGCCTGCTTGATGAAAAGCCGGATAATGTAGAGGTTATTCTTACTGGCAGAAACGCGCCCCAGTTGATTATGGACCGTGCAGATTATGTCAGTGAGATTAAGCAGGTCAAGCATCCCTGGGAGCAGGGAATCGGCGCCAGAAGGGGCATTGAATACTAAAATATAAATACAACCTATGCATTTCTTGTCTTGGGGGTTATGATGGGAGATGATTCTAAAGAGATAAAGGTTACGTATGAGACCTTGTATGAGGTTCTTCGCAGGGAGAAGAGCAAGGATGAGCTTCAGAAGCTTGACGAGTCTTTTTTTCGTGATGTTCTTGAGTATCTTAAGGAAAAGACAAGGATTGTTCAGGAGGCTGCTGGCAAGTTTGACATGTTTTCTGTTGAAGAAAGAGAGAACACCCAGATTCAGTTGAATAATGTCAGGAGGATTTTGAAAGAGATTTATGAGAGAAGAGAGAAAAAGATTATTGACATGGCCTTGAACAAGTCCAAGACTAATTCCAGTATTATTGACACAACTAACCTGCTCGCAAAAGAGCATGAATTGTATAATGAGGCTGTGAAGCTTCTTGACACATTCAGAAAGGATATCCTGCTTAGCCTGCTTGAGTTAAAGTCTTCTGGTGTTTCACAGCCTGCTACATGGCAAGAGCCCTCTTCAGAATCCCCTGCTCCAGAACCTGAAGCTGAACCTGCATCATCAGCTCCAGAGACAGAACCTTCTGCAGCAGCAGGCAGGGTTAATGTCAAGTTCTTGCAAAAGATTGAGCAGTTTGTGGGAAAGGAGCTTGAATTATACGGCCCTTTTGAGCCAGACACAACTGCAGAGCTTCCAAAAGAAATTGCTGATATCTTGATTAATAAAGGTAGTGCTTCTATAGTCGAATAGTTCTTCTTTAGTTTCAAAACCTACTAAAATCAAAGATTTTAGAGGTTCGAAAAATGTCCCATTTTTCGTAACCTTTTTAAATAAATACCTGCTCAGCTGAGTAATAAGAGGATTTATCATGAAAATACCCAAGACTAGAAGAATGCACTGTCCTAAGTGCAAAAAACATACTGAGCATAAGGTTTCTGAGGCTAAGAAAAAAACAATTGGTTCTGCGCATCCGCAAAGTTATGGAAGCAAGAAAAGAGCTAAGAAAAGAGGTGCTTTAGGTTCTGGTTCCCAGGGTCGTTACTCTAAGCCTGCCTTGAGCAAGTGGAAGATGACTGGAAAAAAGCAGTCCAAGAAGGTTGACCTGCGCTATACCTGCACTGTCTGCAGAAAGGCGCACACAGCCGGCAAGGCATGGCGTGCAAGGAGGGTGGAGTTCAAATGAAGTCAATCAGGGAAACTGATGCAAAGTTTATCAAGCTTAGGTGCCCTAAATGCAAGAATGAGCAGATTGTTTTTGGCAAGGCTGCAACAGTGGTTAATTGTCTTGTCTGCAATAAGCCTCTTGCAGAGCCTACTGGCGGAAAGACAAAGGTTAAGGCAAGGGTGCTTGAAGTATTAGAGTGATTTTTTATTCAAGAATATCAGGGGGTCTGTAGTAAGGTGCTGTTAAAGAAAGAGGGATTTCCAGAAGAGGATGAGCTAGTTCTCTGCACTGTCACAGGAGTCCAGTACCATTCTGTTTTTGTCAAGCTTGATGAGTATGGCAGGACTGGCTTGATTCACATTTCTGAGATTGCTCCTGGAAGGATCAGGAATATTCGTGATTATGTTGTTGAGGGCAAGAAGGTTGTCTGCAAAGTTCTGAGGATAGACAAGGAAAAAGGGCATATTGACCTCTCTTTAAGAAGGGTTAATGAGGCCCAGAAAAGAAACAAGCTTAATCAGGTTAAGCAGGAGCAGCTTGCTGAGAAGATTATTGAGATTGTTGCTAAAGAAAACAAGCAGGACAAGATGAAGCTGTACAAAACTCTTTCGCAGAAACTGCTAGATAAGTATCCAAGCATGTTTGCTGCTTTTGAGGATGTTGTGCTTGGCTCTCTTGATTTTTCAAATCTTATTGATGCAAAGCTTGCAAAGCAGTTGACAGATGCCATAACACACAGGATAAAGCCTCCAGAGGTTGAGATTGGCGGTGAGTTGATGCTCTCTTCATACGAGCCTGCTGGTGTTGAGTTGATTAAAGAGACCTTGAAAGAGGTAGAGTCTGTCAAAGACGGACTTGTTATCAAGTACAAGGGCACAGGCGTGTATAGCATGTGGGTCAAGTCAGAGGATTACAAGAGCGCAGAAAAAGTGCTGAAAAAGGCTATTGAGGCTCTTGAGAAGTTTGCAAAAAAGAACAAGATTAGTATGGAATTCAAGAGGATTGAGAAAGATTAAGCATATCCTTAAATGTGAGAAGTGCAGTGCTTACACAATGAAAGAGAAATGTAAGTGCGGTGGAAAGGCAGTGACTGTTGTCCCTGCAAAATACAGTCCGCAGGACAGGTATGCTGAATACAGGAGAAAAGCGAAGGGTTTGGTATGATGGGTATGTGGAATATTGAGTTCACTGGCAAAAAGCCTAATTTGAAAAACCCTGTCTTTATTGAGGGCCTGCCTGGCATTGGTAATGTTGGAAAGCTGGCAGCTGATTTTCTTATTGAGGAAATAAAAGCAAAGAAGATTGCTGAGTTTACCTCTTTTAGTTTTCCTCACTCTGTTTTCATTAATGAGGATAATCTTGTTGAGCTTCCTGTTATTGAGGTTTATTGCAAGAAGTTCAATAACAGAAAAAAGGATTTGCTGATTTTGGCAGGTGATGTCCAGCCTATTGATGAAAAGTCTTGTTATGAGTTTTCCAGCAAGGTTCTTGATATCGCAAGCGAGTTTGGCTGCAGTGAGATTGTGACTCTTGGCGGCATTGCTATGAAGTCAGAGCCTAAGAGTCCTTCTGTTTTCTGCACTGGAAACAATAAAGAGTTGATTACTGCTTACAAGAAGAGCATTAAGAACCTGAATAATGAGTTGTATGGTGTTGTCGGCCCGATTATTGGTGTCTCTGGTGTCTTGCTTGGTCTTGCCGGCAGGAAAAACATGAAAGCTGTTTCTTTGCTTGCAGAGACTTATGGCCATCCGATGTATCTTGGTGTCAAGGGAACAAGGGAGATTCTCAAGGTCTTGAACAAGAAGTTTAATCTCAAGCTTAATTTCAAGTCTATCGACAAGGAAATGGAGGCAATCAACGGGGAGTTCAGCCAGCAGAAGCAGCAGTTAAGCCCTGCAGACCTCCAGAAAAACAAGGCAATAAAGAAGTTAAGGAAATCCTGTAATGATGTTAATTATATTGGTTAAACACACAACTCATTGATAACTACGTGCCAATAACCACCAGCTGCTTAACCACAACATTTAAAAACATATTATTCTATTATTTCTTAAAAAAGGTGATATGTTGAAGATACTTAAGGTTAAGTCTCGTGAGATTCTTGATTCTAGGGGTAATCCTACTGTTGAGACAGATATTTTCACAAGGCAGGGTGTTTCAAGGGCAAGTGTTCCTTCTGGTGCTTCTACAGGCGTGCATGAGGCTGTTGAGTTAAGGGACGGCGGAAAGAGGTATCTTGGTTTGGGTGTGAGCAAGGCTGTAAAGAACGTCAACAA
The DNA here is from genome assembly GCA_014729555.1 of Candidatus Woesearchaeota archaeon. Classification (GTDB taxonomy): domain Archaea; phylum Nanobdellota; class Nanobdellia; order Woesearchaeales; family ARS49; genus WJJT01. Next base: position 49,870 of record WJJT01000021.1, read on the forward strand.
TACCATTGCAAAAAAGATTTCTGGAAAGTCTTTTGATCAGGAAAAATTGGATAACTTGCTGATTGGTTTGGATGGAACGCCTAACAAGGAACAGCTTGGTGCTAATGCTGTTTTGTCTGTTAGCCTGGCTTTTTGCAAGGCAAGTGCTTTAGAGCAGGGGGTTCCTCTTTACAGCCACATTGCGAACTTGTTTGAGAGCAAGAAGCTGCTTCTTCCGGTTCCTGCGTTTAATATTATAAACGGCGGAAAGCATGCAGAGAACAAGCTGGATTTTCAGGAGTACATGCTTTTGCCTGTCAAGGCAAAGAGTTTCAGCGAGGCCCTGCAGATTGGTTCTGAGGTTTATCATGTTCTTAAGAAAAGGATTGCAAAGCATTATGGAAAGAGCGCGACCAATGTTGGTGATGAGGGCGGTTTTGCTCCTCCTATGACTTGTTTTGAAGAGCCGTTGGATTACATTATGGATGCAGTTAATGAACTGGGTTATTATAAAAAAATAAAACTGGGTGTTGATGTTGCTGCAACCTCTTTCTATAGGGGAAATAAGTATTATCTTGAGGGTAGCGAGTTGTCTTCTGGTGAGTTAAGAGACACTTATCTTGAGATGGCTGGTGCATACCCTGTTGTTTCAATTGAGGATCCTTTTGTTGAGGATGATTTTGAGGCTTTTGCAAAGCTCAATAAAAAAATAAAGGGTGTGCAGATTGTTGGTGATGATTTGCTGTGCACAAACCAGCAGAGGATTCAGAAAGCGATTATCCTGGATTCATGCAATGCTCTTTTGTTGAAAGTTAATCAGATTGGCACTGTTACAGAGGCTCTTGAGGCTGCAAAGCTTGCCTTGAAGCAGGATTGGAATGTTATGGTTTCTCACAGGAGTGGTGAGACTGATGATAGTTTTATTGCTGACTTGGCTGTTGGCCTTGGCAATGGCCAGATTAAGTCAGGCGCGCCCTGCAGAGGAGAGCGTTTGGCAAAATACAATCAATTATTAAGAATAGAGGAAGAGCTTGGTAAAAAGGCAAAGTTTGGAGGCAGGATAAAATGGCAAAAAAGGTAGTTTTTGGAGGAACTAATTCACAGGACCTGGGAAGGAGGATTGCAAGAAAGATAAAGGCGCCTTATTCTTCTTTGGTTGTTAAGCATTTTCCTGATGGCGAGACTAATTTAAGGCTTCCAAAGGATGTTAAGGGCAAGGAAGTTATTCTTGTTGAGTCTATGCATCCTGATCCTAATGAGATTATGATTGAGATTATTTTTGCTTCAAGGACTGCTAAAGAGCTGGGTGCTAAAAAGGTGACTATTGTTGCTCCTTATTTGGCGTATATGCGGCAGGACAAGAGGTTTCATTCAAGGGAGTGCAAGTCTAACACTATTATGTCTGCCTTGATGACTTGTGGTGACAGGATTATGACTGTTGACCCGCATTTGCATAGGATAAGCAGTTTGAGTGAAATTTTTGATATTCCTGCCAAACGGCTTTCTGCTAATGATGCGATTGCAGAGTATATCAAGAAGAATATCAAGAATGAGGTTATTGTTGGTCCTGACAGTGAGAGTTATCAGTGGGCCAGGGCTATTGCTGACAAGATTAATGTGCATGCAACTGTCCTGAAAAAAAAGAGGTATACCTCCAGGCATGTCAGGATTAAGGTTAAGTCAGATATTGATTTCAGGGGAAAGAATGTTGTTATTGTTGATGACATTATCAGCACAGGGCATACAATGATTGAGCCTATTAAGCAGATTAAGAAGATGGGTGCTAAGAAGATTTATTGTATTGGTGTTCACGGCTTGTTTGTTGAGGGTGCTTTAAAGCGCTTGAAAAAGATTGGTGCAAAAGTCATCACAACTAATACTATTCCTAATCCTGCTTCCAGGATTGACTTGTCTGGCACTATTGCAAAGGCTTTAAAATGAGTAAGGCTGTTTTGATTGTTTTGGATGGCTGGGGTTTGAGAAAAAGCAGGAAGCGTAATGCTGTCAAGCTTGCAAAGACCCCTAATTTTGATTCTTATTGGAAGCATTACCCTCATTGCAGGTTAAAGGCTACTGGCACTGCTGTTGGCCTGCCCAGGGGTTATATGGGTAATTCTGAGGTTGGTCATTTGAATCTTGGTGCTGGCCGTGTTGTCAAGCAGGAGGTAACTGTCATCAACGAATCTATTAAGGATGGCAGTTTTTTCAGGAACAAGGTTTTGGTTTCTAATATCAAGAAGGTTAAGAAGAATAAGGGAAGACTGCACTTGATGGGCTTGTTGAGTGATGCTGGTGTTCATTCTCATATTAATCACTTGTTTGCTTTGCTAAAGCTTGCAAGAAAGTTTGATGTTCCTGTCTTGATTCATGTTTTTGCAGATGGCAGGGATACTCCTCCTAAGTCTGTTATGAGACACATTAGACAGCTGAAGAAAAAGATTAAGGATGAGAAGATTGCAACTGTTTCTGGCAGGTATTATGCTATGGACAGAGACAAGCGCTGGCAGAGGACTAAGAAAGCGTATGATGCTGTTGTGAATGCTAAAGGCCTGCATGCAAAGAGCATTGATAGTGCTGTCAAGCAGGCTTATGCTCGTGGTGAGAATGATGAGTTTATCCTGCCTACTGTTATTGGTGATTACAGCGGTATTAAGGATTGTGATGGTGTTGTTTTTTTTAATTATCGCGAGGACAGGGCAAGGCAGTTGACTTCTGCTGTTGCTCTTGGAAAGTTTGGAAAAAAGAAAAAGATTGATTTTGTGTGTATGTATGAGTATGATGCTTCTTTTGGCTTGCCTGTTGCTTTTGAAAAGCCTGAGATTAAGCATGTGCTTGCAGAGGTCTTGAGCAGGGCTGGTAAAAAGCAGTTTCATATTGCTGAGACAGAGAAATATGCTCATGTTACTTATTTTTTTAATGGAGGCAGGGAAAAGCCGTTTAAAAACGAGACAAGAAAGATTGTTCCAAGCCCTAAGGTGGCTACTTATGATTTAAGGCCTAGGATGTCTGCTGCAAAGATTACTTATTCTGTCCTGAAGCAGTTGGAAAAGCAGGATTTTATTATTGTTAATTTTGCTAATCCTGATATGGTTGGGCATACGGGCGACCTTAAGGCAGCTATTGAGGCTGTTGAGTTTGTTGATGCTTGTCTTGGAAGAATTGTCAGCAGGGCGCGCAGGCTTGGAATTGCCTGTTTGATTACTGCTGATCATGGCAATTGCGAGGAGATTACCGGCAAGCGGGAGACCAGCCACACTCTTAATGATGTGCCTTGTATTCTTGTGAGTGATTTAAGTGTTAAGTTAAAGAATGGAAAGTTGGGTAATGTTGCTCCTGCTATTCTTAAGATTCTGGGTGTTAGAAAGCCTGGTGTGATGATTTCCAGCTTGTTCTAACAATAAATAGTTAAATTTTTAAACTCCTTTGGTTTTTGTTTGCTGTTATGGTTAGGGATACTGATGTGGTCTTGAGAATTGGCAGAAAGTATGGTATTGATGAGGCCTTGTCTATTTACACCTCTAAGATTTATGTGAATCACTGGGTTGGCCTGAAGTATAGGTTTGCTGTAAAGGACTCCTGCAGGCACACTCTTTCTCCTGACCAGACATACAAGCTTTTGAAAGAGTACAAACGGGCTGTGCTTGTTATTGGCAATAAGAAGGAGGATTTTAAAAAGGCTCTTGTTGAGATGGAGCAGGAGTTGGTTAAAGAGGGTTATCATAAGGCTGTTGCTTTGGTTAACGAGCCTTGTTCTATCTGCAGTGGTGATGAACTTACCAGGCCTGCTTTTGAGCCTTTGGGTATTGATATTTTTTCTACTGTCAGAAAGTTTAAGAAGAATATTTCACAGCCTGCTCCTGGAGAATACCCGCCGTATGGTATTATTCTTGTAGGATGATACTGAATAGCAGTTTTTGGCCTATATGATATCTTTAATATGTGCTGTTGATATTGGGCAGCACTTTTGGCCTATGTAGTATCTTGGGTATTTTACTTCTATGCATCCTGGTTTGAATTCACTCATTCTTGCTAATGCATACCCTTTTGGGCATGGCTCATACCCTAGTACATCGCTGTACGGCTGCCTTCCTTTTCTTTCTATTTTTGTTGATATTACGCCTTCTGGTGTGATGCCTGCTCCATAAAACCTGTCTACTGGCGCGTTTTGTGCTTTTTCAGCATCCACATACACTTTTTCAACTGAGTGGATTATTGATCCTGTGTTTTTCATCTGGAATAATAAAAGAAGTCCGATTATTGCGATAATTGCCACAATGCCTAGCATCACTAATGAAAAAGATTTCATTCATTTCACCAAATTAGATAAAAAAAATAAAATTTTACTGCGGGATTATCTGGCAGGCAGTATCTCCAATCCAGTAGTCTATTTGTTCTGGCCTGCTGGCTTGCCTGTTTGGATAGCAGGGTGAAGTGAATACGCTTGTTGACCTTGTTATTGTTGGCTTTACCTGCATTACTGCTGAGCCCGTGTCATAATATCCTGCGTAATATACTGGCTGTTCATATGTTTCTGGCACGCCTGTTACCCAGCTTCCGTATACTTCCTGCCATCTGTCTGTCTTTGCTCCTGAGTAGGATTTAGACACTCCATATGCAGTAGAGGATATGCTGTAGGCTCCGCTCATTGCTCCTTTGAACAGCAAGATCAATCCCACTATTGCAATCACTGCAACAATTCCTAATATTACCAGTGAAAGATGCCTCTTTTGATCCATTTTTTTTATTCACCTCTTGATTTATTATTTATTTTTATTTGATTACATAAATGTTTGTTCTTAGTATGTTGCCCGTAGTCCTGATTTAAAACAGCACCACGTGTCATCTGCGCCCCATATTAAATCTCTGTTTTGTATTGCTGATCTCACCATTACTGTTAATGTCTGTCCAGCGGCAGTTTGGATTTGCTGTCCTGATTGATAGCATTCCAGGGTTCTAAGGCTGTGTTTAAGTTGTTCTGTTCCTGCAGCATACTGCATGCCTAACTGGCCGCTTCTTACAGGCTGATTGTAAACATAACAACCGCGTTCATTTTCATTAAGCCGCTTCCAAGACCTTTTTTTGTCCTGATAAGACGTTGTTCCTGCTATTCCTAGGTTGCCTGTTGCTTGACCTTCTCGCGTATATGCTTGGCCCCCTTCAACTTGTGCTCCGGTCTCTTCAATTATATTTGCCTGTGTCTCGCCTTGCTGGACTATGCCCCCGTAAATAGCTCTTCCGCCTGAAGCTGCTTTCCAGTATTTTCCTGGATCTCCTCCTGGTGTTTCTGCTGCTTCTCTTGTTTGTTTATATATTGAAACAGCTCCTGTATTTGCATCTGTCATCATCATCACAAATCCTACCATGCCTACTACAAACACGACTGTTAAGACAATGAATGGTGTTTTTTCACTCATCTTTTTTCACCTCATATACCTACACAGCAATACTTGTCTGTGTATACATCTTCTACACTGAAATATGGATAGCATTTGTTTAAGTCATTTATTTCATCCATGCTTATGTACGTTGGAACATCTGTTAAGTCATATAGCTCTCCCTGAATTGATAACACAAAGCAGGATTTTCTTGGTTTTACTCCTGCTATTGCAGAGCCCCATGCTCCAAAGACACCTTTTTCTTTTTTTGCTGCCTCTATTGCTTCTGGTGTTGCTATAGCCCTGCCGTACATAGGAGATTTTGCAACCATCCCTGTTGTTCCAGTATTGTATAGCATAACCATTCCGACTACTGCCAGAACAGATACTATTGCTAGAAGTGTCATAGGAAAATTTTTCTCAAAGTCCATTATTTTCACCTCAGTTTTTTACTTGATAAGAGAATAATATTAGTTTGTGTATATAAATCTTTTGCTATTTAAGTAAAAAAAAACATGCCTGCAGCCACTGCTAAAAACACCACTATATTTAGTATTATCTCTTTCTTATTTTTCATCAATGAGCCTGCCGGAAGCCCGTAAAGAAAAATAACTCCGCTTATTAATAAGAAACTGCCAGTTAGTGAAGCTAGATACATTCCCAATCCCAGGATCACAGAGATAAAATATGTTGGTATTTTCTTGGACCAGCTTAAATAAACAAAGATTATCAAGGCTCCTGTCCAGGTGTAGTGAACATTTGTTCTGTTGAAATGCATCACTAAAAAAACAGTTAGGCAAAACAAGAATTTCTGCAGTATCAGGAAATATTTCTTTCCTGGCTTTATTTCCTCCTTTGCAATCCTGGCAAGCGCTCTTCCTGATACTAAACCAAGTGCAGCAACAACAGCAGCCAGCACATAATTTATGACTTCCATTCAGAATGCCCCCATTGTATCAATAAGTCAACTCCTAAATCCTCTGCTTGTTTTGGAATGTCACAAGCACCATAACAAGAGCCAAGCCATATTATTACCTCTGCGCGTGTTTTTTCTTTCAGTTCTTTTGCAATCTTTTCAGCCTCTGGCTTCAGGCCATCAGGAAGCTGCACACAAACACGTTTAGCTTTTGTCTTTTTTATCTCTTCACAAGCCTTCTCTAATTCTAAGTCATATTCCATAGAACGAACAATATCTGATGATTTTAAAAAACTATTGATAATCCGAGCATTAGCGAGGACTAGCTGCACAAAGTGCCCTTTCTATTTTTAGAAAACTATTTAAAGCCTCTATAATCACTACTTGTCAAGCCCCTGTAGCTTAGTGGTAGAGCGTGCGGCTGTTAAACTCAATTTTTAGAAACCGCAAGGTCGCAGGTTCAAATCCTGCCGGGGGCGTTTTATTCTATCCAAGAAATAATTATTTCTTTTTAGGCAAAGTATATTCATTAGTGAAATAATCCTGCATTCTCTCTGTCAAGCCGCTGCTGGCTTCTGCTCTGCAGCTTGCCACTGCACTGCAGAAAGCATTTGCATCAGAAACGCCGTGTCCTTTTTTCAGTATGGCGCTTCTGTATTGTGCACGTGATCTCAGGCCGTGAAGTGTTGCAGCGCCATAGCCTTCAAAAGCAAAAAGTTTTATCAGCCTGCTTATCACATTTCTGGGAATATTTTCTACTTTTTTCATAATCGCGCCCATTTCCGGCTGGGGTTTAATCTTCCCTTGCTCGACTGCAATTTGATAATCCAGGACTATATCTTTAACAGTGTCTGAAATGAAATGTTTTGTATAACCTAAGATCGTCTCTGCTTTTGCCTCTATTGCCTTTAGTATAAGGTTTCCTGTGTGTCCGTCAATCACTACTGCATGAGCCTTGCTTAGTTCTGCATCTCTTGGCTCTGCTCTGCTTACATTTATTGTTTCTATTCCTGCAGCTTCGCAAAGCTCCATTGTTCTTCTGACTAATTTGTTTCCTTTGTATACTTCTGAGCCGACTGTTAATATGCCTATTTTTGGATCTGTGATTCCTTCTCTTTCATCCAGGACTATTCTTGCGATTTGGGCAAATTGATACAAGTGGTGTGCTCTGCAAACCATGTTTGCGCCTATGTCTAAGTAAAGCACTTTATCTGCTGCATCTCTTACCTTGATGAATTCTGCGAGAGGCAGCTGGTCTACGTTAGGCATTGCAAAATCATGCAGTTTTCCGGCGATGTGCTGTATTATTTTGGTTGTGTCGCCTATTGTCAATCCGCCGTCAAAATCTTGTCCAATGCCGTCTACGAGTTTGTTCAAAGAACTGCAGGATAGGTTATGCGAATCAAAATAAGTTTCTGCTGGTTCGATATGCACCGGGACTTTAACATCCAGTTCGTCTAATTCTCTTTTAATATCATCTTCATGGCCAATAAGAACAAGTTCGCTGTTTTTTTGTTCATTAAGTGCTTTTACTGCACCTTTTACTGCTCTTTCAACAACTGGCTGTTCTCTTCGCTTTCCATCCAAGCCCACTACATACTGGTCTCCCCCCAGGGTATCAACAGCGATTATTGTTTGGTATTCACTCATATTTATTCACTCATTTTATTACTTTTTAAAGCTTTTGACAAAATATTGATGGGCCTGCGGAGATTTGAACTCCGGACCTCACGATTTGTGAATTCTTGTTCAGTCACTGGAGACAGAGTCTTCAATGGTGAATCTCCCGAAGAAGATTCGCGAACTCGAATTTATCAGTCGTGCGCTCCACCAGGCTAA
>WJJT01000022.1 GCA_014729555.1 Candidatus Woesearchaeota archaeon
CTCTTGATGATTCTTCTCTGAGGAGGATGAGTATTCCTCAGATGTTTTTGCTGGCTAATGCTGTTCTTAAGCTTTACCAGAACATTACTGATGGCATGGTTGTTTATCCTGCGCAGATAAAGAGATATCTTGATGCTGAGCTTCCTTTTATGGCCACAGAGGCTGTCTTAATGGAGCTTTGCAAGCAGGGTGAAGACCGCCAGAAAATGCACGAGATAATTAAAAAGCACTCTATTGAAGCTGCCAAGGCAGTTAAGCTTGAAGGAAAAAGAAATGATTTGTTCAAGAGGCTTGCTGATGATTCTGATATTCCTGTTACAGGATCTTTTCTTAATCAATTGCTTGATAATCCTGCGCGTTTTGCTGGTGCTGCTTCTGTGCAGACTAAAGAATTCCTTAAAAATAATGTCCGGCCTGTTCTTGAGAAGTATTCTAATTTGATTGGAGAGGTTGATTCAGAAATTAATGTTTAGGTGGGGTTTATGAGAATAATTACAGTACAGTCTGATGGCGCCATAAAAGAAGAAGCTACAATAACACGCAGGCAAGTGTTTGAAAAAATTCATGCGATTGCAGGCAGGTATCTTTCGGCGGTTCATGAGTCTGGTATTTTAACTACTGATATGGATGGTGTTCTTATTCATGATGATAATGCTGTTATGGCTGCAAGGATTATTTCAGGTCCAGAAGCTCAGGAATTGTATTCTGTATATGCTGATGCAAACATAAAAGCTGTTGCAGAAGGAAAGACTGCTTACTGTTGGTATGCCCCTGCTTTATTTGTTGGTCAGATGCTTAAGGGCCTCTCTTCTGAGATCAATCGCACTATTGGAAGGAATGTTCGCTTGATTCCAGGGGCCAGAGAGCATATTGAAAAACTTCTTGATTCTGGTTATGATATTACTACTGTAACTGCGGGCCATGAAGATGCTGCTAAAGAGATCTCTGAACGAGTGAATATAGGCATCACAAAAGGAACACAGCTCGGTGTCGCAGAAGATAGTTTTTACGACGGTACTGTAAAAAAGTTTGTAGGGGGCATCCACAAGCTTGGTGTTGTTGAAAAGCTTCTGCAGTACGAAGGAGAGCTTGCTGGAACTCATGTTGGTGACAGCTGGTCAGATGTTGAGACTCTTGCAGGCATCCCTAATTCAGTTGCATTTAATCCTGGCTGCGAGTTTGCCTTGCGAAATGCAAAGATTTCTGTTATTGGTTACTCTCTTCTCTGCTTGCTTCCTTTTTTTGATCCAGAAGGAAAATATGATGAAAAAATGAATGGAACAAACATGCCTGATGCTGTTATCGTCATGGAGGGCCAGCCTAGTCAGGAAAATGCACAGGCACTGCTTGCTGTCTCTAAGAGGGTTAAAAAATATATGATTGGTGAATTGCTTGATAAGTCAGAGTGTCCTGTTGCAGAAATTGAGGAAAGAATCAAGGCAGAATTGCGTGAAAAAGGTGTTGATTTTAGGGCAGGACATTCTGAATTTATGCCTGTTGATGAGTTTGATGCTTATGCAAAAAAAGCTTATGAGGATTTGGAACAATGAAAAAAGTTGTTTCTGTTGGGGTATTGAATGTTGATGTTTTGCTTTACGTTAATGAGTTTTGCAAGCCAGATGGTGAGAATGCAGTCAATGATTTTTCTGTCTGTTCTGGTGGCCAGGCAGGAAACATTGCAGCAGGCCTTGGAAAACTGGGCAAAAAAGCTTTTTTCTTTGGCAATATTGGGGAGGATTCTCACACAGCAATGCTGAAAAAAGATTTTGATGCCTGTAATGTTGATTACTCTTTTGCAAAAAATATTGATAAGCCTAATAATTCTGCCTATTGCTTGATTGACAAGACAGGTGAAAGGATGTTGTATGTTCATAACAATACAGATTTTTCTGCATGTGATTTTTCAGATGAGCTGTTAAGGGATGCTGAATTTATTGTCTTTAGCAGCATAATCAAGGATGATGTTGTTGATTTGTATGTGGATATTGCCAGGCGTGCAAAAGAAAAAGGTATCAAGATTGCCATGGATCCTGGGAATATTCTTGCAAAGCTTGGTTTTGAGAAATTAAAGCCGCTGTTAGAGCTTTGCAATATTATTTTTCCTAGTCTTGGAGAGGCGGAGATGCTTGTTGGAAGTTTAGACAGCATTAATAAATTAACAGATATTGTTCCGCATGTTCTTGTGACCTGTGGAAAAGATGGTATTAGATATTTTCAAAAAGAAAAAGAAATGCAGCATTTTCTTGCAAAGCCTTTCAAGGAAAACAGAAAAATTGTGGATTCTGCAGGTGCAGGTGATTGTTTTGCAGCTGCTTGTGTTGCTGGCTTAATGGACAACAAAAATGTTGAGGACTCTATTGTTTTTGCTTTGCTGGCATCAAAACTCTCTCTAGCTAAAAAAGGCGCAAGGGCCATGCCTTCTGTTGAAGAAATAAATGAGTTTGATTTAGAGTAAGTGTTTTTCCTTGTCTTCCTGCATTTTCCAGTCTGGGAACTGTCTTGTTTTCATTTCTACATAATGTGCTGCTCTTTCTGCTTTTTTCTTTGCTTCCTCTACTGTGTCTGCTGTTGCAAGGATTATTCCCATTCTTCTGTTTACGTGTGCTTCTGGCTTGCCAAATGACATAAAGCTTATTCCTTTTTCATTAAGTGCCTTGAATACATTTCCAAATGCTAAATCCCATCCTTCATATGGACTGAGCAGTACGTGTGTTGCTCCTGGTTTTAGCATTGGGATTCCTCTGTATCCAAGCCTGTCTTCTGTTGGCACTGGCAGTCCTGTTATTGCTCTTACGTGCAGGCCTGCTTCTGAGTACCC
>WJJT01000003.1 GCA_014729555.1 Candidatus Woesearchaeota archaeon
ATGTAAAGGATAATATGTATAGGCTTGACAAAAAAGCAATCGCACATGTCCTGAAATTAGATGCAAAAGGTTTTCTTGATTATGTAGCTAAAACAAGGGCAACTATTTGCGGCAAGTACCCTGTTGCCTGCTTGTTGGGGTGCATTAAGCCTGCAAAGGGTGAATTGTTAAAGTATTACACTTCTGCAGACATCACAGGTAGTGATTACTCTGTGGCTGTTGGTTATGCCTCTGTTTTGTTCAGGTGATTATTTCTTGCGTTTGTTGCCTGGCAATTTCAGTGTTTTGGTCTTTTCTGATATCCAGCCAAGAACCAGTGTGATTGCAACAGCCAGCACTGTAACTATCACTGCGTATAGCCAGAGCCCGTATTTCTCCAGGCCATAATTCTTTATTATTTCCTGTATTGCTTCGTTCCAGGCAAGCGCTGCCACAAGGCCGAATGCACTTGTTATCAGCACTGTGAATTTTTCTATTACCTCGTTTTTCATCAGTATCACCATTCTTTAAAAAGCGCTGTTTGTTTTTAAATATTTCCGCCATCTTTTTAAATCAACTTAATCTGTTAAGTTTCAGAGGCAGTGAAGATGAAGCGTAATTTTTGGAGCCTGTGCGCAGGAATCGGCGTGGCGTTGTTTGGAATTTTGCTAGTCTTGACTGGCTCCAACACGGCCTGGTTAAAGGTTCAGTATGTTACAGCCTGTGTTCTGCTGGGCATGGTTGTTTGTTATATTGGCGATAGAATTTAGTTTGCAGTAGAGTAAAACCCTTCTTTGCTTGAGATTTCTTCAGCTGTTCTGTGTCTTACGTGTTTTTCCTTGATAGTGTTTGCTGATAATAAGTTGTAAAGCCATAAGCCGCTTGGCTGTTTGTCAATGAAAGACTGCACTTTTACTGGCAGCCCTATTTCTTCGTCATAATACATTATCATTTGTTTTGGCCCGTCCTGATACTCAAGTCTTCTTAGTTTTCTTGGGCCTATGTAATAGTATCCTGTTTCTGTTTTTACTTCTGGGTCAAGCGTGTATATCTCAAAAAGCCATTCGTCAGGGCGTTTTGTGTAAACCTCGCTGTATGGCATAGGGTATGGAATGTCTGCTATCTCTAGTTCTGAGCATCTTCTGTTTCCCAGTCTTGGGTCATTTCCTTCGCAGTAGCCTGTTGCTGTTTTGTTGATTATGTTTAAATAAATAGTATCTACAAAGAACAAAGAATAGTGTGTTCCGTTTATGTTTTGGCGGGTGTATTGTTTTGACTGTCCTAATTTTATTTTTATGTTGTCCCCATATTTGTAGTGCCAGTCGCTGTTGTACATGTATTTGTAGCCTGTGACCTCTTCTGTATATGTTTTCATTAACTTGGCTAAGAGGTGTGATGCGTCTATGCTTGCAGATTCTTTTTCAAATTCCTCTATTTCTTCTTTTGTTAATTCCTTTTTTATTTCTTCAGGCTCTGGCTCTTCTTCAGATGCCTCTTTTTTTGCTGTATCTTTTTTCTTTGTGTCTACTTCAGCTGGTGTTGTTTCTTCAACAATGATTTCTGTCTCTGTCTGCTTTGGCTCTTCTTTGGTTGCATTCTGCTCTGTGTCGCAGGAGCCGTCTTCATCCATGTCAAGGCAGCATTGACCGTCTTTTAGAATAAATGGTTTTTCGCATTTTTGTTCTATAGGGCTGCAGCTGGCTAGCAAAAGCAGCATACTTAGGATTGCGAATAATACCAGCCGTTTCATAGTAAAAGAAAGTCTTCATAGCACATATTTAAATTTTTCCAAAAAGTATTTATACTCTTGTTTATAGTCATAATCAGGTGATTAAAAAATGAAAAACCTCGAGATTGCAGGAATCTTTTATGAGCTTGCGGATATTCTTGAGATTAAAGAGGTTAAGTGGAAGCCGAGGGCGTATAGAAAGGCAGCAAGTGCTATTGAGACAGGTTCTAAGGATGTTGAAAAAATTTATGAGAAGGGCGGCTTAAAAGCTCTTAAAAAGATTCCTGGTGTGGGCGAGGCTATTGCTGGCAAGATTGAAGAATTCATAAAGACTGGAAAAATAAAGGAGTATGAGAGATTAAAGAAAAGCGTGCCGGCAGGTATTGAAAAAATCACAGACGTTCCAGGCATGGGTCCTAAAAAGGCTCTTCTTTTGATTAAAAAGCTTAAGATAAAGTCTATTAAAGACCTTGAAAAAGCTGCTAAAGAAGGAAAGATAAGGCGACTTTCTGGCTTTGGTGAAAAAAGTGAGGAGGATATTCTTAAAGGCATAGACCTTTTGAAGTCAAGTGCTGGCAAGATGCTTCTTGGCAAGGCCTTGCCTATATCACAGGATTTGATTAAAGAGCTGAAGAATTTAAAAGAAGTCAAGCAGATAAATATTGCAGGCAGTACACGCCGCAGAAAGGAGGTTGTCAGGGATTTGGATATTCTTTGTGTTTCCTCTAATCCTAAGAAGGTAATGGATTTTTTTACAAAACTATCTGCTGTTTCTTCTGTGATTGCTAAGGGTTCTACCAAGTCTTCTGTCAGGCTTAAGTCAGGTATTAATTGTGATTTTCGTGTTGTTGAGGAAAAGAGTTTTGGTGCTGCTCTGCAGTACTTTACTGGTTCCAAGGATCATAATATCCGCTGCAGGCAGATTGCTATTAAGAAAGGCATGAAATTAAGTGAGTATGGCTTGTTCAAGAAAAAAAGTGATAAATATGTATGCGGCAGGACAGAGAAAGAGGTGTATAAAAAGTTGGGCATGCAGTTTGTTGAGCCTGAGCTGCGTGAAAACAGGGGTGAGGTAGAGGCTGCCCTGAAGAATAAGCTTCCTAAACTCATAGGTTATGGTGATATTAAGGGCGATCTTCAGATGCATACCCGATATAGTGATGGAGCTAACAGTATTGAGGATATGGCAAGAGCTGCAAAAGAGATGGGTTATGAGTATATTGCTATTACAGATCACAGCAAAAGCGAGTATATTGCTCATGGAATGGATGAAAAAAGGCTCTCTAAATACATGGATGAGATTGATAAGGTCAATAAGAAGCTGAAGGGAATCAGGATTCTTAAGGGTGCAGAGGTTGATATATTGAAAGACGGCTCTCTTGATTATGCAGATAAGTATCTTAAGAAGCTGGATATTGTTCTTGCTGCTGTGCATTCTCGTTTTAAGAGCTCTGAAAAAGAGATGACCAGGAGGATTCTGAAAGCCCTGGAGAACAGGCATGTTAATATTCTTGCACACCCAACAGGCAGGGTTATTGGCAAGAGAAAGCAGTATTCTGTTAATTTAGGCAAGGTTTTTGATGCCTGCAGGGATAATACTGTCTGGCCTGAGATTAATGCATTTCCTTCACGGCTTGATTTAAATGATTCTAATGCAAAATATGCAGTTGAAAAAGGCTTAAAATTAACAATAAACACAGACAGCCACAGCACAGACCAATTAAGGTATATGGAGTTTGGCATTGCAACTGCGAGAAGGGGCTGGGCTAGGAAAAAAGATATAATTAATACATTACCCTGGAAAAAGTTCGAAAAGCTTATATAAACGTTAGTTGTTTGTGGTATGTAGTAAGTAGTTGCCGAATATTAAACTCTGGACAACTACTAACCATAGACTAATAACTACAAACTAAAAACCAAAAATGGCATTTAAAGAGAGCATTAAGAGCAAGATTCCTGAATATTTGCAGACTACTCCTGAATTCAAGGTTTTTACTGCCTTGATCAAGAAAGAGAACATCAGAGGCCCTGCTTCTTTGCGTGCGTATCTTGATGCGCGCATGGAGAAGTTAAAGGCGGATTTAAAGGAAAAAAGCAAGGCAAACAAGGAAGGCAGTATGAACAGGAATTTGAGGCCTATTGCTAAAGAGATGGATTTCTTGAGGTTTGTTAAGAAGAAGTTTGCAAGATATCTTTAATTTATTTGCAGCAGAGTTTTAATATGATTAAAAACACTACAAAAAAGACAGTTATCGCAGGAGAGTGCAAAAAGCGCAGGAATATTCTGTCAAAGACTTTTGGTTTGATGCTCAAGAATAATATAACTCCTTTGCTGTTTGTCTTCAGAAGAGAAAAGATTATTCCAATTCACACTCTTCTTGTTAAAAAGCCTATTGATTTAATGTATTTAGACAGGCAGATGAAAGTTGTTGACATAAAAAAAGGCCTTCTGCCATACAGGTTCTATACTCCTAAAGCAAGGGCAATGTATGTCTTGGAGCTTCCTGCAGGGTATATAAGCAAATCCAGGACATCTGTGGGCGATTTAGTAAACTTTAAATAACAACTAAGAATTCTACTACCCTATTGGGGACGTCGTATAACCTGGCTATAGGTTTCCAAAAAACCGGCCAATATTTCCGGCTCCAGTCATGGAGCGATGAGTCGAAAGACGATGATTACTCTGGGAAGATACCGGACGATCGGGGTTCAAATCCCTGCGTCCCCATATTTTTTTAATACAGATTTTGTTTAATAAAAAAAGAACAAGTGATAATTAATAAAATTCTAATCTTCCTTAAGCCACTTCATTACAGGCTTTCTTAGCAGTAGTATTGCAAGTATAACTATTAGGAATATTACTCCTGCAAGAACATATTTTAGGTAGCTTACAAGCGATTGTGGAAGCAGTTTTTTCTTTACGACTAGTGTTACTGGGTTGCTCTTGGCTTCTCCTCCTTTGCCGTCGTCTGCTGTGAATGTGATTACTCTCTGTCCTGACCATCCCTGGTCTGGTGTGAAATAAACAATGCCTTTGTTTATCTGTACGTCCATGTTTTTAGGGCTTTCAAAATGATAGTTCAGCTTGTCTCCGTCAGGGTCATTAAAGTATTTGTTTAGTTCAATGCTGTGCTGTGTGTCCTGGCCCCATATCTGTGGAGGTATTCCTTTTACTGTTATTGGCTTGTCAGTTGCTGTTATTAGTGTGAATATTCCTATTCCGAGTATTGCCAGGATTATCAGTGCGGTGATGTATCCTGCATAGGATTTCTTTTTCTTTTTTGCGCTTGTTTTGCCGACGATTGCAAACTGGCCGAATGTCTCTGTTGCTGCTTTGTAGTAAATGTATTTCTCGTCTGCTCCTTCTCTTGTTGTTTTTAGTTTAGAGTATCTTCCCTGCTTTAGCACAGCAAGTGCAACATCGTCTTCTTTTATCTCTCTTTTTTGCAGCCATTTCCTGTTGACCCTGAATCTGTATCTTGCTTCTTTTATGTCTACATCCTGCACAGAGGATGATATTTTAAAGTATTGGTATACTGTGTCTTTCGGGTGTGTGTATTTGGCATGCCTTGTTCTCCCTTTTTTTGCAGCCGCTTTTACTCTTTTTGCTGGTGAGTCCAGCTTAAAGCTTAGTTGATGCAGTCCTTTTTTCCAGCCAATGTGCATCATTAGTGCTTCGTTTGCCAGTATCATGCCTCTCCAGCGTGCAGTCTTTTTTCCCATTCTGGATAATTGCCTTATTACTAGGAGTGCTGCAAGTATGATTAGTCCGAGGAGCACGTAGTATTTGTTTGCCAATAGTATGCTTCTGAATGTTGCTGCTATTGCTGGCAGTATTAGTATTACAAAGAATATTATCAGGTTTCTTAGCCAGTTTGTTGGTTTTGTTTTGCCTTCAACAATCTCTTCTTTTGATATTAATTCATATTCTGATTTTATTTTTTTCTCGTATTTCTGTACTGCTTTTTCTCTTTCTTTTTCAAGTTCTTTTTCTTTTCTTTGTTTTTCTTTTTCTTTTTCTGCTTTTATTTTTTCTTTTTGCTGTTTTAGTTCTGCTTTTTTCTTTTCTCTTTCTTTTTTTCTTTTTGCTCTTGCTAGCTTGTATTTTTCGCTTGTTAGCTTGCTGGCAAGGAAATATATTCCTGCTACAATAAGGACAAATATTATTATTCCTGCTATTGTCTGCCATAAGTAGTCTGTGAATAATTTTCCCAGGAATGTTGGGCTTCTTAATTTGATTATGATTTCTTTGGAAAACTCAGAGCCTTCTTTGTCTGTAACTGTTATTTTTACTGGATACTCTCCTTGTGCTGTGCCTTCTGGAGGCTGGATATAGAGATTGAATTTTTCGCTTTTTTGTTTCTCTATTGTCAGGCTTTCAGTGTCTGTTGTTGCCCAGCTCTGTCCTTGTACTGTTATTGTGTATTCTTTTATTGTGTCTGCTTTGTTGAATATGCTTATTTCTGCTGCGCTTTCCTCTTGCAGGTTTGATTTTATTGAGTCAATGCCTTCTGCTATTATTGGTATTCCTGTGTCTTTGATTTCCAGCTGAAGGTCTATTTCTGCTGTTGTTCCTGTTTTTTCTGCCTGTGCAGAGAATACTGTTGTGTAATCTCCTGTTTGTTCGCAGTTGTTAGGGGTTATTTCGATTGTGATGTCTCTGGATGAATTTGCTGGTAGTGTTATTTGTTCCTGGCTTATTTCTGCCTGGTTTTTAAAGCTGTCAAGCTCAAGTGCATATGTTTCTGTGAATGATGCTGGGTTTACTATTGCTAGTTCATATTTTGCTGTCTGGCAGGGTGCTATTGCTTGTGAGAATATGTTTGCTTTTATGTCCACGTTTAGTGGTTTTTCAACTGAGATGTCCTGCAGTATTACTTTTTCTAAACCATAAGAAGTCAATATGTAGATATCTAGTGTATAACCTCCCAGGGAGTCGCATGGCGCCTCTAGAAAGCTTTGTACTGTTATTGTTTGTCCTGGTTGAAGGTTAAAGCTTGCTGGTGCGAATTTTATCCAGTTTGCTGCGCTTCCGCCTACTTCAAGATAGTATGTGCTTGTAATGTCTCCTGTGTTTGTTATTGTGATTGGGAATTGGTGTTGTGTGCATTGGTATGTCTTGATTATTACTGGTCCGAATGCATTAAAGTCCTCTTCTTGCTGGGCATATGCTGTAGTTAAGAGAAGGATTGTTATCAGCAGTATTGGTAAAATTCGTTTCATGGCATATGCTCCCCCGTGAGGCAAACTCTAGTAAGTGGAGAAAAAGAAAAAAATCTAGTAGTATGCTTCTGTCTGGAAGTCATCTTCGATTTCAGGCTCTTTGTTTCCTCTTAGTTTTGTAAAGCCGATTATCAAACCGATTATGACTAGCAGTACTACAAGCAGGATTAAGACAACTTCTAGAACAATCTTTAAGGCATTGCCTGGTGCTTTTGTTATGTTTGCTGTCAATGCTACCTGCTCTAGCTGTTCTCCGCTTGAGCTGATTGTTGCTGTGAATGCCTGTGCTCCTTGTGGTGCTTTTTTGTCTGCGTCCACAGAGACGTACATTGTTTGTGTTTTTCCGCTTCCTAGCACTATTGTGCTGGATGGTGACATTCTTACATCAGCCCAGTCTTGAGCGTCTACAGTTACTGTGTAGCTCTTGCTTTCTCTTCCTGAGTTTGTTATTGTTATTGGGTATATTGCGCTTCCGCCCTGCTCAAAGCTTTCCATTTGTGAGCCGATTGTGATTGTTGTTTTTGGCTTTTCATCGTCTTTAGCGCACAATGGATTTTCTGTTACTTGTATTGTTTTGGTTATTTTCTCTGAAAAGTGGTTTTCTGAGAATGATACAGTTACTTCAACATCGTAAAGCCCTGGTTCTGCGCATTGTGGTATTCTTAGGAACAGTTCTTCTGTCTCCTCTTCATCGTCTGTGTCTTCTATTTCATTGATGTATTCTGTTGCGCTTACTCCCAGGTTTGGTATTGTTATCTTGACTTTTACGTCGTCTTCCTGCATTTCTCCCTTGTTCTCGATTCTTACTGTTGCAAGAAGTGCTGATCCTGCTTTTACAGAGTTTTCTGGGTAAAATACTACATCGTCGATTCTTACCCTGTGTCTTGGAACGTCGATTTTTAGGTTGTAATTCTGGATTACCTCTTCGTTGTTCCTGTTTGTTAATAGAACTCTTAGTTTGTAGTCGTCTTCTTCAAACTCATCTGAGATAGGTATCTTGAATTCTAGCTTGTATTGCGTGTTTGCATCAAAGTTTTTTGGCCCTACTATGTCTCCTGCTCTTTCCCAGCTGTTGTATTCAAAGCCGGATAAGAATGCTTCTGCTTCCACGTCGTCTACGTCTTCTAGTGCTGTTACCAGGACTTCAACTTCAACTGTCTGTCCTCTTTCCACATCCAGTCTTGTGGTGTGGTCTGGTGACAATGTTACATCGTCTACCTGTACATCGTTTATTTCTACTGGCATTGGTGCTGCATTTGCTGCTCCTGTCAGTGCTATAATCATCAACATTGCGAGTAATATTATCTTTACTGCTTTCATTTTTTAACCCCCTAATCAACTTTTTGTGATTAAATGTTAGTGATATATAAAGTTTTCGGTTTGTAACTATTCTAGAGTAGATACCAAATCAATGTCTCTGTATATTGTTCTTCTCGTCTGGCCGTTGCTTGTTATTGTGAATCTTAGGTAGTAGTTTCCTTCAGGTGCTTCTGCAGGTATGTCCAGCAGCAGTGTTTTTGTGACTTCATCTTTGCTGTCCAGGTCAAATGGTCCTGCACTTGTCCTGATTCCAAGGTCCTGGCTTACAACAGCGATTTTTACGTCTTCCAGGTCTTCTGTGCCGTCATTTTCTATATGCAGTGACATGAATACTGGTTCTCCGCTTATTGACTGCGCAGGGAATCGTGTGGATAGTATTTTTATTCCAATTGTTTCATCATCTTCATCTTCTGTATCATCGCCAGTGTCATCTTCTTCATCATCTGAAATCTTTTTTACTTTTGTTTCTTCTGTTGCGTGAGTTGTTTTTTCTCCGTATACAGGATCATAATAATCGATAGTGACTGTGTTAAACAGGGTTTGGCCGTCTTCTGCTTTGTTTTTTACTTTTGTTGTTACTGTGATTTCTCCGCCTGTGTTTGGCTCTACCTCATCTATTCTCCATTCATTGTTCCCTGCTGTTGCAGATGGTTCTGAGGATTGTATTGGAGTGTAAGAGTCTGCATCCATTGTTATGCTTATGTCTCTTGCATCCCCGTTTCCTCTGTTATAATATGTAATTGTGTAAATCAGTTCATCTCCTGGCTGTACAGGGTCTGGGCTGTCGCTTAATGATAAATCGATTGTTGCCTCAAATAAATCATCTAGTGGTGGAACTTCTCCTCCGCCTGTTGGTGGTATTGGGTCTTGGTCAAATACCGGGTCAAATGGGCCATATCCTTCATCTTCTTCTGTTTCTTCTGGCTGTTCTGCTTCTTCTGAGTCTGTGATTTGCGTGCCTCCTGATAATCCTGTCCAGCTGTCAGCTGCTCCAAAGCCAGTCCAGCCATCAGCTGCACCAAAGCCAGTCCAGCCATCAGCTGCACCAAAGCCAGTCCAGCCATCAGCTGCACCAAAGCCAGTCCAGCCGTCTGTTGCAAGTATTACTGGCACAATAAATAAGGCTGTAATTATCAGGATTGATAAGAATGGCAGGTTTTTTTGTATGAATTTTTTCATTATTTTTCCCTTGAAATTGAAGTGCTAAAAAAATAAAAATTTATTCTTCGCCAGCGCCTTCTTCTTTTATTGGTTCGGTTACATAGCTTCCATCTGCATTGACTGATTTAACTTTGACTTTCTTGCCGTCAACAACCAGTATTGTTCCTGGTTTTATTCCAGGCGTTTCTGCGCTTTCTTCTTTTTCTTCTTTCTTGCTTTCTGTTCCTGTAATTGCTTTGATCACATCTTCCAGTTCTGTGTCTACTGGAAGCTCAGAGTCGCTGACAAGACCGAATGCAGTCATCTGGCCTTTTCTGTCATCTCTTGCATTTTCTCCAAAGTACTCCTTGTGGTCTTCTGCAGTCCATGCAGATTCTCTTTCACCGTTCATTGTTCTTCCGCCGTATTGTTTGTCAGTTGATTCTCCGATCAGCATCTCAAAGGATTCTTGTGTTACTGGCAGGTAAAACCTTTTGAGTTTTGCATTGTCTATTCTTTTCTCTCCTGCCTGTATGCTCATCCATTCTGTCTGCAGTCTTCTTAGGAATTCTGCCTTTTTTCTTACATCAGCGCGGTCTTTGCCAAGTGCTTTATTTAATTGTGCTTTTTCTAGAAGTACTGCCTTGTCTAGTCTTGCAGGCATTGCAACATTTCCGCCCCTGTTTCTGTAAACATCGTCTACTTTTGCATCAACATACGCATAGACTTCAAATTCTCCTTTTTCAGCATATGCTGTGATTATTTTTCCTAGTGCGTCAAGTCTTTGTTCTGCTGCGTTTTTCTGTTTTTCATTTGATATTCCGTCTTTTAGCTTGTTGTGCAAAATGCAGTATGTTTCTGCTACATCTCTTATTTCTGCAGGATCTATTTTTTCATCTTCTGCAATTGCTTCTGCTTGTATTTTTGTTCTGTTCAAGTATTGGTCTATTGTGAATTGTTTAGGCTGTTTTGTTGCGCATCCTACAATTGCTGCAGCTGCGCCAAGTCCTGCTATTGTTCTTCCAACATAATTCTTTTTCATTTTTTCATTCCCCCGTATTATTTGTTAATTTTGAGTGTGATAACTCAATCATCTTTGTCTGAACTGTTAAAGATGTCTTGCGGTATTAGTGTTAATTGCGCTCCTGCTTCATATTCCGGATGTCCAAGTCTGGCTTCTCCGCCTGTACGTTCTTCATATGGCCTTGTTACCATTCCATACATTTCTGCATAGATTCCATCAGCGATTTCTACCTGTAGTTTTGCTACAAGGCCCCATTCCATGCTGTTAGTATCTTCTGAATTGGGATTTTTCCAGTCTTCAACGCCGTGTCTTCCAAATGCCTCTATGCCTGCAAGTAATTTAACATCTCCGTCTGCAAGCTGCAGTCTCTTGTCTGCCCCTACTGAGAGCGCATATGTTGCAAAGTTTGCATAGTTTTCAAATTGTTGGTATGTTGCACTTCCTTTTGCAACCAGGTATAATTCTCCAACAACAGGAAGTTTTACTCCTTGCTGTAGTGTGATTGCTGTGTCTAGGCTCCCATACTCTCCGCTTAAAGGGATTGCGTCTTCTCCTATTTCAATATCATATTTATCAGTAGAAGTTAAGTTATTATTTCCCATGCCGTCAAGCATTCCCAGGCTTGTGTTTATGTTGAGCATTCCCATGAATTTTGCAGATTCTGCGCTGAATCCGACTTTTGCTCCTACTAGGAAGTCTTGTCCCCAGCCGTCTAGTACTCCGCTGAGTTTTATGTCTTCCCAGCCTGCTCTTATGCCTGTGTATAATTGTGCATCTTTCTCTCCAAAGTTTTTTCCGCCTTCAAAAGCAAATCTTGCGATATTACAGTATATGTCTTGATTTTCCTGGTCATCTGGGTTTGCTCTGGCAGTTTGGTATTCATCCTGAAAGTTTGCAATTCCTCTTAAATCATCTTTTCTGAATATTACTCTTGCACCTGCATTTGAGCGGTTTTTTCTTTCCCTGCTTTCATGGTCCCAGCCTCCTGCATCTCCTGCTGTAAGTACTGCTGTCACAGGGTCTTTGTTTTTTATCTTGATTAGGCTTAATTCATTGTCAGAAACATCTATTCTTGATTGGGATTCAACTTTTTTTTCTAATTTTGATTCCTTTCTCTCTGCTGAAGGGCGGTCGTATTTCATCAGGCATTCTGGTGCATTTGCGTATTCAGGGCCTGCTGTACATCCTGCGATATAAGAAAGTGCAGTTACTGCTAATCCTGTTACTCCAGCTTTGATAGCTCTCCATGTTTTCATTTTTGTTCCCCCCAAACCAAGTCTAATGAAATTAATTATTTGTTTAAGGCTTTGAAATTTAAGATAATATATAAAGCTTTCGTTTGTGTTGCTATTGTAAAGTGGCAAAGTATTTGGGTTTGCACATGCTGCTAACTACCCACTATTTACTACCAACTACTTACCATCCCTCAAAAAAAAGAAAACTTTTTAAGCACTCTGCCTTTTCACGCTTTCAAAGGGGATTTTATAATGTCTGATGATGATTCAATTAAGATAAATCTTGGAAAGTTTGGCAGGTTGCTCAAGCGAAAGCAAAAACAGGAAGGCAAGCTGGAAAAAGAGAGGCAAAAAGTAGAGCATAAGATTCAGGAAGAGTCAGAAGAGCTTGCAGAGCTTAAGGATAAGGAAAAGGAAATAATTGACAAGGAGATAAAGCTTGATAAAGAGCAGATCCATACTCTTGAGAAAGAAAAAAAGTCACTTTCCAAAGAAAACATTTCTGTTGGTTTTAGTAAAGCAAAAAAGTTCTTGATTAAATATCAGATTCCTATCTTATTGGCAGTAATTATATTACTTCAGATAATTCCTAATGGAGGCTATCTGCCTTGGGGCGGTGTCTGGATGAGGATGCAGACCCAGGAACTTCCGCAGTTGGATAATTCTGCAAAAAATGCTGTTGAACAGCAATACAAAGCGCAGATTAAACAGCAGATTAACCAGAAATATCCTCATTTGCCTAGTGCAAGCAAAAAGAAATTAGTTAATGAAAACTTTCAGGAATTACTGGAAAAAGAAGGCAAGACTATTGATGCCCAGGTCACAGAGGTTGCAGAGCAGTTCAAAAAGCAGTTCAGGTACTCCTCTGATGGAGAACAGTATACTTATATGCCTGATATTGATCCGTATTATTATTTAAGATATGCCAGAAATGTTATAGAAACTGGCCACACATACGATGAATTAAAAGATGGCCAGCCATGGGATACTCATATAATCGCACCATTAGGAACAAGATCTGGTTTTCATATTCACAATTATGTATTGGCACACATTTACAAAATAATGCATTTTTTTGATTCAAAAATTACTTTAATGCAGGCAGCAACGTATTTTCCAATAATTTTCATATTATTATCTTTAATTCCTGCTTTTTTTATTGGCAGGCATTTTGCAGGCAATGTGGGCGGATTCTTTACAGCTTCTATGCTTGCTTTGTGCACTGCTGCTTTTGGCAGGACTCCTTGGGGCCATGCAGATACAGATGCTTATAACGTATTTTTTCCATTGCTTATTGTTTGGGTGTTTATTACTGCGTTTTCAGTTAAGGATTCAAGAAAAAGTTATGGGCTTCTGGCTTTAACAGGCCTTCTTGTTGGTATTTATTCCCTTGCATGGTCTGGCTGGTGGTATGTATTTGATTTTATGCTTGGCGCTATTGGTGTTTATTTTATATATTTATTAATCGCCAATAGAAAAGAATTAATCAAAAACAGCAAGTATTTTTTCAAAAATAAAGCAATAAAGAATGTACTGTTTTCAGGCATTGTATTTTTTGTTTGCTCTGCGTTTTTTGTTTCATTATTTAAATCATTCCAAGCTTTTACACTGGCATTCACAAAACCTGTCGGTTTTACCGCAATTAAAGTTGCAGCACAGTCTACATTATGGCCAAATGTTCGTACTACTGTTGCTGAATTAAATCCTGCATCTTTTAAGGCAATAATTGGCTCTGTTGGAGGAACTTTTCTTTTTGCAATAGCTGTTCTCGGAATAATATTGGTTTTGCTAAAGAAAGATCAATATGGCAAATATGATATCAAATATTCTGCGCTGTTGGCTTTTTGGTTTATTGGAACTATTTACGCGTCTACTAAAGGGGTGCGGTTTACTTTGCTTCTTGCGCCTGCATTTTCTGTTGCATTTGGTGCAGCTCTTGGAATAGTTTATCAAAAATTAACTAGCTGGTTTGATAGAGAATTAAATATGAGTAAGCTAATCACAGGATCTGTTTTAATTGCTTTATTTTTAGTGTTACTGATTTCTCCGGCAAAGGCTGATTTCAAGCGTGCTAAAGGTGATTTGCCTTTGGTTAATGATGCGTGGTGGGATAGTTTGACTAAGATTAAAGAAGAATCTGCTCCAGATGCAATAATAAACTCTTGGTGGGATTTTGGCCACTTCTTTAAGTATATTGCAGATAGGGGCGTTACTTTTGATGGTGGCTTTTCTCAAAATTCGCCAATGGCACATTGGATAGGCCACACTTTGCTGACAGACAATGAGAAAGAAGCAGTTGGTATTTTAAGAATGTTAGATTGTGGTTCTAATACTGCTTTTGAAAAGGTTTTTGAAGAAAAAGGCGATACTGAGGAATCAGTGGATTTATTGTATAAAATAATAGTTTTAGATAAAGATGAAGCTGCGAAAGAGTTAGATGCTGCAGGCATCCAGAATATCGATGAAGTGTTAAAATACACTCATTGCGAGCCTCCTGAGAACTATTTTATCACTTCAGGAGACATGGTCAGCAAGGCAGGTGTCTGGGGCCATTTTGGCAGCTGGGACTTTGAGAAGGCGCATATCTGGGTTAATTTGAAAAACCTTCCTAAAGATGAAATGATGGCTGCTATGCAGGAAAAGTTTAATTATTCTGATAAGCAGGCCGAGCAGGTTTATTATAAGGTTCAGTCAATTGAAAATGAGAAAAAGGCTAATTCCTGGATTTCTCCATGGCCGACTTATATGTCTCAGCTTGTTAATTGCCAGACTAAAAATAATGAAGTTACATGCAATAATGGACTTGTTGTTAATTTAAATGACATGAGTGCAAAAATAAAAGCACAAGATGGCGAAGGAACTCCGCAGTCCTTGATATATGTTGACAACAACGGCACTTTGCAGGAAAAAGAATTCAAAAGTGACCAAGCATTTTCTGCGGTATTAGTGCCTTCTAAAAACGGTTATAAAAGCTTGCTTAGCCATCCGCTGCTTGCAAAAAGCATGTTTACAAGAATGTATTTTATGGATGGCCATGGCTTAGAGCATTTTGAGTTATTTGATGAAAGAATGCAGCCAACTGGTGAGAATATTATTGTCTGGAAGGTAAACTGGCAAGGGACAGAGCCAAGGATTCATAGTGAATTAAAGGAAAAAACAATGGTTTCTCCTGGAGATACAGTGCAGGTTAATTATATTGGCTGGCTTGAGGATGGAATGATTTTTGATTCAAGTATTGTTGATTGGCAAACAAAGAACATAACTCCTGAAATAAGTTTTGATGATTTTGAGACAAAGCCATTGCAGTTTCAGAATCTTGGCGGACAGATGATTATGGGCTTTGATGCAGCCGTTACAAATATGAAATCTGGCGAAACAAAAACAGTTCAGATCGCTCCAGAAGACGCATATGGCACTGATCCAGAAAAGCACCCGCTTGGCAATAAAACACTTAATTTCAGGATTCGTGTTGAGAGTATTAAGTAGTCCTTCTGATTCATAAGATTTAAAAAGCATCTCCAAATAGGTTTCAGAGGGTGTTATAGTGAAGAATACATACGTAATTATTCCAGCATATAATGAAGAAAAGAACATATCTAAAGCAGTACGTAATACAAAAAAATATAGCCAAAATATAATCGTAGTTGATGATGGAAGCCAAGATCGTACAAAGGAATTCGCTATACAGAACAATGTTATTGTGCTAAGGCATGAGAAAAATGCTGGAAAAGGCGTTGCTCTTAAAACAGGTTGTGAATTTGCCTTAAAAAAAGGCGCTCAAATTCTTGTTTTGATTGATGCTGATAACCAGCACGATCCTTCCCTAATCCCTAAATTTGTAGACACGATACGTAATAAAAAAGTAAACATAGTATTTGGCACAAGAAAACTGGGGGGGCAAATGCCTGTGGTATATCGCTTTGGAAATTGGTTTCTTAACAAAATAATTGCCATATTGTGCGGCATTAATTTAAGAGATACCCAATGTGGTTTCCGAGCTTTCACATCACAAGCATATAAAAAGATAAGATGGCAGTCCAAGAGATATGCTGCTGAAAGTGAGGTAGTTGCATTAGTTCGCAAGCATAAACTAAGATATGCTGAACTTGAGATTCCTACCATATACCATGATAAGTTTAAAGGAACTACGCCTCTGGATGGTATCAGAATCTTATTTAGCATAGTTAAATGGAAAATATTTAGAAGGAGAAAAACAAAAAGATGAAAAAAAAGCCACATTTTTCAGTTATTGTTGCATGTTATAATGAAGAAAAAATCATTGAACGCTGCATAAAATCTATATTAAACCAAGATTTTTCTGATTTTGAACTGGTTTTAATTAATGATGGTTCTACTGATAATACCAAACAAATTCTTGATAAATACAAACAGAATAAAAAGATAGTTATTATTCACAAATCTACAAATGAAGATAAACCAAAAAGAATAAATGAAGCAGTAGCAGCTTCAAAAGGAAGGATTATTGCTGTAACAGATGCAGATTCAATAGTCCCTAAAAACTGGCTTTCTAGCTTTAAAAAAGAATTTGAAAAATACTCTGAAGCTGCTGCAATAGGGGGAGTTTATGAATCAGCTGAACAAGATGCAGTGTCTCTGGCAGGCAATATGTTTGAACGAATTTTCATGGATACTGGATTAATACCTAATTTATTGCCCGGAGCAAATTCGGCGTATAAGAAACAAGATTTTATTGAATCTGGCGGATACCCTTTAAGAAAGTGGGGCGCAGATGCAATGATTGATTTAAATATGCGAAAAACAGGAAAGAAAATCAGAATATCCAGAAACATTAAAGTTAAAACAGGATATCCAAAAACAGTAAAAGCAAGTCTTAAAAGAAAATTTGTATGGGGCGGGGGATTAGCAAGTATTCTGGATGGCACAAAGTTTAGGCTTAATTTTCTATTGCGTCCCGCATATTACACAGTACTTTGTTTTATTTGCATAGCAACAATTTTTTCCTATTTTGTAAATCAATTTGCATTTTTAATTTCTTTGATACTATTTCTAACTATATTGTTATTGCCTTCACTGGCATTAAGCGTTTTAAGCATTTTTTGGATTCTTAAAGAAAAAAAATATGCATATTCTAAAGCATTACCGCTCATGTTATTTTTACCAACAGTACAGGAATTTAGCTACTTTATAGGATTTCTCTATGTTATGTCGGGCGGAAAACTCGAAAATGCGTGGAGGCAGAAGAAATGAAAGTTGCTTTGTTGTGCAAAAGACGGGGCAAACTTATGGCATCTGCTATGAGTAAACAAAAAATAGGAGTTAAACTAATTGATGACAAACACTGGTTTAGTCGATGTGCTAAGAGTTTTTTTACAAAAGCAGATGTATATCACACAGATAATTCATATATAGAAGCATTGGTTACCGGGATAAATGCAAGGTTAAGAAGAAAAAGCTCTTCGATTACTATACGGGGAAAAGATTTTCTTCTGCACATAAATGAAAGACATAATTTTTTAGTATCTTTTATTCTTGAACGCATAGAGTTTTTAAGCTTTTTACTCACGGACAAGATATTTTTTGTATGCAAAGATACGCTTAAAG
>WJJT01000023.1 GCA_014729555.1 Candidatus Woesearchaeota archaeon
AATCCCTTGACCTGGGTTGCAGGGTATAATGATCCTAAGTATATTGCTTATTATGAGGCTTTTCCAGAGGGAATGGATAAGTTCTGGCATGTTGATGGCTTGAGCATTATGACTGTTGGTTTGATTGTTGGCACTGCTGCTTTTGACATTGTTCCTCTTGTTGGCAAGGGTGCTGGAAAAATTGTTTCAGGAATCTTGAGAAAAGGTGGGAAAGAGGTTGGTGAAGAGGTTGTTAAGCAGACTGCTAAGACTGGCTTGCGTGAGTTTTTAGAAAATCTTGCTAAGAAGGGTGTTAAGAGGACTGTGCAGAAAGAGCTGGTTACAGAGAGTCTTGAGAGTGTGGGTGGTGGTGTGAGTAGGAAGGTTGCTACAGAAGCTGCTGATATTGCGGATAATAAACTGCCTGGCTTGTTTAAGAGGATGCGGGCAAAGATTTCTCCTAAGTATCGTCAAAAACTTATCAGTGATTTAGCAGCAGATTTTAAGAAACTAGATCTTGCTGATGAGATTGTTGATTATGATTATTATATTAAATATTTGGATGATGCAGCAGAAAAGGCAGGCAAGCCAAAGCCTGAGACATTGTTTAAAGAAAAAGAGTTGCTTGATTCATATAAGACAGATGATATTATGACAGAATTTGATGTTGAGATTTGGGAAAAGGAATTTAAAGAGCAGGTTGGCAAGTCTATTAAAAAGGTTCAGGATGATGTTGCCTGGCTTGCCAAGACTCAGAAAGAGATGGCAGAAGCATATCCTGATAAGTTGGCAAGAGACATGGCTGAAGAGAGTTTTGAGGGCTTTACAAAGAAGATTTCAAAGGCAGAGGCGAGAAGATATGCTCAGCAGATGGCTGTCAAGAGGTTTATGAAAGGCATGTTTAGTGAAAATTTTGAAAAGATGTCCAAAGATGAGATTAGAAAGAATATGAAGGAGGCATTTAAGAAATTTTCTTCACTTGGTTTGGCTGGAAGAAGGCGTGCTGTTAATAAGGCTGCTGAATTGTCCAAAGAATTGATTGATACAGATGGTTTTATTGATTTTTCCAAGCTTGCTGGAAAGCCTATTACAGATCCTAAGTTAAAGAGCCAGCTAACAATGGATTTTATGGATGCCATAACCACCACGCAAGGCATGAAAATTACTGGTGCCATGCAAAAGGCAGGCTGGACTGCTGCAAAAGGCTTGAAAAAAGGGACTGTTGGTCCTGGAAAATTCTTTTCCAGTAATTCCTGGGTTCTTGACTTGTTTGCATTGCCAAGGTTTGCTCGTATTGCCAAGTCTCGTTTTGTAAGGCCTGATACTCTTATTAATAAGGTTCCTGTTATTAATCGTTTTACCTGGGTTGGCAGGGTTCCTGCAAAGACTGTGGGAGAGCTTACTGGCTGGGTAAAAGATCATAAGTATGCTATTATTGCCTTGATTGCCTTGTATGGTTCTGCCCAGGATGCTGCTGGCGAGAAATTCCTGCCTGTTGGCATTAATTCCTTGGGTGTTGATATGCCTTATATTTACACAGATCCTGCTCCTTGGGCTTTGATTAATGAGACGCAGGATTATTATATCGCTCCGATGGATCAAGGTGGTGATTTAAGGCATCAGCGATTGTATCTTGTGAGCCCTTGCAAGGCTACTTTGAGTGTTTCAAAAGGCCTTATGGAATGTCACAGGATGCAGAAAGGCGTGCAGCACTATCAGTTTGGAGAATATAGTCCGCCTATGGATGTTAAGGGTGTTGTTTTGGATAGGGAGCGCTTGACAGATGATGAGTATGTGTATGATTATTTTAATAAAACCCGTGGCTATGATGATTATATTAAGTCATTGAATGAGCAGGAGAAAAAGGATTATTTTGATCGCGTAATGAAAGGCATGAAAAATCTAAGCACGAGTAATCCTTACTTGTTTATGAGGTATGGCTGGCTGAGAGAGTTGACTCATGGGGGTGACTTCAGTAAGTTTACTGATTTAAAAGAGGCTTTGACTGCAAGGGATCAGATGTTTGTTGTGAATTTTTTTGATGAGAATATTGCTGGTTATTTAGGAGGCAGTGAAAAACAGTTTTATCATGTTGGTGAGGAGACTGCTACTTTGTCAAGGCAGGTTTGGAAAACTTACGAGCCTTTCTTTAATTTAGAGGGTGTGACTAAGGAGTGTTTTAGCCGTGATGGCTGGACAGATGCTATTGATTGGGTTAAGGTTGCTTTTGCTGGTGAGGCAATCGAGGACGATCCTCTGGATCACCCTGCGTTTAAGGCAGAGGGGATTACTGTTAAGATTCATAGAAATCCTGGAGAGGAGGCAAATTACTGTATTGATGAATATCCTTATGTTGATACGTTGAGATACGCATCTTTGGCTGTGCAGGTTGTTGCGTCAGTGGGTATTACAGTATTAACAGCAGGCACTGCTGTTGCTGTAGTCGCTCCTTTATTTCTTGCAACTGCAAGTGTTGGCGGTGGTTTTGCAGAGGAGTGGATTGCAAGTAATGCTAAGTGGCCTGCGCATAATAAGGAAGGACTGCCGCCCCCTGTGGGTAAAGGATTGCCTATAGCTAAAAAATGAACAAGAAAATTTTATTATTGGGAATTGGCTTGGTTTTGTTAATTGTTATTGTTAGTGTTTTTTACTTGATAAAGCCTAAAAAAGAGCCTTATTACTCTGATAATCCGCATGATTGGGTTGAGTCAGTTGATGTTTCCACTAAAGAGATTGATGTTAATCAGGCAAGCAGGGGTCAGGCCCTGGACAATAATAGGGATATGTATTTTTATATTAATGGAACCACAACCTCTTTTGAGTATGAGGGTTATTATAAAGGCAAGTATTTCACAAGGCACTATCCTGGTGAAGCGCCTTTCTTGATTCGTGTTAATCCTGAGATGCAACCTAATGACGGTGTTATTGAAGGGTATCTTGTTGAGAGGTTCATTAATGATACTTATCAGGTTTTTATCTTTCTTGATAATGATTGGAAAAAGGAAATTCCTGATACAAACATTGTCTGGGGTAAGGATTATGTTTTTGCTCGTGCTTTTGATTTCAGTAATCAGGTATCTTCTGGAATTTACATGGACGAGATTCTCGATGACCCCAGAAGGTTTGGCTTGAATCACAGGGTTTCTTATTCTGCGATTCTTGTTGGCGATATAACTCAGGAAGAGGCCAAGCAGGGTTATGTTGAGGATATTACTGCGATTGTTTTCCAATAAATTTATATATCCTATTATCAAAATGATTTTTATGGATAAAAAAGCTGTTCAATTGTCTGTTCAGACTATGATTATTGTAGCTCTTGGCTTGATTGTTTTGGTTGTCTTGATTTTTGTTTTTAGGGGCCAGATTAGCAAGGGCGCTCAACAGTATTTTGATATTGGTGAAAGCGCTTCTGAAGAGGCAGACCCTGATAAGTGTGTGAGCGGCTTGTTTGTTGAGCGCGATTGTGCTTCTAGTTGTTCTAAGCTCGCTCAGGAAGGCAAGTATTACTGGACTTCTGTTGGTATCAGGGGTTGTAAAAATGGCGAGATTTGCTGTGAGCGTGGTGAGTTAAAGCCAGAGTCTCAATGGCCTAAAAAAGAGGAAAAGCAAGAATAAAAAACACCTGCTAAGTAGAAATATTTATATAGCATTTACTCTGTTTCTTTGTTTATGCAAAAAAGAGGAGAGGTTAGTTTAGAGGCTTTGGTCAAGTTTATTCCTCATTTTATTTTGGTTGTTTGTCTTATTGCTGCCCTGGTTGCTATTTATAAGATTGCTTTGCCTAAAGAGCAGACAACCCCTGCAATGGATGACCTGGACAGGGTTGCTGTTAATATTAGACAGCTTGCTCCTGGTGATGTTTTTCCTGTTTTTACTACCACTCACGGCCACTCTTTTATTTTGTATAGAAAGAATTATCCTGAGTTGCCAAAAAATTGTGGCCAGCAGGCGTGTTTGTGTGTTTTTGATACGCAAGGTGTAAGGACCTGCAATAAGCTTGGAAATACTGATTTGCCTGTTACAGAAAATGGTACAGAAACGTGTCCTTCTGGTATTTATGAACAGTGCCAGTATATGAAGCCTTGTGTTTTTAAGTATGCTAAAACAGTTAATATTGATAATCCTGGTGATTCAGTGTACGTGTGCAGGAGCTGCACTGAAATCCTTATTTCAGATAATAAAGCAGAGTGTTTGAGGCATGTTCAGTCAGTATGATTTCTAAAAAAGGAAGCGTGATGGATATTGTATTAATGCCTACTTTTGTTACAGGCGTTGTTTTAGGCTTGATTTTCCTTACTTTGTTGTACAAGATTGGCACTATTGGTGGTGACTTGCAGTTTGAGAAAAAAGGCATTGCTATTAATTCTGCTTTGCTCCTTACAGGCATGTTTAATGTTCATAGTAATGTAGAGTATTCTTATTTAAGTATTGGTAAGTTTGTTTATGATTTTCAGCCTGGCAGGGTTTTGGTTTATGAAAATTCAGCAAATGAGTCTGGAAGAGGTTTTCAAAGATTTGCTTTGGACGGAGCATATGGCAGGCTGGCTTTTGTTCCTAAGAAGATTGATGCCAAGAATACGCATGTTCCTGGTTTGCTTTTTGTCAAGCAGGGTAATGAGGTTTTTGTTAATTCTCCTTTTGTTGACAAGGGTTTTAAGTCTAATCTTAGATTGCTAGAGTGTTCTACTCATAATCCTGAGGAGCAATTAAATAATATTGTCTTGGATCCAGGTTATGGCTGGGATGAGTCTTTGGCTGAGCAGGGAAGCAGTAATCCTGGCAATAAGGGTGATGTTAAGGGAAATATTGTTGAGTCTGGGATAACAAGAATTATTGCTGCCAAGGTTCTTGGTTATGCAAAAGAGCTTGTTGCTGGCAAGGGAAAGCACACAAGGGATTTATCTATAGACTCTAAAGCAGATATGGATGCTCGTGTTAATGTTATTGAACAGAGCACTGGTAATTCTGTCATATCCATTCACATTGGAAATTATCCTGATATAAGTTTTAATCCTGTTTTGGCTTATATTAATGGTGATTCTGGTAAGATTAAGGACAGCAGAAAGCTGGCTTGCAGTATCCTCAACCAACTCTCTAAAAAGATTCCTGAGATTACTGATTTGTCTATTATTCCTGTAAGCATAGAGCAATTAGACAGGTTTGAGAAGGGCAATCCGCAGAGGGTCTTGAGAAAGGATAAGATTGCTGTTCAACTGGTCATTGGTAATATTAAGGTTGAGGAAAATAATATTCTCGCAAACAAAATTGATGCAATAGCAGAGGCGGTTAAGCTTGGTATTGAAGATTTTAAGTAATAAGAAGGCCACGTGGGCGTGGGCAGATTTTTTGTATTTTTTCTTTTATGTGGGTTTGACTTTTGTTCTTGCTCTTTCAATCAGCCATATTCCGGACAGTATTCTGAATTCTGTTTTGCAGAAAGGAAATCTTGAATACACCACTAATAATGCCAGGATGGATGTAATGCTTGCTTATAAAGATCCTTTTTCTGGCAGGTTTGATTATGGCAAGATTGAGTCAGAGGACATTATCAGTGTTGATACTGCACGTAATCTTGTGGTTTTTCCTAAAAACAAAAGGATTGCAATTGTACTTGGTCTTGATGGCAAGACTGTTTATTATAAAAAAGGCTTTTATGATATTGCCAAGCCCCTCACGCCAATCACATATGAGAGTATTGTTAACTCGCGCCTTGTTAAGATCCAGAATATTGATGAATGGAAAAAATTGACAATTGAGCAGGTGTATAAGCCGATATGAACAAGAAAGCTGTTGATTTCAGGACAGTTACTTTTTTGATTGCAGTAGTTATTATTGCAATACTTTTAATTGTTTTTTATCTCTGGCAGGGTATGGAAGGTAAAGAAGTCAAGGGTAAACTGACAATTGCTTCTGAAAATGTTCATAAAAACAGGATTCTTGTAGACCTGCTTAATCATCCTGTTGATTCTGAAAAAACAATTGGTGACGCAATCGCACAGGGCGAATTAGATACTGCTTGCAAAGAAATTAAGCAGGTTATTGCCTGGCTTTATAGCGGAAACAGGCCTTTTCTTGCGG
The DNA here is from genome assembly GCA_014729555.1 of Candidatus Woesearchaeota archaeon. GTDB lineage: Archaea > Nanobdellota > Nanobdellia > Woesearchaeales > ARS49 > WJJT01. The sequence goes on from WJJT01000023.1 coordinate 6,058, forward strand.
AGTTTGACGATGATGAGTTTTGTGAGTCAGATATCCCGCCTTCGCGCGCCACAAGACTGCAGGCATTTATTCCGACAAGGGATAATGAGGTTAAAGAGGTTGTTTTAGAGATATGAAATTATTTAAGAATAAGAAGGGTTTTGACTGGGCTTTTTTGATAGTTGGCGTCACAATACTTTGCCTTGGTTTTTTGTATGTTCAATTGGATAAAAAGATGACTGCTTTTGAGACACCTATTGGCCAGATGCAGATGGATTTGATTGGCAAGGTTCAGCAGTCTGAGAATCTTTTGTTTTATATGGATCAGTCTGGCAGGCTTGCTGCTTGTGATACTGTTTATGAGCTGGGCAAAAAGGGAGGTTTTTCTGGTTCAAGCCCTTGTGGAACTACTCTGCCAATGCCTGCAATAGGCGCGCTTGGGTCTGTTGAACTTAATTACTGGGTTAAAGGGGATAAAAAATGTTATGAGAATGTTAATTTTTATGATGAATTCAAGGGGCTTTTCAAGAATTTTTTTTACACTCGCTTGAATAGGTATAACTTTATTAAAGGTAATTTTTATTTTGTGCAGGGTAATCAGGAGTTCATGATCACTGATGATAAGGTTGTTGGTTCTGGATTAAGGAATATTGAGCTGGAGTTTGTTTCTGCAGGCAAAACTATTGGCATTGGCAGGTATTCTTTTAAGCCTTCTTTTGCTCTTGATTTCAAGACTGGCTTAAATGATTATTTTAAGCTTTCTTCAGCTGTTGATTCCTTGGTTTCTTGCAAAGAGACTATGCAGGAATGCATTAACAGCCTGGACACTCCTGGTTTGAAATGGAATTTTCAGAGGTTTGACCCTTCTTTGTATGTTTTTGCAGTTGAGCAGGACATTAATTGCCGTTTCAAGGGCCCTAAGCCAAGGATTATGTTTGCTGTTGAAAAGCCTGTTACAGTTCCAGGGGTTCTAACGCCGCCAGTTCCAGCCCCCCCTGTTCCTGGGACTTAATCAGTGTTCTCTAAAATACAAAAGTATATAAATAATTAGTGAACCTTGTTTTATTGGGTGGATGTTTATGATTAGGATTCCTTATGCAGAGATGGTTGTCAAGATTAAGGAAAAGACAGGCTTGTCTCAGGAAGAGGTAGAGTCTAAGGTTAATGACAAGCTTTCTCAGCTTTCTGGGCTTATCAGCAAGGATGGTGCTGCCCATATTATTGCTAATGAATTGAATGTCAAGCTTGTTGAGCCTGACGGCAAAATAAAGGATTTGTATGCTGGAATGCGTAATGTTGAGGTTAATGGAAAGGTTCAGCAGGTTTATGAAGTTAGGGAGTTCTCAAGGCAGGATGGCAGCACTGGCAAGGTGGGTAATTTCCTGCTTGGTGATGAGACTGGTGTTATGCGTGTTGTGTGCTGGGGCAGCAGGGCAGACCAGATTTTACAATTAAAAGAAGGAGAGATTGTAAGATTGACCTCTGGCCTTTGCAGGGAGAATCAGGGCAAGTGCGAGATTCATCTTGGTGACAACAGCCAGTTGATTATTAATCCTAATGGTGTGGAGATTGGCGAGGTTAAGCAGAAAAAGACTGCTTCTTTAAGAAAGCATATAAAGGATCTTGCAGAGAATGATGAGAATATCGAGATTCTTGGGACTGTTGTTCAGGTTTTTGACCCCCGGTTTTATGAGGTCTGCCCTGAATGCAGGACAAGGATAAAAGACAAGGATGGCGAGTTTGCCTGTCTTAAGCATGGCAAGGTTAGTCCTGATTATGCGTATGTTGTTAATGTCTTCCTGGATGATGGCACTGAGAATATTCGCTGTGTTCTTTTTAATAAGCAGGCAGAGTTTTTATTCAACAAGACTAAGGAAGAGATGGATGCTTTCAGGACCGCTCCTGAGTCTTTTGAGGCGCTTAAGACAGAGATGCTTGGCAATATTGTTAAGTTTGTGGGAAGAGTTAGAAGAAATGATTTTTTTGACAGGCTTGAGTTTATGACTCAGCTTGTTTTTCCAGAGCCAGATCCTGAGGAAGAGATTAAGAGATTTAAAGCAGAACAATGATGGCTCATACTCATATGGCATTTGGCTTGTTGTTTGGCCTGTTGTCTCTTTCTTTTGTCCATCCAGCAAACAAATACATCTTCATAAGTATTGCAATTTTCTCTTCTTTGCTTCCAGATTTAGACCATCCTCAGTCTAAGCTTGGCAGAAAATTTTGCTTCTCAAGAATCTTCAATGTTTTCTTTGGCCACAGGGGTTTTTTTCATGCTGTCTGGATTCCTATTGCCATTTGGCTTGTTCTAAGTCTTGGTTTTGGTATCTCTTATGGCTCTGCTGTTTTTATTGGTTATTTTGCTCATCTGTTCTCTGACGGCCTTACAAAGTCTGGTGTTAATCTGGTTCACCCTCTTCATCAGCTGCGAATGCAGGGTTTTATTGAGACAGGTGGTGTTGTAGAGCATTTGGTCTTTTTCACCCTTGTTATTCTCTCAATAATTCTTGTTCTATAGGCCACTGGACACTGGACATGCTGTCGTAGCGTATTTAAACGATTTTAACCCTCTTAATTCTATCGCACACCTCATCTCCTTTGGTTTGCCCCCTTTTATTCCAGGGAGAATGAAACAAGATGCGAAAGCAAGAGGTGAAAAAATGAACAGACCTGAGAAAAAATTCAAGGCTGGTGCTGTTAGCGCCACGATTTGGAAAAATGAAGGGCAGAACAATGGCAAGAGTTTTGTTTTTCATACAATCTCTTTGACAAGAGGTTATAAGGACAAGCAGGGCGAGTGGAAGAACTCTTCTTCTTTAAGGCCTGGTGACTTGCCTAAGGCAGCACTAGTGCTTGGCAAGGCATATGAGCACTTGATTCTGCACAATGAAGAAGGAGTGATAGAAGAGGAATTGGTTGTATGATATCCGGAGTTTGCAGGAATTGTTTCGATTATAACCGCACTGCACCTTGTTTTTTCGAAATAATTCCTGATTTTGGTTTTTCTTTTCCGGAAAAAGTTCAGCAAGACATAATTAAAATGCAGACCACTGTTGTTTCAAAAAACAAAAAGGTGGTTTGTATGGAAAAAAATACACCAGAGAAAAAGTTTAGGGCAGGAGCAGTAAGTGCAACTGTCTGGAAAAACCAAAGCAAGGAAGGAAACGAGTTTAGCAGTGTGTCCTTTGAAAAAGGATACAAGGATGCTAAAGGCGAGTGGAAATCAACCAGCCACTTGAATGTTAATGACCTGCCTAAGGCTTTGGTTGTGATAGGCAAGGCATTTGAGCACCTGTCACTTAAAGAGGCGTAAAGCCTCTTTTTTTTTTAAAATTTTGGTGGTGAATAATATGAAAAAAGAACAAAAAGGTGATAAGATGGAGCAAGAAATGGAACAACAAGAAGTAGTTGAGAAAAAAGTACAGTCCTTGGACGAGCTTCCTGGAGTGGGGCCTGCAACAATAGAAAAGCTTAACAATGCAGGGTACTGTGATTTGATGAGTATTTCTGTAGCAACCCCTGGCGAGCTGGTTGGTGCTGCTGAGATGTCTGAGGCAACTGCCAAGAAGGTTATCGCTATTGCACGGGCGAATCTTGAGATGAATTTTGAGAGCGGAGAGGTAATGCTTGAAAAAAGAGAGCAGGTAATTAAGATTACCACAGGGAGCCAGAAGCTGGATACATTATTTGGCGGCGGTGTTGAGTCTGGTGCTATTACAGAGGCTTATGGCCAGTATGGTTCTGGAAAGAGCCAGTTAGCGCATGTTCTTGCAGCAAGATGTGCGCTCCCTGTTGAAAGTGGAGGTGCTGGCGGCGTAGCAGTTTTTATTGATACAGAAGGCACTTTTCGGCCGGAGCGCATTGTTCAGATTGCTAAAGGTATTGATCCTGATATGGATCCTGCAGAGTTCCTGAAAAATATAAAGGTTGCAAGGGCGTTTAATTCAGATCACCAGATGCTTCTTGCAGAAAAAACAGAGGATTTAGTCAAGAAGCAGGGTGTTAATGTTAAGCTTATCATTGTTGATTCTTTGACATCCCACTTTAGGGCAGAGTTTATTGGCAGGGGAACACTTGCAGAGCGGCAACAGAAGCTGAATAAGCATATGCATACCTTGATTAAGCTTGCAGACAGGTATAACGTGGCTGTTTATGTTACAAACCAGGTCATGGCAAAGCCAGATATGTTTTTTGGCGATCCTACGCAGGCTATTGGCGGCCATGTGGTTGGTCATAACTCAACCTATCGGGTTTATCTGCGCAGAGGAAAGAAGGGCTCAAGAGTTGCCAAGATGATTGATGCTCCGAATCTTGCAGAGGATGAGGCTGTTTTTATGATAGATGAAGCAGGTGTTAAGGACGCCTGATTTTTTTTCTCTTGTTCAGTTAAATTTATATATGCTTCTCGTATTCAGATGTTTATTGTGCTTGTTGCACAAGATTAGCTAAATTGGTTAGGTGAAATGAAATATGGAAAGAAGACATAACTCAGGGCCTCGCAGAGGATTTGGGCCCAAGCCGCCTGTTAACCAGGGCGATGTATTAGAATTGGAAATAGAGGCTGTTGGCGAAAAAGGCGACGGCATTGCAAGGAAAGATGGCTTTGTTTTGTTCGTGCCAGGAGTCAAGGAAGGAGACCGTGTTAAGGTTAAGGTAACGCGTGTCTTGAGAAAAGTAGGTTTTGCAGAGGTTGTTGGAGAGGGTGCTGAAGCGCCTGCTGAAGAGGCTTCGCAAGAAGAAATGCCTGCTGAGCCAGAGCCAGAGCCAGAGGTTCCTGCAGAGGATACAGAGGACTTTGGTGAAGAAGTAGCAGAAGAAGCTTCTGTTGAAGAGGCTCCTGCTGAAGATGAAGTGGAAGCACCTGAGCCTCCTGAAGAAGAGGAGAAAACTGAATAAAGTTGGCAGTTTTTCTTTTTTTAATATTTTTTTAAAATGAGGTTGTTTATTGCTTTTGATGTTTCTGAACAAGTTAAGAATTATTTAAAAGGCCTGCAAAAGCATTTTCCTAGGGATTCTAAGTTTAATCTTGTCAAGGAATTTCACATGACTCTTAAGTTTTTTGGTGATGTTGGTGATGACAAGGTTGACTCAATAAAAGCGTGTTTATCAAACATTGGTTTTGCTCAGTTCACTGCAAAAACATCTGGTATTTGTGTTTTTCCTGATGAAAAAATGATTCGTGTTGTTTGGGTCGGTCTGGAGCCAAAAGACAGGATTGTTGCATTACAGCAGGAGATTGAGAAAGCTTTGCTGGATATGTTTCCCAAGGATGAGCGGTTTCATCCGCATATAACTTTGGCCAGGGTTAAATTTGTCAAGGACAAGAAGGATTTCGTGGAAAAGCTCAAGAAGATTCCTGTTAAAGAGATAGAATTCCCTGTCAATTCTTTCAAGCTTATCAAGAGCACTCTCACTCCTGATGGTGCTGTTTATGAGGATGTTGCAGAATTCTCCCTAAATCCGCAACTGATGCAAAAATAGGATTTTTGCGAAGTTGCAAAATGCAAGCATTTCCGCAACCTTTATAAACAAACCAGTAATTCTATTCTCTATTACCAAAGGCATTCGATGGCTAAATTGAATGCAAATGACTGTTGAGGTTATAAAAAACACAGTCGGAGGAGATTAATATGGCAGATGCATCATTTTTAGTTCCGCAGGAAAGGTATTTGAAGTCTGGTATACATATTGGTACTAAGTTTAAGACAAAATATATGTCTCATTTTATTTACAAGACAAGGCCTGATGGCCTCTCAGTGCTGAATTTGCAGAAGATTGATGAAAGGATTCGTTTAGCAGCAAATTTGCTCTCAGCATTTGAGCCAGAAGATATTCTGATATCTTGTAGAAGGGAGAATGGCTGGAAGGCTGTTAAGGCTTTTGGCAAGGCTGCCGGTGTTCATGTTTTTGCAGGCAGGTATCCGCCCGGAATCCTGACTAATCCTGCCCTGGAGAATTATATGGAAGTCAAGATTATTCTTGTTACAGATGCCTGGCCTGACAGGAATGTTATAAAGGACGCTAAGAATGTTGGTATTCCTGTTATTGCGTTATGTGATACTAATAATCAGGCGAATGATATTGATTTTGTTATTCCCTGCAATAACAAGGGAAAGAAGTCACTGGGGCTTTTTTTCTACATTCTTGCAAGGGAGTTTTTGAGAAACAAGGGCGTTCTTGGAACAGCAGAAGAGCCTAAGTTTACAATAGATGAGTTTACAGAAGAATGATTTTATATTTTTTCTATTCCTTTTTGTACTATTCTGAATGTTTCTTCTTTTTCCCCTGCTATTGACCTGTGTTTTCTCAGTATTGCTTTTCTCGTGCCTTTTGTTCCTGTTTGAATCTCTATAAGGCATTTACTGCCGTATGTCATTATGTCTCCCCCGACTATTTTTACCTGTTCTTTTGATTCAAATGGGGAATATACCTGGTTTGCGATCAATATGGGTATGTTTTTCTTTCTTGCTATCTCTGTCAGGCTGCATATTTGCTCCCCAAGTGCCCTGTTTATTTCTTTTATGCCTTCCTCGTGTCTTTCTAGTCTGTAGAGCATGGATATCGTGTCGACTATTATCAGCCCTATTTTTGTGTTTGCAAGTTCTTTTAATTTTTCAAAGGCTTTTTTTTGTTCTTGAAACGTTGTTGGCTTGAAGAATATTATGTTTTTTAGTATTTTGTCGTGCGAAGGCGCTATTTGTTTTAGTCTTGTTATTGAGAATCCGCCTTCTGTGTCTATGTATACTACTTTCTGTCCTTTTTGTGCAGTTTCTACTGCTGCAAGAAGAAGCAGGTTTGTTTTGCCGCTGCCCGCTGGCCCGTATATTGTTGTTATTGCGTCTTTTTCATAGCCTCCTTCCAGCAGGCTGTCCATTATTTTTGTGCCGGTTGATATTTTATCCATGCTTTTTGTGATGTTTGTTGTGTTTAAATACTTTGTGGCTTTTTTTTCGAAATATTTCCGACCAAAACCTATTTAAACAGCCGGCTTTTAGAGGATATGTATGTCTAAGCGGGCTGCAGTGATATTATTGGTTTTGTTTGCTGTAGTTCTTGCTGCACGGCTTTATTTTGCGTTTAGTATTCCTTATTTTAGTTCAGATGATTCTTATTTTCATCTGCGTCAGATTGAGCATATTCGTGATGCCGGTTTTCCTGTGTTTGAGGATGGCCTTAGTTTTTCAGGCAGAACACAAATTTTTAGCCCTGTCTTTCATTATTTTATTGCTTTTTTTGCTCTGTTCTTGCCTGTAATTCTTGCTGCAAAGCTTGTCACTAATATATTTGCAGCTTCTTTGGTTTTCTTTGTGTATTTGATATCTAAAAAACTGACAAACAATTCTTTTGTTTCTTTTGCAGCCGCGTTTCTCTCTGGTTTTGTGCCTGTGTTTTTTGCAAATACTGTCACACAGTTAAGCCCTGTGAGTATTGTTATTCCCTTGATTTTTCTTCTTGTTTATGCCTTTATGAACATCAAAAAAAAGCCCTGGCTTTGCTGTTACCTGGTTCTGCTGGTTATTCTTACTGCAATGCACCCCTTGATTTTGTTGTTTGTCCTGGGTCTTTGCATTTATCTGGTTTTTATTTTGATAGAAAAGCGTAAGCAGAAGAGAGAGGAGCTGGAGATTTCCCTGTTCTCTGTATTTTTTGTTTTGTGGGCGCATTTCATAATGTATAAGAGGCTTCTTGTTTTTCATGGTCCTGCTGTTATCTGGCAGAATATCCCGCCTGAGATTTTGAGTAATTATTTTGCAGAGGCAAGCATACTGGGTGTTATTTATAACATTGGTATTATGCCTTTTGTGCTTGGCCTGTATGTTATTTATTTGTTCTCTTTCAAGAAAAAAGACAGGCAGAGTTACTTGATAATTTCCTTTGCAGCTGCTGCTGGGCTTTTGCTCTGGTTAAGGCTGGTTAATCTGGACATTGGCTTGATGTTTTTTGGAATTGTTCTTGTCATTCTTTTTGCGCAGTGGTTTAATTATTTCCTGGATTATGTGGGTCGGTCAAGAGTATCTAAATTTTTATACCTTTCTGTTGCGCTTGTTTTTGCAGGTTTGATTATCTTTTCTGTTTATCCTTCTGTTGAGATGGCTGAGCGCAGTGCGCAGAAAATATCCCCTGAAGAGATTTCTGCCCTGGAATGGATCAGTGAGAACACGCCCCGGGATGCTGTTATTGTTGCTGTTCCTGATGAAGGCAACCTGATTAATGCAGTTGCAGAGAGAAGGAATGTTGTAGACAGCAGGTTCCTGCTTCAGTCTGATGCTAAACAGCGGTTTGCTGATGTCAAGCGGATTTACACTGCTTATCTTGAGATAGAGGTTGTCAGCCTGCTTGATAAGTATGGAGCTGGCTACATTTATTTTTCAGATAATGCAAGAGACTTGTTTGGCAGGCAAGAGCTTGGTTATGTTGACCAGTGTTTTGAAAAAGTATATGATAAGAATATCCAGGTTTATCAAAGAAAAGGCTGTGAATTAAAGGTGATAAAATGAGCAGGCAGGTTAATAAGTATGCAAAGCTGGCTTTAATAGCTGCCCTGCTCTTGCTGATGCTTCCTGCAGTGCTGCGCGCTATTGCAGGCAATGTATATTTGATGGGTGATGAATCTTATTATCACGCGCGCATGTCAGAGACGATTGTGCAGGAGGGTGTTCCAGAGACAGATTCTTTTGTTGTTGCTGGCAGGGATTATGTCTTTAGCCCGTATCACCTGCTGCTTGCCTGCTTTGGTTTCTTTTTTGGCGCGCTCACTGCCTCTAAGATAGTGCCTCTGCTGCTTGGGTTGCTGTGTGTTTACTTGTTTTATTCTGTTCTCAGGAATCTCAGGATTGAGGCCTGGACAAGGCTGGCCATAACCGCAGTATTTGCTTTGTCTCCTGTTTTTATTTACACTTTTAATGTTTCCACTCCTTTGTGCTTTGTTTTGGTTTTGAATCTTGCCGGCCTGTTGTTTTTGATGAAAAAAAGCACGCTGTGTACTGTTCTTTCCTTGTTATTTTTTAGCATTGCTGCAATGTCTGGTGTTTTTCATGCGATTGTTTCTGCTTTTATTGTTTTTTTCTATGCATTCCGGTACAAGAAGAGGCTTCGCAGGGGTTATTTGATTATTGCTGCGGTTGTTTTTGTTTTGCTGTCTTACTCTTTGCCTGTGTATCTTGCTTCAGAAAAGGCAGGGTTTGTCTCTTTTGATGTTTTATCTTCTTTTTTTGCAGACCTGGGTGGCGCTGCAGGCATTAGTGTGTTTGCTGCTATTCTTGCCCTGGTTGGTTACGCTCTTGTCTGGAAGTATAAAAGGCAGTATTATCTGTTGTATGTTTTTTCTATCCTGCTGATTGCATTTTCTTTTTTTAACAGCGATCTCTTGATTTATTCTGTTCTGATTATATCATTTCTTGCAGGAACTGCGTTTGTTCATTTTGCGAGGATGCGGTGGAGTCTCAGGATTTTGAGGGATTTCACCTTGATTATATTGTTTTGCGGCTTGTTGTTTTCTGCGTTTACTGCAGTGTTCAGCCTGCAGGAGTCTCTTCCTAATGCGCCCTTGGCAAATGCCTTGATTTGGCTGAATCTTAATTCTGAGCAGGAGGATATTGTTTTTTCTCATTACTCTAACGGATTCTGGATTGAGTTCATGTCTAAGCGCCCTGTTGTGATGGATGGCTTGCTGAAATACACCCCTGGTGTTAACAGCCTTTATTTTGACTCAAAACAGGTTTTTGAGACAGATGACCTGGACAAGGCAAGAGAGCTGCTCTCAAAATCTGGTGTTAAGTATATTGTGGTAACAAAAAACTTTTATGACGGGCTTGTGTGGGACAAGAGAGAAAAAGGCCTGGACTTTTTGCTCACAAATGACGAAACTTTTAAAAAGGTTCAGGAGAACTCTTATGTTGTTATTTACGAGTATATTTATGAGGGGGTTGAGAAATAAACATGGCAAAAAAACAAGTTTTTCTGAGCACCATTTTTGCATTGTGCATTGTTTTTGCTGTCGGGATAATTATTGGCAACCTGATCAGCAATCCAGAGACAAAGGAAATCAATAAGGTTCTTAGGCAGAGCGAGTTGTCAACAGAGTCTTATCTTTTGGAGCAGGAGCTTCTTGCTGATTTTGACCAGAATTGTGATTTGGCAAAGACGCGGCTTGCTGCCCTGTCAGGAGAGCTGTGGCAGCTTGGAAAACTGCTTGGTTCTGAGACTGCCAAGAGTGATTTGGGTGAGTCTAATTATCATTTTCTTAAGCTGAAGTATCACTTGATGCAGATAAAGACGTATCTTCTTTTTGCAAACCTAAACAAGGATTGTAATTTCACGACTCCTGTGGTCCTGTTTTTTTACAGCCAGGATGATGCAGATTCCAAAGAGCAGGGCAAAATACTTGATTCGCTTGTTAAGGATTATGATATTAAGGTTTTTGCTGTTGAGGCAGGCTATTCAGGCGAGCTGGATTTTTTAGAGATGTTTTATGATGTTTCAGAGACGCCTTTTCTTGTTTTGAATTACAATATAAAAAAGCCCGGTTTGACCTCTTATGAAGTTGTTGAGTCAGAGATGAAGCTCGGGGAGTGATTATGAAAAAGCATAAGAACATATTTGTGACAAGCCTGTTGTTGACTGTGCTTATTTTTATTGCAGGCATACTGATGAATTACGGCCTGGATTTTGTGAGAATTAATGTTATTTCTGATGTTATGCTTTCGCATGAGCTTAGCACAGAGTCTTATGTGATTGAGCAGGAGTTTATCAATACTTTTGGCGGGGCGCGTTGTGATGTGATGGCTAAGCGTATTTCTTCTTTAAAAGAGGAGATAAGGCAGGTTGGTGCAGATCTTGGAAGTTATTCGCGCTTTAGTTTTTTCAAGAAAAGGGATTTTGATTATTTGAAGAGAAAATATTTTCTTCTGGAGCTGGAGTTTCTTAATCATATTGAAAAATTGAACAGGGAGTGCGGCCGGTCTGTTGTTCCTGTGATCTTTTTTTATGAGATTGACCAGGATGACAGTGAGAGGCAGGGTTTTATACTGCAGGAGGTCTCTAAGAATTTTGAGGATGGTGTTGTTGTCATAACTCTTGACAAGGATTACGAGGACGAGCCTTTGGTGGGGCTGCTTGCCTTGAAATATAATGTGACTCGGGCGCCTGCAATTATCATTAACGATTTTAAGAGGCAGGGCTTGGTTTTTGACAAGGAATTAAGTGCAGTGATACGCGGGCAGGTAAATGGAAAAGATAAAGAAATATTTCAGGAAGAATAAGCTGTTTGTGGTTTTATTGGCTGTTGTTTTTTTGGTTCATTTAGTTTTTCTTCCGGGCTTTCATGAGATATGGTGGGATTCTGGTGTTTATTTGGGCATGGGAAAGTATTTGTTTTCTGGGGGCTCTGCAGGCCTGTGGGAGCATATCCGTCCTCCTCTGCTGCCTGTTTTTCTTGGTTTAATCTGGCTTGCAGGCCTGCCTGTTCAGCTGGCCGGCATGTTTCTTGAGATTTTGTTTAGTCTTGGTGCTGTTTTTTTGTTTTATGGGGTGACAAAGCATTATTTCAGGGAGAGGGTTGCTC
>WJJT01000024.1 GCA_014729555.1 Candidatus Woesearchaeota archaeon
CTTCACTTTTAATTTAATCAATTTTCTTATCTGCTTTTTCTCAATGCCCAAATCCTTGGGACCGCAGATTCTCCTACCCTTAACCTTAACATCCTTTGCAATCCAGTCTCCAACAGTCAATTCAGAAGGCTTCACACGCTGATACATGCAGGCATTCTCAACAGCCTTGACACCAAGAACAAGATAATTGACTGCAGGAACAAACAAGGCAATAAAAACCAGCAAAAACCTTGAAAAAACACCAGGGGCAAAAACAGCAGAGACAAGCAAAACAAAAGAAAAACCCAGGAAAATTGCACGGTATTTTTTCTTCTCAACAAGAATCTTCCTGTACTCAGCAGAAAACTTACGCCAATTCTTAACAGCAAGAGCAAAACTCCACACAAAACCATACAACCCCCCTGCAATCATCAAACTGATCAAAAAGCCAACAGTAAAACTCTCAAAACTGAATTCCAGGCCCAATAAAGCACCCAGGGCCATGAGCATCTTTGAATCGCCGCCCCCCCACTGGCCCAGATAAAACATCAGACAGGCAAGCCCAAAAAACACACCAAAGCCGATCAAGCCATGAATAATATAACTCCAGTCAAAAGAATAAAAAGACCAAATCAAGCGCAATCCTAACCCAACAAATATCCCTGAATAATTAAGCCAGTCAGGAACCTCCCTGACTTTTAAATCAGTAAAAGTGCCTATCACCAGCAAAAACAGGCACACCCCATAAATCAAACCTATCATAACACCCTTAAATGAGAAAAAGTTTATAAATATTAGCATCTAAACACCAATAACAGCAGATTTTGGGTGCAATGTGGGAATAATCAACCTTTGGGAAGGGGTCAAGAGCAAGATACAGCTTAGCAGCCAGAACCTCCCAAAACACGTGGCAATAATCCTAGACGGGTGCGAGGAATACGCGCAAAAAAACAACACGCCATTAACAGAGGCCTACAAGACAGAATTCCTCAACATAAAAAACGCAATAAAAGTAGGGACAAAACTGAACATCCCAATAATGACCTTTTTCTCAAGAACAACAAAACCAGCAGAAGAAGAGACAGACCAGCTGGTTGAATTCTTCAACCTCCTACTGAACTGGGACCTCATACACCAGAACCAGATAAAAATATCAGTATTAGGCAAATGGTACAAGCTGCCTGACAGGCTTGTGGAACCGATAAAAAAAATAATATCAGACACAAAAGAGTATGACAAATTCTTCATAAACTTCTGCATACAATACAACGGGCAGGAAGAGATAGTGGATGCATGCAGGCTGATAACACAGCAGGTCAAACTAGAAAAAATAACACCAGAAAACATAGACAAAGCACTTGTAAAAGAAAACATATACGCGTCATACTTCATGCCCCCAGACCTCATGATAGTGAGCGGAAACAAGAAAACAACAGGCGGATTATTACTATGGGACAGTGCAGAGACAAAAATACACTTCACAGGCATAAACTGGCCAGAATTCGGAAGGGAAGACTTTCTGAAATCACTTGTTTTCTACCAGTCTGCATAAATGTGCCAGCACCATAGCCTTTGCAGGCAAGCTCCTGCCAGAAATACCAGCGTGCCATGTCTACAAATACCCGCCCTTCTAATAGTAACCAACACAAAATTAGAAATTTTGCAATGCCAGCAAAATACTGCTTAATTTGCGTAACCTTTATAAACACCCCTTTAATTCTTAACTTTACAGCCAAAGACGATATTCGCCTTTGGCTTATACCAGTAAGACATCTGTCTTATGGTATACCTATGACATGATGAAGCCTGAAAAAGGCTGAATGAGGTAATAACTTCTTACCTCACTGTTATAAAAAAACCTATTTAGGAGGGGAAATAAAATGGCTGATAAAGAACTTGCTGACAAAGCACTAGAAGCAATAGAGATAGCAAAAACCACAGGAAAAATAAAGAAAGGGGCAAACGAGGCAACAAAAGCACTAGAGAGAGGAAACGCAAAACTCGTGGCAATAGCAAAAGACGTTAGCCCGCCGGAAATAACAATGCACATACCAATAATTGCAAAAGAAAAAAGCGTTCCCTGCATTGAGATAGAAACAAAAGAAGAGCTGGGTGTTGCAGCAGGAATAAAAGTGGGAACAAGCGCAATCGCAATAGTCGCAGAAGGCACTGCAAAAAAAGTGCTTGCTGAAATAAACAAGAAAATAGGCGGAGAAAAAGAAGAGAAAGCAGAGGAAAAAGAAGAGAAAAAAGAAGAAAAGGAAGAAGAAAAGCCAAAGAAAGAAAAAAAGGCTGAAGAAAAGAAAAAAGAGAAAGGTGAATAAAGATGGCTGAAAAACTGCCAGCAAAAAAACAAGCACCGGAAAAAAGACAGAGAAGAGGCAGAAAAGAGGACATAAAAGAAAAAGCAGCAGGAGTCAGGTTCTCGCACGCAGTCCCGGGCAAAGTCGAGGAAATAATCGGCAGGACAGGAACAAGAGGAGAGGCAGTCCAGGTCAGGGTAAGAATACTCGACGGGCGCGATAAAGACAAGATAATGAGAAGAAACGTGAAAGGGCCTGTGCAGAAAGACGACATCCTGATGCTGAGAGAGACAGAAATCGAGGCAAGGCCGCTAAACAGGTCAGGAAGAGGCAGAAAATGAAATGCTCATTTTGCAAAAAAGAAATAGAGAAAGGAAAAGGAAAAATGTTTGTCAAGACAGACGGCAAGATTTTTTATTTTTGCTCTAACAAATGCGACAAGAACATGCTCAAGCTAAAAAGAAAACCTGCAAAAATCAGGTGGGCAGCAAAGAAAAAGAAAGTGAGTAAAAAATGATAGAAAGAACAATGATACTTGCAAAACACGACGCAGTCCAGAGAGGCATCGTCGGAGAGATAATAAAGAGATTTGAGCAGAAAGGCTTCAGGATAGCAGGAATGAAAATGGCGCTTCCGACCGAAGAACAGCTGGGAGAGCACTATGCAGACGACATGAACTGGAAACTAAGCGTGGGAAAGAAAACAAGAGAGACCTTTGCAAAAAAAGGAATAGAGATGAAAGAGACAGACGAGGAAATAGGCGCAAGAATAAGAGGATGGAACATGCAGGGGCTGAGAGGAAACCCAATAGCCGCAATCATATTCGAAGGATACCACGCTGTGGAGGCAGGAAGAAAAATAGTGGGGCACACAGAGCCAAGACAGGCAGCAATAGGAACAATAAGAGGAGACTACTCACACGAATCATTCGCGCTCGCAGACAAGCAGAAAAGAGTGGTAAGAAACATAGTCCACGCCTCAGGAAGCAAAGAAGAGGCAGAAAACGAAATCAAGATCTGGTTCACTCCGGATGAAATATTCGACTACCCAAAAAAAGACTGGGATGTCATACACAAAGTATAGGGTGAGAAAATGGCTGAAAAGATGGTTGACAAGGTTATAAGGATAACCAAAAACCCAACACAAATAAGAAACATATGCACGTGCGCTCACATAGACCACGGAAAAACAACATTCTCAGACAATCTTTTATCAGGAGCAGGAATGATGTCAGAAGAACTGGCAGGAAAACAGCTCGCACTTGACTTTCACGAAGACGAAAAAACAAGAGGAATCACAATAGACACAGCAGCAGTATCAATGGTGCACAAGCTAGAAGACAAGGAATACCTAATCAACCTATTAGACACACCAGGACACGTAGATTTCGGGGGAGACGTCACAAGAGCAATGAGAGCAGTAGACGGAGCAATAGTGCTCACCTGCGCAGTAGAGGGAATGATGCCCCAGACAGAGACAGTACTGAGACAGGCGCTAAAAGAAAGAGTAAAGCCAATCCTTTTCATAAACAAGGTAGACAGGCTCATAAAAGAACTGCAGCTGACACCAGAACAAATGCAGGAAAGATTTGTCAGGATCATAGCAGACGTGAACAAGCAGATAGCAGCAATCGCGCCAAAAGAATACAAGGAAAAATGGCAGGTAAATGTTCAGGACACAGTAGCATTCGGCTCAGCATTCCACAACTGGGCGCTGAGCATCCCATACATGAAGAAAAAAGGAATCACATTCAAAGACATAATAGACGCGTATGAAACAGGAGAAGAGGAATACAAAAAACTACAGAAAAAAGCACCAATACACGAAGTAGTGCTGAACATGGTAATCAGGCACCACCCAGACCCAAAACAGGCGCAGGAATACAGGATACCAAAACTATGGAGAGGAGACCTGGAAAGCAAAGACGGACAGGCAATGCTGAACTGCGACCCGGCCGGGCCGATATGGGCATGCATTACAAAAATCGTGGTAGACCCGCAGGCAGGAGAGATATCCTGCGGAAGGCTGTTCTCAGGAACAATAAAAAGAGGAGTAGGGGTCTACATGAACAAGCAGAAACAAAACACAAGAATACAGCAGGTATTTGTGTTCAACGGAGCAAAAAGAGACATAGTGGAAAGCATGCCTGCAGGAAACGTAGTAGGACTCGCAGGAATAAAAGCATACCCAGGAGAGACAATAACACTGGAGCCTTCAGAACCATTTGAGGCAATAACACACATATTCGAGCCAGTCATAACAAAAGCAATAGAGGCAGCAAAACCAGCAGACCTTCCAAAACTAATCGAGGTCCTGAGACAGGTCACAAAAGAAGACCCGACAATAAAAGTAGAGATAAACGAGGAAACAGGAGAGCACCTACTGCACGGAATGGGGGAGCTGCACCTTGAAGTCATAGAAAACAGGATAAAAACAGAGAAAAACGTTGACGTAAAAACATCACCGCCAATAGTCGTATACAGGGAAGCAGTAACAAAAGAAAGCAGACAGGCAGAAGGAAAATCCCCTAATAAACACAACAAGCTATACTTCACAGTAGAACCGCTTGACGAAAAGACAGCAGAGGCAATAAAAGCAGGAGAGATACCAGCAGGAAGAGTCAAGAAAAAAGACATGGAAATAAGAGACGCACTGGTTGAGTGCGGGTGGGACTCAAAAGAAGCCCTGAAAATGAAAGACGTGCACAACGGATGCGTATTCGTAGACCAGACAAAAGGAATAGTCCAGATAAATGAAATAATGGAAATGGTGCTGGACATGTTTGAAGACGTCATGAATGCAGGACCAGTGGCAAAAGAACCCTGCATAAAAGTAAGGGTAAACCTGAAAGACTGCAAACTTCACGAGGACGCGATCCACAGAGGGCCTGCACAGATGTACCCAGCAGTAAGAGACGGAATAAGAGCAGCAATGATGGATGCAGGACCAGTCCTGTTCGAGCCAAAACAAATACTCCAGATAGAGGCACCAACAGACCACATGGGAGAGATAAGCAAGCTAATCAGCAACAAAAGAGGACAACTGCTTGAGATGAACCAGGAAGGAAACCTTGTAGTGGCAAGAGCAAAAATGCCGGTAGGAGAGATGTTTGGCTGGAGCTCAGACCTGAGGTCTGCAACAGGAGGAAGAGGAAACAGCTCACTGGTAGACCAGATGTTTGAGAAACTTCCAAACGAACTCCAGGAAAAAATCATCAAGCAGATAAAAGACAGAAAAGGACTTACAGAGGCGCAGTTAGGGGCCTGATTATAGAGAAAACCGCAACTAACGGCAAATCCAGGATTTGCCGAACTTCCGTTTTCCCTTCGGAAAAACGTAACCTTTATAAATCAGGCAATAGTCACAAAGGACTATAATATTACTATTTAAAAAAAAATATGGAGGGGTCATAAATGGCTAAAGAAAAACCACACATGAATCTGGTATTCATCGGACACGTTGACCACGGCAAATCAACAACTGTAGGACGACTGATGTTCGACAGCGGGGCTTTACCAGAACAACAACTGAGAAAACTGAAAGAAAAAGCAGAGAGCTTGGGAAAAGGCGGATTTGAATTCGCATTTGTAATGGACAACCTGAAAGAAGAGCAGGAAAGAGGAGTTACAATAGACCTGAGCCACAAGAAATTTGACACAGACAAGTACTACTTCACAATAATCGATGCTCCAGGACACAGGGACTTTATCAAGAACATGATTACAGGAGCATCACAGGCAGATGCAGCAGTGCTGGTAGTTGCCTCAGAAGGAGTGATGGCCCAGACAAAAGAGCACGCATTCCTTGCAAGAACACTCGGAGTTGGCCAGATGATAATCGCAGTCAACAAGCTGGACACAGTAAACTATGACCAGGCAAAATTCGAGGCAATACAAAAAGACGTGCAGGCACTCCTGAAAACAGTAGGATACAAAGATGACCAGGTGCGGTTTGTACCAATCTCTGCATACAAAGGAGACAATGTTGTCAAGAAATCAGACAGTATGAGCTGGTGGAAAGGACCAACACTGATGGAAGCACTTGACCAGCTTCCAATGCCTGAAAAACCAACAGACCTGCCGCTAAGGCTGCCAATACAGGACATATACAACATCAAAGGAATCGGAACAGTTCCTGTAGGAAAAATCGAAACAGGCGTCATGAAAGTGGGCGACAAAATCGTGATAGTCCCTGGAAGAGAAGGAAAAGGTGTAAAAGGAGAAGTAAAGACAATAGAGATGCACCACAACGCTGTTGACAAGGCAGGACCAGGAGACAATGTAGGATTCAACGTCAGAGGCATAGGAGTAAAAGACGCTGCAAGAGGAGACGTTCTTGGAAAAGAAGACAATGTCCCGACCGTAGCAACAGAATTCAAGGCACAAATAGTTGTACTAAACCACCCAACTGTCGTGACAGTAGGATACACACCAGTATTCCACATCCACACAGCACAGGTAGCGTGCCAGATAACAGCCATTGAAAAGAAAATCAATCCAGCAACAGGCGAGACACTGCAGGAAAACCCAGACTTCCTGAAGAACGGGGAAGCAGCAATAGTCAAGATAAAGCCTGTACAGCCATTGTGCATTGAGACACAAAAGGAAATCCCGCAGATGGCTAGATTCGCAGTAAGGGACTCTGGTCAGACTGTAGCAGCTGGAATGTGCATAGAGCTAACCAAGAAAGAGCTGTAATTCAACTGAATTACACACTTTTTTATTATATTTCCAATCACCTCCAACAGAGAAAATGCAAAAAGCAAGAATAAAACTGGCAAGCATAGATATAGACAAGCTTAATGCTACTTGCGAGGGCATAACAGACATAGCAGAAAAAACAGGTGTTGACATAAGAGGGCCAATACCTCTTCCAACAAAAAAATTAAAGATTACAACCAGAAAGGCGCCCTGCGGAAACGGAGCAGAAACCTTTGAAAGATTTGAGATGAGGGTGCACAAACGACTAATCGATTTAGGCCTTGATGAAAGAGCCCTAAGACTGGTGATGAGAGTGCCGATACCAGAAGGCCTGAACATCGAGATTGAGATGGTTGATGCTTAATTCGAAAAACATTTAAACACCCGCTTTTCACAAATCATTCTCATGACTGAAACACTAGATTTAGTAGACGAAAAAGACAAAGTCATAGCAACTGCATCAAGAAAAGAGTGCCATGAGCAGAAACTAAGGCACAGAGGAGTGCAGGTCTTCATACTAAACGAAGAAGGGGATTTCTTTATACAAAAAAGAAGCCAAAAAAAAGACGTTTTCCCAGGGCTTTATGAAGGGGGAATAACAGGACACGTGCTCTCAGGAGAGACATACAAAAAGGCAGCAGCAAGAGAACTGAAAGAAGAGCTGGGAATCACTGTAAACGAGAATGACCTGCGCGAGATGTTCAGGTTCAAAATACTCTTTGAAAACGAACACGAGCTGGTCACTGCATTTATTTTAGATTATGGCAATTCAATAAAAATAGACCACAATGAAGTGGAAGCTGGCCAATTCCTGTCACTTGACGAACTAAGGCAGAAAATAAAAAAAGACGAAAAAGAATTCACACCAGCATTCCTGATAGGATTTGACAAGTACATGGAAGTAAAAGACATAGTCTAAAGCCCTGACTCGTTCAGGTATTTCAGGGCCTTGTAGTGCCACTTAAGGGCATTATCAAAAGCATCATTCCTGAAAAGAACAACCGCCTTTCTGCCAACACTACTGCCTTCCCTTGCACCAAAATTATCCCACACAACATGCTGATACCACACAGGATGCCTGTTATGACTCATTCTAAGGCTGTTAACACTCCTTGTCACAACAGTATACACGCCATTTCTGGTTTTATCAGACAGTTCAAGATCATTTGCAGAATAAATCCTTTCAGGAATCTCTGCAGCAGGAGCATCTAAAAAAGGATCCTCCTTGTTCAGGCTTTTCAAAGAATCCTCTACAAAATCATCTATATCAACATCCAAAAAATCAAACAATCCTTCACCCATACCAGAAAAGAAAAAAAACAGAATATAAAAAAGTTTTGGGAAAAAAAGAATTTTAAAAAAAACAGACTAATCATAGCCATAGTCTTCATCCTGGCAATCACCCGCATCATCCCAGTCGCACATAAGGTGCAGTTTCATAAAGGCCCACCCCTGATTATTTCTTCTTTTTTGCTTCAGCTTTTTTCTTTTTAGCCATTTACCTTTCACCTCTTGCAATGGTTTTGCTATAATAAATAGAAAGAACCAGCTAAAAATATCCAATGGAGAAATCGACTGAGAATAACAAGACGAAAGAAGTATTTAAAGGTTTCTAAAATGTGTTTTAAAAACAGTTTTCTGCAATACTCAAAAAAAACATAAAGTTTATAAAGGAATTATATTATAATAAAGAAAGAAAAGAGGTTAACTAATGCGAACAGCCAATTTAATAGCGATTCTTGCAATAATCAGTCTTCTAACTCTTTCAATAGTCTCTGCAAGCCAGTGGACACTGCCTTTCAAGCCTGATACATTCTCTGCAGAGAAAAAAAGAGACATATACTTCGGCGACCAGTTTGTCCGCCCAGTAGGATGGACAGGAATAAAATACGCAACAAACTCAAGACAAACAATAGGAGGATTCAAGGGCTCAACATCAATAGATTCTAATTTACCATACAATGAATACATAATGAGAGGCAGGAATCCGCAGGCAACCAAAAACTATGACCCAAGAGTGAGAGGATACCCAATACTTGACGAATTCGTAGACCTAATACCGATAGAGATGCCAACATATGACCAGGGAAGCATGCTATTGCCAAGACAGGCAAAAGGAGCAGTAAGAATCGTGACAAACAGGGACAGCCAAAAAACACAGCACTCACACATGCCAAGATCAACAGTATACATAAGAGTCGGCTACCTACCAGAACTAGAGCCTTATGAAGTATATGAAGCATATTTGGTAGATGAACAGACAGGATTTGCATTATCAGTAGGAAGAATCATCCCACCAGGACTAGGGCAATTACAAACACTCAAATTTGAAATAGCAAACGACCTATACCCATATGAATTCGTGATGATAACAAAAGAAAACTTTCCAGAGAGACAGAGAGGGCCGCGGGGAGACGTTGTTCTCTTAGGAGAAATCCCATTAATAAGAAAAGTAGAGGCGCCAGTAAGCGCCCAGTCATATTATGACAGATACTTTGACATGATAAGATGAAAAAACCAATCATATTTGGAATAGCAGTAATCATGCTCTTGTCAGCCATGGCAGTAGAGGCATACAACCCATACACAGTATCATCACTAAAAGAAATGCCATCAAGCCAGACACTGCTTCCAAGCGAGCAATACCAAACAAACAAAAACCCATACGGAACAGGACTCCAGGGATATGACCCATACTACAAATCAGACTATCCATACACATACTCAATATACACAGACCCATTAAGAGGAGGAATTGACAGAGTAACAAACCTCGATGTGAGAGCACAGCAAAGAAGCAGGCCATACAAGATAGACCAGACAGTATACCTGGCACCACCTGGAGGCTGGGAAGAATACGAAAGAGGCTACCCGCCATACGCTCCAAGAGGAACAGCAAGAATATACAGCTCACAATCAAGATCAAACGCAGTAGGAGAAGTCATCATAAGCACAAAAGACATAAAGCCCTCATACAATGACAACACATGGTATGAAGGATGGCTGTTTGACTCAACAACAGGATACAGGACAAGCCTAGGAGTATTCAAGGCAGTATTTGGGGGAGTAGGAGCACTGACATACAAGATAACAACATACCTAGACGGGTATGACTATGTCATCATAACGAAAGAGCCAAAAAACGACAATGACCCACGACCAAGCGATGAAATAGCATTAATCGGAGAGATAAAGCCGCCTGCACAATACGTAAGGCCATTCACATACACGCAGAGCCAATACGGATACGTTACAAGAGCAGCACAGAATTAATTCCTGCAATTTTTTACCATAGAAAAAATCACGTATCAATACTTAATTCTGTGATTTTTTATATTCCCCTAACTTGCATACAACTTATTTTTTCAATCTGCAAGTTCGGGTTATATTAGAAACAGTCAAGCCAAACTTCTTTTTCAACTCCTCAGGAGAGCCAGACTCGCCAAAGCCATCTGCACCAATTCTTTTCAACTTAACAGGATGATTTTCTCCCAATAACTCTGCTATCGCTCCCCCTAATCCGCCCCTTATCTGGTGGTCTTCAATAGTAACAATCTTTTTAGACTTTTTTGCATATTTAACAATAGTGGCCTTGTCAATCGGATCAAGAGTGTGGCAGTTAATAACAGTAGCATTGACTTTCTTGCCAGCCTCCAAAGCCTCATAAACAATAGGACCGCAGGCAATAATCGTGACATCTTTTCCTTTTCTCAAGACATTAGCCTTGCCAATCTTAAAACTTTGTTTTGGAAGGCCAGGAGTCTTAGGCCTTGTCAGCCTAACATAAACAGGGCCTTTAGTTTTAGTTATTGCCTTAACTGCCTTTTTTGCCTGGTCAAAATCACAAGGAACAACAACCTTCATATTAGGCAGGGCACGCATGACAGCAATATCCTCCAGAGCCTGATGAGTGGCACCATCAGGACCGGTAATCACACCAGCATGCGTAGAAACAATCTTGACATTAGCATCAGTGTAGCAAACACTCTGCCTGATGTGGTCCAAACATCTATTAGGAACAAAAACAGCAAAACTAGATACAAAAGGAATCTTTCCATCCAAAGCCAGACCTGCAGCCATGCCAATCATGTTAGCCTCTGCAACACCACACTGAAAAAACCTCTCAGGAAATTTTTTCTTGAAATTCTCTAACCTGACACTAGGCGTCAGGTCTGCGCTTAAAGCTACAATACTCTTGTTCTTTTTAGCCAGCTCAACAATCATCTCTCCATAACCATCTCTTGTTGACTTCATCTGATCTTAGCCCTCTCCTGAATGAGTTCTGACAAAGCTTGTTCAGCTTGTTTTTCATCAGGTGCTTTACCATGCCATTCATACTTGTTTTCCATGAATGAGACACCTTTGCCAGGGATTACATTAGCGATTATGATTATTGGCTTCTTTGATTTTTTGGCTTTCTTTACTGCGTCAAGTATTTGCCTGAAATCATGGCCATTGATGACAATAACATTCCAATTAAAAGCCTTGTATTTTGCCTTTAAAGGCTCAAGAGGCCAGACATTCTTTGTAAACCCGCAGATTTGAATATGATTCCTGTCTAAAATGAAAATAAGATTATCTAATTTGTATTTGCCTGCAGCATTAACCGCCTCCCAGGTGCTTCCCTCATCATGCTCGCCATCACTAGTGATGCAGCAGATGAAATGCTTTTTCTTGTCAAGCTTGGCAGCCAAAGCCATTCCAACAGCGATACAAACACCTTGTCCTAAACTTCCTGTGGCAGCTTCTAAAGGAGGAAAATTTCTCCTGCTTGGGTGGCCCTGCAATCTAGA
Source organism: Candidatus Woesearchaeota archaeon (assembly GCA_014729555.1). Taxonomy (GTDB): domain Archaea; phylum Nanobdellota; class Nanobdellia; order Woesearchaeales; family ARS49; genus WJJT01. Next base: position 11,776 of record WJJT01000024.1, read on the forward strand.
CCTGTATTTTCTTAATGTTGATAATTCCTTAACAGGAAAATAACCTGCCCTTGCCATTGCAGCATAACGAACAGGGCAGATATGACCATTAGACAGGATCAACCTATCCCTATTAGATGCCAAAGGCTTCTTAGGATCATGCTTAAGAACATTGAAGTATAACGCTGTAAAGACATCAGCCATTCCCAAAGGGCCAGCACTATGGCCAGAACCAGCCCTGGCCAGCATCCTGATAATATCCTGGCGAATGGTATTAGCCATTAACTTCAGGTCTTTGATACTATCTAGTTTTTTCATCCTCTTTTTCACGTGCAATAATCAATATGCATTTTCTTGCCCTTGACCAGCTTGATTGCAGACAAGCCAGCAGCAGCACCCTCACCAACATCAACAGCAACCTGCGGGTAACAGCCAGTGCAGTTGCCAGCAGCAAAAACACCCTTGACATTAGTATTGCCATTCCTGTCAATAACAATAGCATTATTTTTAATTTCTATTCCTAATTTTTGCGCAAAGTTCAGTGCAGAGGCAGTGCCCATGGCAACAAAAACACCGTCAAACTTTTCCTCTTTTCCATCAATCAAGACACTCTTCAGGGCCTTGTCACCAGCAAACTCATGAATTTTCTCTTTTCTTAACTTAACATTCTTTTTTTCCAGGGCCTTCTTAAACTCAGGAGACATCTCCCACTTTTTTCCCTGAGAAAAGACAGTTATGTCTTTTGTGAAAGATAATAATTCGACTGCTTCATGAGCAGCATAATTTCCGTTTCCTATCACAGCAACCTTCTTACCCTTATAGAAAAAGCCGTCACAGATAGCACAATAAGAAACACCTTTTCCAACCAATTCTTTCTCATTCTTTATGCCAGCAGGCTCGCAGGCAGTGCCAGTGGCAATAATAATTGTCTTTGTCTCATACTCCTTATTATCAGCAGTAGTGACTGTAAAAGAGCCATCCGCTCCCTTGGCACTCACAACCTCTGCCTCAACCAACTCAGAACCCAACTTTTTTGCCTGGTCAATACCTTTCTCAAGCATATCTTTTCCTTCTAACTCAACACCAAAATAGTTTTGTATGAAATGAGCCTTCCACAACATGCTCTCTTCCTTAGAACCAAGAACCAAAGTCTTTAACTGGCTCCTTGCAGTGTAAATCGCAGCAGACAAGCCAGCAGGCCCGCACCCAATAATAATCACGTCATACATTTTGCATCTTTTCTTAATTGTTTCAGCCCAGTTTTTATATCTTTTGCTTTATAGATGGCTCCACCAGCAACAAAAACATTAGCACCTGCCTTTGCAGTGATGCAGGCAGTGCCCACATGAATGCCGCCGTCAACCTCTAAGTCAATCTTTCTGTCCCACTTCCTTATGTGCCTTATCTTTGGAACTGTCTCAGGAAGAAAAGGCTGGCCAGAAAAGCCAGGATGAATAGTCATCACAAGGGCCAAGTCAATCTTTTTCAGGAAAGGCTTTATCTTATGAGCAGGAGTCTCTGGATTAATGCTGATGCCAACCTTTATCTTGGATTTTTTAATCTTTTTAATCAATTCATTAATGTGCTTTGCATCTCTGCAAGACTCAAAAGGAAAAGTAATCATCCAGGGCTTTAGCTTAAGGAACTTCTCAACATACTTGTCAACATTCTTGACCATCAACTGAATCTCAAGTTTTAACTTAGTCTTCACATTCTTCAGGGCATTGGCTCCTATTGTCCTGTTCTTTGCAAACCTGCCGTCAATAATATCAATCTGCGCTCTAGAGAAATAAGGAGCAGCCCTCCTTAACCTGTTCATCAAGTCTTTTTTTGTCTTTACAAGAATTGCCGGAACAATATGATGCCTAACCATGCTTTTCAATACCTGCAATCTTCTTAATTCTTCTTACATGCCTTGGAGCATAAGTAAAATCAGTCTCAAGCCAGGCCAGAACAATCTTCTCAGCCTTGTCAGGCTTTAAATCCCATCCAGAGAGACAGAGAACATTGGCATTGTTATGCTGTCTGCTCAATTTTGCATTCTTCTGGTTCCAGACAGCAACTGCTCTTATTCCCTTAACCTTGTTGGCAGCAATACAAACACCCTCTGCACTTCCGCAAAACAAGACGCCTTTTGCAACACCCTTTGAATCAGCAACAGCCTTTGCAACCTTGTAAGCATAATCAGGGTAATCATCACTCATGACTAGCTTTAAATTGCCCTTGTCATAGACCTTGTAACCTTTTTTTCTCAAGAATTTCTTAATATTCTCTTTCAGCTTAAAACCGCCGTGGTCAGATCCTAGATAAACCTTCATTGCATAATCCTCAACAAAGTCTTTATGTTTTTCACTCCTTTTGTATTTAACCAGTCATTCTGCTTTTTAATACTTTTTATTTTCAAGGCATTCTGCCACACAGCACGGCCTGCCAAAAAGCCAGAACAACCGCCTTTCCTGGCAATCCGCAACTGCCTTGAAAACTCAGCAAAAGGAATGCCTGCTGTGAGCAGAACCCAGGGCTGCCTGATATTCTTTGTAATCTTTTTACAGGTCTTCAGGTTTCCAGGATACTGAAGCTTTATGATTGAAGCGTTGTATTTCTTTTTGCTGAATTCTTTAGCAGACCTATAAACCAAATCAGGAAGCTTTTTCTTGAAATTATCATCCAGTGGATACACAACAAATTCAAGCAAATAAGGAACATTATGCTTTTTGCATTCTTTGCCGATTTTCTCTGCAATCCTCTGCTGATGTTTTATTATATCTTTAGAGGCTTCAGGATTATACAAGATATTAATCTTAACAGCATCTGCACCTTTTTTTACAGCCTGCTTAACACCCCAATTCGGCTGAAGCAGTGTTTTCCTGCCCTGCGGCTTTTCAACATAACCGCTCTTCTCAACACAAAACAAAAGTGCTTTAGGAACAAGCCTTGCCAAAGGCAAACAGTATATTGGGTCTAATAGAATAGCACTAGGATAATCACCAATTGCCCTGATGATTCTCTTTTTTGCCTCTGTGACCTGCTTTTTAGTGGGCTTTTTTCCAAGAGTCTTTGTGTAAGCCCTTACAAAAGAACCTCTCTGGTCCAGGGCAAGCATGGTGTAATTGCCGTTCTTGTCCTGCAGTTTTTTAAGACTCTTCATAATTTTTTCCTTGTTACCTTGCACAAATTCTTTGCTTTCATTAACTTAAGCGCCTGTTTTCTTGTCAATAACTTTTCCTTGGCACCAACATGACCAAGAACAGAGACACCGTTTGCATAAGCAAGACGCATTGACTTCTCAATATCAAAACCCAGGATAATTCCTGCCAGAACACCTGAAGCAAAACTATCCCCTGTCCCTGTAGCCTCAACAATCTTCTGCGGGCCGACTTTTAGGGTGTATTTCTCAATGCCGTTATATGCATAAGCACCCTTCTTACCGTCTGTAATGACAACCAAAGGAACACGCTCCTGCAGTTTTTTAAGCAAGACATCAACATCATCACTCTTTCTCCCTGAAATAGCCTTCGCCTCTTCCTTGTTAAGAACCAGCAGATGACAGGCATCAATGATCTTTTTTAATTTATTAAAACCCTTTTTGGCAACATAATAACTTGGATTAAAAGCAAGCTTGATATTCTTCTTCTTTGCAAACTCTGCAATCTTCTCAGCTGTCTTGAAACTCTCGCCAAGCATAGAAGCCATGTAAAACCACTTAGCCTTAAGCTTGTTAAAATTCACATCAGACTTTTTCAGATTGTCATTGATGCCCTTGTAAGCAAGAATCACCCTGTCCTTGCCAGCGCCTGTAATTATAACAGAGTAACCAGTGCTGCCGCCTTTCTGCGCTTTTCCCAAAAACTTTACTTTCTCCTTTTTCAGCTGATCCAGGACATGCCTGCTGTTCATGTCAGTGCCAATCTTGCCGATCCAGCCAGTCTTAAACCCCAGCCTGGAGAAAGCAACAGCAGTATTTGTTCCGCCTCCACCAGTATCCTGATAAAGATCATCAACAAGAATCTTAGCACCAACCGGAAAGCAAATCTCCTCTTTTTTCTTGAGCATCTCAATACGCTCAGACTCAGAGATGACAAAAACATCAACAGTCGCACTTCCGACAGCAATCACGTCAAACATTTTCATTCTTTAGAGTAATCATCCAAAACATCCTTAACAGTAAGCATAGCAGCAGGCTTGTCATTCTCCATCAAAACAACACTGTTAACATCCTCATCAACCAGGACATCAATTGCAGCAGCGATAGTTGAATCAAAATCAGCAGTGATGACCATAGGGTAAGGAGTCATTATGTTCTCAACAGGCAGGCCAACCATCCTTGTCTTTTCACCAGAATCCCAGCTCGGGTCTGCCCAGCCGTCATGATCTGCATCAGAAGGATACTTCATGCTGGAGGGAGGAAACTTATGAAACCTCTTCAAGATATCAAGCTCAGTGACAATACCTGCAAGCTTTCCGTTCTTTGCAAGAACAGGAAGCCTGTCAACATTAGACCTGTTCATAGTCTTGATGGCATCACCAACAGTATCCTTCATCCCAATAGTAACCAATTTTTTAGTTGCAAGCTCTTTCACAGGAATGCCCTTGTAAGAGCTCTTAATCTTTCTCAAGACCCCCCTTGCAGTCACAACACCCAATAACTTATCATTCCTGTCAAAAACAGGAAGAGCACGGGAATCAGCACTGGCCAGGAGCCTGCAAACCTCTTTCAAATCAGCATCAGGCTTAAGCTTTGGCACAAAAAAAGCAGCCCTTTTCTTAGAAGCCTGCTTCATGATATTGCTCATCTTTGTCTTGCCAGCATCAACCCTTGAAGTCAAAAGCCACTTTCTGCCAGTAAGCCCCTTGTATTTCTTGCCGTCAAAAACAACAGCAAAAGTCTGCTTTTTCCTCCTCAAGCTACCAAGAAAATCACCAACAGTATCATTAACATCAACCTTGACAAAAGTCTTTTTCAAAATATCATTGGCAGTAACCATAAAATCACCTTTTTTGTTATTGATAGAGATATAACAGAACTATCTTTTAAACTTTGTGGTTAATTATTCCCAGCACGTTGTTGCAGGCGGCTTGCTTGAGATATCAGCAACAAACGCACCAATCCCCGGAATATTAAGCGCCCTTCTCCTGAAAATATCAAAGAACTCCCAATCCAAATCAATAACAGGCATAACCGCCCTTCCTGTCATGAAATCATCTGTCATGAGCAGTCTTTCTGCTGCAGAAGACAGGCCTTTGCCGCTTATGTCAGACGGAAAAGTAGGGCAGGGCATCTGTGCAAACAGGAATTCAGGATCAAAAGCATCAAGCAGTGTATCACCTAACAAATGAACCAGCCTTGATGCCTTTCTCTTATCTGCAGTAAGCCTTGTAGGCAGGATTCTCAATACATTTTCCAGAGAAGTCTTTTCAGGAGCAAGCAGGAAAGCAACCCTGTTAATGCCGTGAGTTCCCTTTTCCTTGTCTGCCTTTATAACCTCGGGTATCTTGTTTGCAATCGCATAAGCCAACTCCCAGGTGTCGCGCTTGTCAAGAGCAATGCCATCTGCTTCAAGCAGGGCAAGATAATCATAAGTCCTGCCATCACCCTGCACACCAACAGTCGGTACAGGAACAAGATAACCCTTCATCCTTCCGCCAGAAAGATCATGCACAGTATCCTGCAGTTTATCCAGCACATCATTAAAATCATGAGTAATATGCGGCTTGTCTGCACAGAGAATCCTTATAGCAGTCCCAGGGCCAGGGAAAGGCCTTCTTTGGGCAATCCTTTTCTCCAGGCCAAGCATCTCTGCCTGAACACGTATATCATCCTTGTAATCAAACATGTTTGGCTCTAATAGATGACCAGTCTCCCTGAACATTCTTGCTAATGGAGTGTCATTATGATGTGTCTTTATCATATCAGCAATTTCTTCTTTTGAAGCTACCTTGCTGCCGCTCTCAATCAAATCAGTGAACAAGCTTCCCTGCACAAGATAATCCTTTTCAGAGTCAATACCAAACGCTTTCATCTCCCTGAAAGCAAGCCTCATGAAAGTATCCCCAATAATCTTTCTTTTTTCCTCAGGATTTATGACCTCTTCAAGAGGAAGCGTATAGTATCCAGCCGCCATTGTTTCTGAACCGTCAGGAAGAATCAACTTAGCAGGCTTTTTCAACTCTATAAGTGTGGATGCCTTCAGGAACTCCTCCTCTGCCTTGACAAGCTTAAGGTTCTCATCCTTAAAGCCCATGCGCCTGTACATCTCAAAGACTTCCTCGCTCTCACCCATTCGCATAAAGCCATTATCAACATGAATTCCATAAACTTTGTCAGGACCAAGAACGTCAAGGCAAATCTTTGCAGCAACAGTGGAATCAACACCGCCAGAAAGAAGCAAAAGCACCTTTCTGTCACCAACCTTTTGCCTGATGTAATTTCTTTTTGCCTCAATCCTGTCAGCAATCTCATAATTCTTTTCACACCTGCAGACATTAAACACAAAATTAGAAAGAATCTCATTGCCATTAGCAGTATGCGTGACCTCTGGATGAAACTGAACACCATACCTCTTTGCCTTGTAATTAGCCATAGCAGCAATAATACCGCCTTTTGTTCTTGCAGTAACCTCATAACCCTCAGGAACCTCCAGAACAGAATCACCATGACTCATCCAGACTGCCTCTTCAAG
>WJJT01000025.1 GCA_014729555.1 Candidatus Woesearchaeota archaeon
ATGCAGGGTATTATTTTATTCATGTTGCTGGCGCTTTTGCTACTGTTATTGCGCGTTTTGTTGTGTAGCGGTATTTGTATTTTGCAGTGACTTTGAAATTTTTCTGCAGCGGCTCTGCCCCCACTAGCCGGCTATAATCTGTTATTTTTGTGTGTGCCCTGAAGGTGTATGCGATTATGTCTTTTTCTTCCTGGTTTACTCTGTTTATTTCTTGCTGCGGAACATAGTATATGTTTTCTACAGTGTCATCGCATCTTATCCTGTCTTCCTCTGGAAGGTCTGTGCAGGACTCTACTTTTTCTGTGATGATTTCTATGCCGTTTACGTCTGTTATTTCTATTCCTTTTGGCGTGTATATAAGTATGCTTTTTATTTCTTTTAGTGTGCCGGTCCATAAATTGTCTATTGTCACTCCTACTGTTGGTCCTCTTTTGTCTTCTTCCGGCACTCCGTATGGCTGTTTTCCTTTGCCGATGTCCCCTCCTATTCCTATCATTATTGGTCCTGGTGTGTATTTTGTTTTTGGGTTTCTGTCTGGAAAGCCTTCAAGCGGGTCTTTTGCTCCTGGGAGCCCTTGTGCAAAGTCTCTTCTTGTCTCTCTTAATTTGTCTCTGTCCATGGTGTAGACTAATTGATATGATCTTGTTGTGTAATCAAAATTTGCAGTTAATTGAAAGTTGTAGTTTTTGGCTTTTAGTGCGCCTCTGTCAAAAACGCAGTCTATCGATTGCTCCTCGCTCGCCTCTACAATAAACTGGTTCTTTGGTATTATTCTGCTTGCAGGTGTTTTGTCTGCAGTGCAGGCAAGTTGTATTGTTATGGGCTCTGCTATTGTCTCTGCGCGCAGTGTGGTGTATACTGTTGCTGGCTGGTCTGTGTAGAATGTGGGTTGTGCTGCTTTTAGTGGCTGCAGAAATACTCCTAGTGGTTTTTGCGCACTTTCATCTATCTCTCCTGTGTAATAATCCCCTGATATGACTTTTTGGGTTCTCAAAATTTCTTTTCCTATCTCCGTCTGTATCTGCTCTACACCGGTCCACAGCGAGGTCCATGCTTTTGCTATTGTGCTTCCCATGTATCTTATTGCTATTGCTGGTGAGTAGGCTGATGTGCCGTATCCCTGCTCTTGTGCATACATCTGTACCTGTGGCATGAATGAGAATGTAAGCAGCGCTATCCAGAACACCATGTATGCAAAATTTAGTCTTGGATAGTATTCTGAATGCTTAAACAACAGGTATAAGACCCATAATGGGTTAAATGTCACAAGCATTGCGCCTAATGAGCCGCCAAGGTATGGAAGCAGTCTTGGATAAAAGTATGGAATCAGGAATGCTGTTAAGAAGTATATTGTGAGTATCCAGTATGTGTCCCCAAATCTTCGCTGGAACCGCAGGGCTATTATTGCGTATATTACAAAGAACAGGGTCCAGGCATAGAAGTTTATTGATCCTCCACGGTATCTTGTAAAGTTGTCTAAAAGCTGTATTAAGAATAAAAATATAAGTATGATCAGCCCGCCCAGCTCTTTTCTTAGCTTAACATCTTCTGGCTTTGTTTTTTTCTCTGAAACCTCTAGCTTGAATTTGTCTGATATTGCCATTTCAGTTTGCTGTTATTTCCAGTTTCATGATGTTTAGTTCTGTGAGTGGTGTTAGTTCTATGTAGTTGTTGCCTTCCTCTATGTCATCTGTTATGTCTGCCCTGTAGTTTGGTGTTCTCTGGTCTATCATGTAGAGCCTGCCGTTGACATTGAGCCTTGCGTTTTTCATTCTATTGTTGTCAACAAATTTTACCAGCAGATTGGTTTTTCTCTGCCCGCTTATTATCTGGCTGTACAGGTTGCTGTTTATGTTGAAGTAGTCCATGAAGCTTTTTGTCTCTCCCAGCAGTGTCTTTATTTTTATTTGTTCGATTGATGCGCTTCCTGATGACAGTATTATTTCAATTTCGTTTTTGCCTGGCTTTAGGTCTTCTTTGTAGATGTCTTTTCTGTTCAGGCTTTCGCATTCTGGCACTCCTGAGAATATTTTTTTGTTGTTGATTAGTATGTCCATCACTCCGACTTTGAATTGGCCGCATATTGGGTAAAAGTCTATCCACGCCCTGTCCATGTTGTTGTATTCTGTGTTTCCGATTGGTATTGTGCTTTTTCCTGCAAGCCTGCTTGCATCCAGCACGTCTCCTATTATTTTTGCTTCGCTGAACTCATACTCTTTTCCAGGTATGCCAAATCCCTTGAGTTGGAAGGCTATGGTGTTTGTTTCTTTTAGATAGTCTTTCTTGATTGGTATTGGCGGCGGGTTTGTTTGCCTTACCTCGCTCTCGAATAAGTCAAGCTCGTTGAATTCTATGTCCAGTATTCCTTCATGTTTTGGTGTTGTTATGCTTAGGAAAACGTTTTGTGTGTTTTCTGGGTTTGATATCTTGAATTTGTGCTCTTTTCTGTCTGTTTGGTATACTGTTTTTTTGATGCTGAATGGGTTTATGTTTGCCAGTATCTCTGCTGAGCGTGATTCCTGCAGGTATAGGTTTGGCAGGTAGTGGTCAAATTCTGTTTCGCCCACATAATCTAGTTTTCCTATTGGCGCTTTTAGCAGCACTTGTTTTTTTATGATTTCTCCTGTTTCTGATACATTTGCGTCAGAAAGAAGTGCCTGTCTCTCTGCAGGCGGCAGGAACAAGATGTAGAAGATAAGCAGTATTGTTATGACGCCTATTAGTGTCGCGGCAGTAGAACCCTGGGCTCTTTTTCTCATCAAATCACCTTTTTACTTTTATTAATATGACTACTATAAATAGTATATATAAATGTTTTTCTTTTCACAGGGCAAATTTTAAATGCTGAAGCGCTTTTTAAACAAATCATGAAGATAATCAGCTCTAATTTCAGCAAAGGCGGGGCAAAAGTCAGGATAGAGACACTTGATGATTTGTGGTATTTGAGTCAGGTCATTGATTCAGGTGATGTTGTTAAGGGAAAGACTTTTCGCAAGATAAAGGTTGGCTCTACTGAGAAAGAGGCTGTTAGAAAGCCGGTTTTTATTTCAATCAAGGTTGCAAAGGTTGAGTTTTCCAAGACAACTTCAAGGCTGAGAATTCTTGGGACAATTCTTGAGGGGCCAGAGGATGTTCAGAAAGGCAGCCATCACACTTTTAATGTGGAGGAGGGAACAGTAATCACTATTTTGAAAGAGGAATGGCTTGATTATCAAATTAAGAGGCTGAAAGAAGCTGCAGAGCGAAAATTGCTGAAGATTCTTGTTTGTGTTTTTGACAGGGAGGATGCTTTTTTTGCTTTGATGAAGCGTTCTGGTTATGAATTGTTGACTCATATTCATGGTGAGGTTGCAAAAAAAGGCGCAGATGCTCCTGTTAAGTCTACTTTTTATTCAGAAATAATAAAACAATTAGAGGAATATGGCAAACGATACAAATTAGATAAAATTATTCTGGCAAGCCCTGCTTTTTGGAAAGAGGAATTGTTTAAGGTCCTGCAGAGCCAGGAGTTGAAAAGCAAGATTATTCAGGCTGCCTGCTCTTCTGCTGATGAGTCTGCTATTAGTGAGGTTTTAAAGAGGGGCGAGGTTCAAAAGGCCTTGAAACAAGAACAGGTTAGTGAGGAGATGGTTCTTGTTGAAAAAGTTTTGTCTGAAATTTCAAAGCAGGGCCTTGCAGCTTATGGCCTTGATGAGGTTGAGCAGGCTGTTACTGCAGGCGCTGTTCAGGATTTGCTTGTCACAGATGCCTTGATTATGCGGTTAAGGGAAGAGGAAAAATTTGAAAGGCTTGAAAAGCTTATGAGGCGTGCTGACAAGAGCAGGGCAAAGGTTCATATTATTTCTACAGATCACTCTGGCGGCAAGAAACTGGGCGGTCTTGGCGGTATTGCTGCACTGCTCAGGTTTAAGCTTTCATATTAATTATTGAATATAATTTTCAAAATCTATTCTCGATGACATAAAAGTTTATATATGTGCTATCTATTTTTCTATTCTGGAGTGGCAACGAAAAAAACAAAGGTTTTGTTGTGCACTATTATCCCCTCTTTGTAGTGCATCAAAACCGTAACATATAAATAGTGGTTTAGATTTACCTCAGGTAAATAACAAAAAAGGGGGGAGGTATAAATGATTGTAAAAGAAGAATTTTTAAGCAAGTTACGTCGGTATTTCTCTTTGAACTTGTATGAAGTGAAGATCTGGGCGTCGCTGTTGTCCAGGGGTGTTGCGACTGCTGGTGAATTGTCTGATATTGCTAATGTTCCGCGGTCCAGGAGTTATGATGTCTTGGAGAGTCTTGAGAAAAAGGGTTTTGTTGTCATGAAGCTTGGAAAGCCTATTAAGTATATTGCTGTTCCTCCTTCAGAAGTTATAGAAAGGGTTAA
>WJJT01000026.1 GCA_014729555.1 Candidatus Woesearchaeota archaeon
TAATTATTCCTTGCTTGTTTGTATAATTCTCCGAGTGTGTTGTATTTTTCAAGATTGCATAATACTGCCAAGTCAAATTGTGCATCTGCAATAGAAGTTGGTGCGATAAATGTGGAATCCTGCCCAAGTGTGCGCACAAAAGATTTAAAATTTGCATTTGGCAGGTAAAGCCCTGCATAATCAGAATCAAAAATGACTATTGGTTTTTTGCTCTGAAATTTGTTAAGCCACTCTTCTGTATCGCTTGGCTCATAACCCAGGCCAAAAGGCTTTCTCAAAAAGCTGTCGCCATAAGACCAGATCTCGTTATTGACTACATCTCCTACGCCGTGAATTATTATTATTGGATTTTGCTGCTGCAGCTGCAATATCTCTTTTTCTAAGGGACTCCAATCAAGATGCCTTTTAGTAAATCCATCAGATTCGTTAATAAGGGCAATCACCGCATCTGTTACAGCATCATTTCCTGTGTCTTTTAGCAGATATCTGTGTATGCTTGCTTCTGATTGTTGAGTTTCCAGCTGTTGAATCATTTCAGAAGGGTCGTCGCCAACGATTCTGCTTACTGCTGCAGTTTCATACGGGAGCAAAACATTCGCAAAAACAGGCGCAGCCAGCAAAATTAATACGGTAATTATACAAAATCCTGTTAGTTGTTTTTTATTCAGCATTTAGATACTTCCTAAGTTTTTCTCTTTCATCATATGTTGATGTTAGCTTGTTCTTATTTATCAGCATTAAAACTGCGCCGTTTTCAAGTTCTTCGATATGCCCGCAAGGCGCGTTAAGAACTTTTTTCTTCCCCAGTTTTTCAACCGCATCTTTGGATAATATTGTAAGTGACCATATTTTATTATGATCAAATTGCCGGGATGGCGGGTCTTTTGGGGTTATGCATCCCTCATCTTCGCCTGCCATGGGTCTTTGAAGAATGCGATGTATCAATTTCACGCAGTCTAGAACTTCTTTTGTGTCTATGTCAGGAACACCCCATTCTATGAAATTGTTTTCAAATTCTTTTGTTTTTCTTTTGAAATCCGGCGAATTATTCAAAACATCTTTTGTGTAAAATATTAAATAGCCTGGAATTACAGAGTGAATAGCGATTGTTTGCAGGGCATGTTCTTCATACTTTTTTGATTTTTCAATAGTTTTATCGTCTATTTTTGCCAGCTCTTTTTTGTAAATTTCAAGGGCTTTTTGGATGTTCTCCTTGTTTGTACTGGTTATTTTTCCGCCGGTGCAGGATTTAATAAGTATGTCATTGCCTTCTTTATCTGCAGTCTTTAAATTATCCGCGCATAAGTTAAATAAGTATTCGCGATAATCATTATTGGCTTTTTTAATTAAAGAATAAAACCGCTTTAGTTGAATGTCTTTGTCGCTTTTTAAGGCATTAATCTGTTTTTTTAATTCTTCAGAGGATTGCTTAATATTTTTTCTCTTAATCTTGCAATATGCTTCATCTAGTTTGAATACAAAACTAATAAAATCCTGTTCACTGAAATCCTGCCGTACAGGTATTGCAATATTAAAAGTATTTGACATCAAGTCACCTTCTTGAAACTGATTATATCAATTCCTTTTTCTTTTGCATAATTAAATATCCAATAGTTGTTTGGTTTCATCCATTTATTGTATTCTTCTTCTATGATTGCCACGCTTCCTTTTACAATTTGTTTATTATTTAATTCTTTTATAGGCTTGTTCATTAATCCTGCAAGTTTGTCAATTTCTTTCTTTAAGCCAAAGTTTACGCCGTTTTTAACTTCTTCCACCAATACTTTTCCTTGTGTTCCTTTTATTTCTGCTACAATGTCTAAATCAGTGATTTTATTTTTTCCGGCAGCATCATAAATTTCGGTTCCAATTGCCGTAACTTTTTTATTCTGGTCTGCAAGCATCTCAGAAGCTCTTCTTATTTCAGCCCAGCCGTCAAGAGTGTTTCCTTTGGCAAGCCTTGACATCGTATTTTTAGATATCTTGATGCCTTTATTTTCCAGTTCGCCTAGCTTTTTGAAAAAGTCCATTTTGGCGGCTTTTGAAAAATAAGGTGCAACATCATCTATTTTTCCAGATGGTACATAACCAAGAATTTTTTCTGTTCCTTTTGCCAAGCTATCAAAATCATCCACGTTCTTTAGTAATTTTATTTGGTCGTCATCAAAGTATCTTGTTATTTTCTTCCATACTACTTTGTGATCCGACAGTATTTTAATGAGCCTATTGGCTCCGGACCACATGTTTTCAACAGTTCTTATTGGGTGTTTCCATTCAAGCTTTACTTTAAAAAACTTGAAAAATTCACTGAATTTGAAGACTTTTGCTTGGAAGAAGGTATCTAACTTTTTGATTGTGCTTTTTGCGCCGCCAAAGACTTGTAACAAGCTCTTTGCTATTCTTTTAACAATCGCAGCAAAAGCATCTGCTACTATTTCTCCCCCTTCTGCAGGTTCAGGGATGAGTACTGCAGCGCCTGCTACTGCTCCTCCTGCGGAAGACACACAAACAACATGATCAAGAATACCTGTTGTTGAATCGTCGCTGATTGCTGCTTTTATGTTTTTTACGAAACAGAATTGGACCATGTCACGTATATCTGTTATGACACTTGTGACAGGGGCGATTCCTGCTACCATGTCAGAGCCCATGCAGCTTCCTTGTTCTGTCCACCCTCCGCTGACTTCTTCGCAGTTTCCAAGGACATATCCTGACCATATTTCACCTATGGAAAGCGTGTCTGGAGGATCAGAAAGCTCGTAGATGTATGCCTTGTTTGTTTTGTCTGCTATTGTGTTTTGATAATATTCAGGAGCAGCAAGCATCTTGTTTAATGCATCAAATCCTATCTCTGGCTTGCTTCCTGAAATTACAAATGCGTAACTAGCGTCTCCACCCCAAACATTTCTTTCTAATGTTATTGATGAATCAAACGCATCGCCTGTTTGAGCAATATCATCAAACCAAGGCGTGCATTTTATTGCATTGTTGTCTTCTCTATCGCCGACAAGTATTAAGTTTCCTCCGCCTAGTGTGAATTTAGAGCTGCAGTCCACATCTTCTGCATCAACAGTTTTGACAGTAACCTCATAATCTTTTAATGCTGTTTTTAGCTTGGTTATTTCTGAAGAAATACTGTATTTATTTTTTGGAGCTACAATTATTAATGTATCTTGTTCTTCAATTATTTTATTTGCGTCTATTATTGTTTTTGTGGTTGTGGGTATGTATGGCTGGTTTGAATAAATGTATTTGATTTCGTCATCCCACTGCCAGAGTTCATACCATTTTTCTATGTCTGCATAATCAATTCTGTGCATTGGCACTACATAATCATCTCCCAGAATCAAAATATTAGCGCATTTGCCGCATTTTTCTTTTGCAAGAGAAGCTGCTTGTGAAGCATATGCATTATTTGTCATGATAGGATCTTTTGCACGTTCAGAATAGAAAATAAAGTAATTCCAGGGGTGTCCTGTTATGTAGTCTTCCAGGTCATATACCACGCCTCTTTGATTCTTTGCAGTGCTGTAAGCTTTTGAGAGCAGTGAATATACTGTGGCATCATTGTTAAATCTTCTGCTAAGCTGTTTTTTGTTGGTAAGAATTATTGTATCTGGATCTGTTATTACTTTTATTTGAACAGAATCTCCGTTTTTCAGTCCAATTTCATAATCTCCTTTTGCATCTTCAAATATTTTGAATTTGCAGTTTTTGTCTTCTGTTATTGAAAATGAGCTGGCAGGGCAGGTTTCAGTGTCCAGCAGGAATGCATCTGAATCATACTCTAGCTGAACATTCTCTCTGCGGTCATACAGTAGATTAATATGGACAAAATCCCCTTGCTGCTTGAATACATAAGATTGAGATTCTTCTGCGCGTACTTTTGCATGCACACTTATGTCTTTGCAATTTGATTGTCCATCTACACAAGCATAATTGCCATAACAGCTTTTAATGTATTTTTCTTCATAACAGCCATTGTCGTCTTGGTCAGTGCACTGCCAGAGTTGTTGGTTTTCCTTGCAAAAGTATTTGTCATAATTAGTGCAGGTATCTGCGCA
>WJJT01000027.1 GCA_014729555.1 Candidatus Woesearchaeota archaeon
TATTTCAAG
Source organism: Candidatus Woesearchaeota archaeon (assembly GCA_014729555.1). Lineage (GTDB taxonomy): Archaea > Nanobdellota > Nanobdellia > Woesearchaeales > ARS49 > WJJT01. The sequence continues at coordinate 10 of WJJT01000027.1, forward strand.
ATAACAGGAAGCCCAACTGTTGAAGCATTCCTTAACATCTACAAAGGAGATGTAAAAGTAGACCATGGAGCTGGATGGGTTAATGCAGCAGACGGAATGGATTTAGAGCTGAAAGACAGGGTCAGAACAGAAGCAAATTCTGAAGCAGCAGTGGTCCTGCATGAAAGCGCAATCATAAGTATGGAGGCAGAGACAGAGATATTCATAAAAGACCTTGCAAAAACACACCTAAAGACAGAACAGCCAACAGGCTCAACATGGAACAAGTTCACAGGATTAGCAGGAGTAGAAGGACTAAGCATAGAAACACCAACAACAGTGGCAACTGTAAGAGGAACAGACTTTGGTGTTGACATGAACGAGATACTTGTAGGAGAAGGAGAGGTAGAAGTTGAGTATAAAGGACAGAAGCACACAATAAAAGCAGGCAAAAAAGCAGTATTAAGAGAAGGAGAACTTGTTATTGAGGACTTAACACCAGAAGACTGGGCAAAAATCAATGGAAAAAGGCAAAACACAATCAAGACACTCAAGGCATTAAGAATGAGAGAAGTGGAAAAACACCCAATCCTTGCAAAAAGACTCAAAAAACAGTATGGCATAACAGATGCAGAGATAAAAGAGTATCTTGAAAAAGCAGACAAGGGGGAGTTTGACCTTGATGAAATAGAGAAGAAATCACCAGTCAAGATGAAATCAGTGACAAAAATAAAAGAATTCACACAAGAGATAATAAGACTGAAAAATTTGATGAAATGACTGCAATAAAACTAAAAAACTGCATCTACATTGCAGTTATTTGTTCTCTTGTTCTTTCCTTATTACTGTATGCAGGGTTTTTCTCTAATATTCAGTTAAAATTAAGCGATAATCTATACGGCGGAAAACAAGCACTTGACGGCATTGTAATAGTTGCAATAGACGACAAAAGCCTTCAGGAGATAGGAAGATGGCCCTGGAACAGGACAGTATTTGCAGAAACAATAAAAAATCTTGATTCAGCAAAGACAATAGGAATGGATATTGCGTTTTTTGAAACCTCAACACCAGAACAAGACAAGATATTAGGGTCTGCACTCTCTAAAAAAGTAATCATTCCAGTTGAATTCACATCTTTTGCAAAAGAAAACAACAGGGTAATTGGAAAAAGAATGCTAACTCCTGTTCCTGAGCTGAATACAGCAAAAACAGGATATGTAAACATCATCACTGACAAGGACGGGGTGACAAGAGCAGTAAACATGGACATAAGTGATGAACATGAAAACTTTGCATATGAAACATACAAGCACTACTGGGGCAAAGAACTAAAGGAAAAACCAAGCAGGTTCTTAGTTAACTTTGCAGGAGAGCCAGGAAGCTTCAGGTATTATTCTTTGACAGACGTATACAATGAAAGAATTGACCTTTCTGAGTTTGAGGATAAACTTGTCCTGATTGGAGCAACATCACCAGACATGCACGATGATTACTTTGTGCCAACATCAAAAGGAAAAGCAATGCCAGGGGTAGAGATACACGCAAACACAATTCAGACAATGATAAACAAGGATTTTCTTCAAGAACAATCAAAATGGAGTGTTGTTTTACTGATGCTAATAGCTTCACTTCTTACAGCACTATTGATTTACAAACTCAGGATAAGAATAACAACAGCAATAGTGCCTGTATTGATTGTTGCATACCTGTTCCTTGCAATCCATGCATTTGAATACGGAATAATAATGAACCTAATTTATATTCCCCTTGCAATACTGGCAACATACACAGGAGAAGTGATATACTCTTATCATGCAGAAAAAAAAGAAAGAGAAAAAACACTGGGAGCATTCTCAAAATACGTTTCACCAGCAGTAGTTGATGAACTGATGAAAGACCCTTCTAAATTAAAATTAGGAGGGGCGCGCAAGGAAATAACAGTGTTTTTTTCAGATATAAGAGGCTTTACAACAATCTCAGAGAAATTATCGCCTGAAAAACTGGTTCACATACTTAATGAGTATTTAACAGCAATGACAGACATTGTCATGAAACACAAAGGCGTAGTTGACAAGTACATCGGAGATGCAATAATGGCATTCTGGGGCGCACCAATGAAACAGCCAAACCACGCTGAGATGGCCTGCTCAACATCAGTAGACATGATAAAAAAATTGGGCGAGCTGAAGAAAAAATGGGCCAGTGAAAAATTCCCAGAAATAAACATAGGAATAGGACTGAATACAGGCCATGCAGTAATAGGAAACATGGGCTCATATGAAAGATTTGACTACACAGCAATGGGAGACACCATCAATTTAGGTTCCAGGCTTGAAGGACTGACAAAAGCATATGGAGTTAACATCATTGCAAGCGAAAGCACAAAAAAAGCAGTTAAAGGCAAGTTTGTATTCAGGAAACTGGACCTGGTCAGGGTAAAAGGCAAGAACAAGCCAATAACAATATACGAATTAGTCTGTAGAGCAAATGAAGAGTATGATGCTGACAAAATAACAGCATATGAAGAAGGCCTGAAATTTTACTTAGACAAAAAATGGGACAAAGCAATCAAAGAATTTGAGAAAGCAAATGATTTTGCAGCAAAAGAATTCATCAAAAGATGCAAGGAGTTCAAGAAAAACCCGCCGCCAAAAGACTGGGACGGAGTGTGGGTGATGAGGAGCAAATAGTTTAAATATTCATTTTTTTCTATATAATCCAATACACAAATCATTAAATACAATCCATTGTTTGCCAGGAATATGGGAGAAGATTATGTGACAGTGCACTTATTACAGAATTATGACCCTGGACCAAATGATGTTGGCAGTCAGATGATTGGTGTTAAATCAGCATACATTCCTGGAAAAGCGCTAATAAAATACAGCAATGGCGGCATAACCCGCGTTATAATTGAGCCAAACACTTTAGAGATTGTAGACAAGATGATTGAGCAAAAAACACCTGATTTCTACAGGTCTTCATTAAAAATACCAAAAAAACTGGCAAAAGAACTCTTGTCTGCTGCAAGAAAACTAGACAAGAGAGGAAAAACACTTATCTCCTGCATAAAAGAAGCAGAAGAACAAAAAGCAAAGAAAAAATAAAATCACTCTTTTATCTCAGGCTCCCAGCCATCTGGATGCCAGAGAACAGCCTTTTCACCAAGACCAGGCCTGCTTTCAAGCAAAACAACACCCTCTTCTTCTGCCTTGCTCCTGCCATCACTGCAGGCTTCTGTATATCCTAGGTTCTCAAACCAGTATTCTTCAATACACCAGTTCTTCTTAAAAGGAATATCTTCTCCTCCACTATATTCGCGCCTTAGAACTCCATCATACTGTATTTTTTCCTCTGTTACACGCTTAATTATCTCAAAATGGTCATTTGCTATGCCTGGCGCATCAGTGCCGGCTAACTTGTATTTTTCTCCCACATGACTCATGTTACCTTCACCCCAAGAACAGGAAATACAGTGTAGTTTTTAAAGTTTTTGAAAAAGTATAGTCCAGGCAATAAAAAAAAGTGTTTAAGAAGGATCAATAACCCTTCCTAAAAACAAAATATTTCCAGTGCTTTTCTCCTGAATAAGAAAGATGAACGGATGGTCTGCGCGGAAAGTCTTAACCACAGGCATTGCTTCTTTTAAAGTCATCACAACACCTGTAGCAGCAGCAGCCTCTGTGCCTTCTTCATTCACCTCAACAAAAGCCTGGTGTATTACAGAACTAATGTAAAGCATCTTTGAACCATCCATTCCAGAGAAATCCGCATTCATTGAAAATGCAGCGGGCATTCCCATTGCCTGCAGGGTATCTGAAAGAGAATACTTTGTCTCAAAAGTAAACTTAGGAAAATAGACATCCAGTGTTTCCTGTCCTAAATTCTGGTTCCATTCAGATAGTTTGTCTGCAGTTATTGCGCTCTCCAATGACTTCAAGTCATCATCCTTTGGAAGAAGAATTAACATGGATAAATCCTCGCCATCATAAGGCATCTCTAATACCTGCATTTTGTCGTCTTCAAAATAATTAAAATCCTCTTCATGCATGCTCATCATAGGAACCTGAACTGTCTTTTCAGGATTAACCCTGAAATCAGCATCAAACGTATCGCTTTTATCAAACTGCTTTAACCAGGTTCCTTTGAAATAAATAGCATTAGTCAGAACCAATCTTGTTGCCGGCTTTAAGACGCCTTTTGCAAACAAATCTTTTATCTTATTATTTGTGTGATCCTCAACCCAGGTATTGATTGTCTTTCTTGCCTGCTCTGTATTTCCTGCAAAATCAACATTAGTTGCTTTTCCAGCATAATATTTTTCAATAAGGTTAAGATATTCTGGCAAGAATGGATAATCTTCCTGCGCCCACAATGCATTAGCAGTATATAACTCATAACTCTTGTCTTTCTTGTTTATGTCATTGAACAGTTTTGCAAAAGAAGAATGCCTTGTTTCTACATCAGGAAGGTGCATGACTTCTTTCATCTCATCAGCTGTCTGGCCTCTGGCTCCCTCATAAGTCATTGACAAAGCACTTGACAGACTCCAGGGAGAAATAAAAACATTGCCAGGCTTCTGGCTTATCTCTGAATAGATATCCAGGCCAAACTGGTTGTTTGCCTTGACAAGCTCTGCAACATCCTCTGGAGTTGCGCCAGTATCATCAACAGAAGGCGTATCTGGAATCGTTGGCTGAGGCGCGCATCCAAGCAAGAGCATGCTTAAGATGAGCAATGGAAAAATTATTTTGCATTTCATAACATCAAGAAAAAACCTCATTAATAAATACATATCGATTAGGTAAGGTGAAAGGCTTAAAATAATATTAATAAAAGAAAAAAATTGCTGCAAAAATACTGTTTTCTATAGAATCAGTACCTGTCTCTTCTTGGTCTTTGAGGTTTTTTGTTTCTATAGCATTCCTGGCAATAAACAGGCCTGTCTCCCTTTGGCTTAAACGGAACCTTGCACTTCTTGCCGCACTCAGCACAGGTTACTTCATGCTCTTCTCTAGGACCGCGGTCTCCACGAAAACCGCCTCTGTCTCCTCTGCCAAATCCGCCTTCACGCCTTCTACCAAATCCGCCTTCGCGCTTTCCACGAAAGCCACCATCTTCTCTCATTTTGTTCCTCCATAAATAACAAAAAGAGTTTACTAGGCTTCTTTTTGTTATTTTAGGCTCATAAGTTCACAGGGGTTTATAAACCTTGCTTTAGGGCTGAAAAAGGCCCTGTCCTTAATCCTGCTAAGCTTGGGTTAGCAGCTTCAAATCCTTGCTTTTGTTATTTAAAGGCTGACATTCTCCGACTGAGCCAACCCTCTTGTCAGCATTTATGCCAGAATCGAATGGATTTGACCTTAGGCTGCTAACCTACATTTAGGACAGAGCCCTGAAAAGGGAAGGCTTTATAAAGAACAAACAGTTTATTCACAAAATTACCAGGATTTTTTACCTGGTAAAGAGGTAGTGAAAAGAAAATGAAAGGAAAAGTAAAATTTTTTGACACAGGCAAAAACTTCGGCTTTATCGCTGGAGAGGATGGCAAAGAGTACTTTGTGCATCAAACAGGCCTGAAAGAAGGTGTAACCATCAAAGAAGAAGATGCAGTTGTCTTTGATGTAGAGCAAGGAGAGAGAGGCCCAAAAGCAGTCAATGTTGCTTTAGAGGGTGCTGTTGAAGAAGCTCCTGCTGAAGAAGAAAGTTCTGAAGAGGCTCCTGAAGAAGAAGCATCTGAAGAAGAAACTGAAGAACAAGAAGAATAAGTAAACACAAATTCTGATTAGTTTATTTTTTTGTTTTTTTATATTTTGTTAGTTTTAACTCTGTTTAAACAGTTTATACTGGTATTTTTTAAGATATACCTTTATTTTGTATTGCATGAAAGCAGAAAATCAGCCAGACAGGTATGAAGAATTCTACAGGAATGACTGGGCAGAAGTATACGGCTTCTGGCACAAGATAATCACAAGAGGAGAGCACCAGGTAAGAATGTTAGAGGATGTGCTCAGCAAAATAGGCAAGGAAATTAACATGTTAGACGTTGGGTGCGGACAGGGCGATGAAGTCAAAGAAGCACTGACAAGAGCGCCGCATGTACAGGTGCAAATCCTTGCAAATGACACTTCAGCAGAAGCATTAGTCCGGTATACAGACAATATGTTATCAATGCGTACACAAAATAGGCCCGCACACGTAGGATACATCCAAGACAGATTAGAGAATCTTCCAAAAAGACTTATCCTCACAGGCACATTTGACTTTATTCTCTTCTCGCACTGCCTTTACTCTGCAAACATAAATGGCTTATTCAACAAGTATACCAAATTACTACAGGATGACGGACAGATGCTGATTTTCCTGGACTCAGAAAACAGCGGACTAAAGAAGCTCCAGAAACAGTTCTGGAGAAGAGTTCACGGCATTCCATTTGATGAAAACACTGCAGAAACAATAGTAGAAGAGTTAAATGAGCAAAATATCTCTTATGATGCAACTCCTTTTTCTAGTTTCATGGACCTAGATAAACTACAAGAGATGGATGAAGACGGAATTGTCAAATTAATCATTCCTTTTGCATTCAGGACGCAGGATCTTGACAAAACTGTTGTAGAAGATGCTGTGGCTTATGTCCACACACTGGAAAAAGACAGGATGATTGAGAATAATACTTATGCTATTACAATAAAAAAATAAGGCCCTATTTCTTGAAAATCCTCCGAAAAATTCTCAACAAGACATATAAAGAGTAAAAATAAAGAAATAAGCATCGCTTAACCTGGCGACGCAAAGAGCTCACACCTCAAATGGTGTTAAACTCTGCAAATATATAAAAGTTACGGAAATGCCGGCGTCGCTTAACCAGGTATAGCGAGGAGTTCACACCTCCTTGCCCGGAAGGGCTTCTGGGTTCAAAACCAGGACGAGGTTCACTCTCTGGGTGAAAATCCCAGCGCCGGCGAACTTTCAAAAATCAAGAATAAGAGAAAATAAAAAAATCAAAGAGTTTCTATGCCCAGCTCCTCATTAAAGTGCTTTGCCTGAGGAGAGGACTGGGTTGGGTCTGTTTTTCCAAGAATCCATGGTGACTGAACACCTGTCACAATAGTCATAACCAAAAGCTTTCCTTTCATTTCATCTGCAACTCTTGCACCCCAGATAACATTAGCGTCATCATCCATGCTCTCTGTGACCATCTCTCCTGCCCTGTTGATCTCATCCAGAGTTAAATCAGGGCCTCCGCATATCTGAATCAGGGCTCCTGTAGCACCTTTGTAACTAATGTCTAAAAGCGGATTGCTCAATGCTCCTTTAACAGCCTCTTCAACCCTGTTGTTTGTGTCAGAGCTGCCAACACCAATAGCAGCAACCCCTCCATTTGTCATAATAGCTTTAACGTCTGCATAATCCAGGTTAACCAGGCTTGGAACTGCAATAGTCTCAACAATTCCCTTGATCATTGTAGAAATCAACTCATTAGCCACTGCAAATGCCTGCTGAACAGGCAGGTTACCTGCAATGCAAACCAATCTGTTGTTGTCAATGACGATAACTGTGTCACAGACCTCTCTTAACTGCTGCAATCCAAATTCAGCCTTGTCAATTCTTGCTCTCTCAATATTAAACGGCATTGTCACTGTGCCAATCACAATTGCGCCCATCTCTTTAGCAACTGAGGCAATAACTGGCGCTGCACCTGTTCCAGTTCCTCCTCCCTGGCCTGCACACACAAAAACCATGTCTGTGTTTCTCAAAGACTCTTTTATCTGCAGCATGCTTTCCTGGGCAGCTTCTGCTCCTCTCTGCGGATATCCACCGCAACCCAGTCCGCGTGTTAAATCACGGCCAATCAAGAACTTTCGGTCTGCTGAAGAAATATCAATATGCTGTTTGTCTGTATTAACAGCGACGATTTCTGCCCCACGGATGCCTTTTTTGTAGAGCCAGGAAACCATGTTATTACCAGCACCACCGATTCCAATAACCTTAATATTTGCCTGTCCAAAGTCAGCCTCTTGCTGGGCTGTGTCTTGCGCCATTGCGTTTTTTACAATAAATTCCATTTTTCACTCAAACCTCCAGTTGTGTCTTTGATGATAGGGAAAGGCTCTCCAGGGTTTGTGGGTTTGGGGGGGTGGTCTCATTAGAGAAACAGTGGAGAGCCTTTGTGATAAGCATAAAACCGTTTCCCTCTCTTAGTATCCTAATATCATATTTTTGTATACTGATATAAACAATTACCAACTTATATATAAATGTTTCTATAGATTTATATACTTCAGAGCATATGTCGGGATTTTCTATGACAGTATAGAAAACACAACATTTATATAGGAAATATTATTCTCTGTGAAATTAGGGGAGTGGTATAGAGAAAGGTGCGAGAGAATGGTAATCTTATTTGACAGATTTAACTTATCGTCTGACGTCTTTGAAATAATTTTTTCCACAGAGCAGCAGGTCATTGTTGCAAAAGAACTTATCAAATTTATCGTCGGGAATAACGGGGAAATATCAAAGACACAGATGAGTTTTTTTGCAACGCAACTGCACGACGGCAAATATGAAACTGTCCTAGACTCTGGAGTGCACAAGGGAAAAAAAGCAAAACTGAGCTATAACAAAAGACAATTCTATGACAGGATTCTTACACCAATGAAATCAATGGGCCTAATAGAGTATGACCTGTATAAGAAAACGTATAAGATTTCTGTTAAATTCTCTAATGACGTGATGAAGATAGGCCTGATGTGGAAAGAAAGACTGAGGAAATTGGGAGTTAAGGTTTAGTTATCACTTCTACCTTGTCTGTAATCAACAATGTATGCTCTGCTTGTGAAACAAGTCCCTTGTTTTTCTCGACTAAAGGAGGGAATTGCTTGATGATACCATTTTTTAACAATTCTCTCAAGGCAAAACGAGTCTTGCCCAGGCCAAACTTTGCAGAGAGCCATCTTGTAGTGAAAGGAAGAGTCTTGTAGTTTTCTCCAATGAACTTTAATATCTCCCGTGCAAAAGGGCTTCTGACAGGCTTTGGGTTAGCGAGCATGAAAATATTAGCGCGCTCTGACTCGTAAATCAGGCCTGCCCCATTAGTTGCAAAAGGCTCAATCGCAATGCACATGTTAGGCTCAATCTCAGTCTCATCACCAGTATCAAAATTAGGAATAGTAGGGTCTGTGTGAATATCGTAATAGTCTAAACCATGGCCGCTAAGATTCTTTATAGGAGAAAAACCATGGCTGGATATTGTTTCCTGAATTGTTTTTCCTATCTCTCCAAGAGTTGTGCCTATCTGAACCATCTTTACGGCATTATTGACTGCCTCTCTTGAAGCCTTGACCAAGTCAGAATACTTTCCGCTTAAATCCACTGTCAAAGCATTATCACCAACAGCACCGTCAACACAAGCACCAATGTCCAGGCAGGCAACCTGGTTCTCAAACAGGGTTTCATCATCTGGATCTGCACAGTAATGCGCAGCAATATGGTCACAGCTTATTTGAACAGGAAAAGCAGGAATTGCTCCCAAGTCAACAATCTTTTTCTCAATTAAATCAGAAACCTCTCTTAAAGAAGCGCCTTTCTTGATTAAATCTTTTCCATAGTCTAAAGCCTGCGCTGCAATCCTGCCGGCCTTTTTCCACTTCTCAATATCCTCTGGGGTCAAAGATTCTGCTTCGTCTTCCATAAAAGCGGAGAATCACAGGGCATTTATATTTGTTGTGGTAATCTTTTTATACCGCCAGAATTTGACACCAAATATGAGCCTGATACAAACAATAACAGAATACAAAAAAGCAGATCCTGAGAGGCAGGCAGAGATAATACACGAGCTGCACGCTGACAAAAGATTTGCACAACTCTGCGCGATATATGATTATTCTGTAATGCAGCCAGACGGAACACTAGACCCGCGGCCTTTTGAGAAGCTGTCTGAAAAAGACCCTGAATTCAAGGAGTACTGGAACAGATTCATCTTTTTCAAAGAAGCCACAACAGAAGAGCAGGACAAACTCCTGCGTGTGCTTGCAAGCGCAAAAAAATACCAGGAAATCATAGACCTGCACGAGGCAAGCACTGCATTGATGTCCAGCATGGTAGACCTTGCACAATTGCAGCTTCTTGCAATGGAAAACAAAGAATTTGGCAAGTATTTCTGGACATACCAGTCTGAAGACCAAAAAAGGTCAGATCTTGACTTTCTGAAAAACCATCTTGAAGTTATAGTTGAGGCATCACAGGCAATAATAGACAGGGATATTGAGAATGCAGACTCGCAATGGCAAAGGGTTTACTCTATCTGCAAAAAAATGCACAGCCTCACAAGAGACATGGAGTATCCATACAAAGAAAGACTGCTTGAATACGTCAAGAAACAAACAGGATGCAGCGAACTTCCAGAGGCTGCACAAGACATGATTAACACCGGCGTAGAGGAATTTTTAGAAGCATTCCAGGGAGAAGACGGGTATTTTGAGGGTTATGCTGACGATGAAATGAAAGAAAGGATAGGAAGAAACGCACTTGATGATTTCTTTGATGCAGAATAGAAATACTTATATTTACAGGCATTACTTTCTAAATAAAATGCTTAAATCACTATTCAGCAAAAAAACATTGGACCTGCTTGAAGATGAGAAAGAGCTTCTTGCGAAAGACCTGGCTGTAATCAAGAGCATGCTGGAATATCTTGACAAGAGCAAAAATATCTGCATAGGCATACTAAAATTCGCAGTGAAAGAAAAAGATGTGAAACAAATACTGGAAAACCTGCTTGAGACAGGAAGAACAAAACAAAAAGAGGAAGGCAGGCTGGAACTTGAATCAATAAGAATTCTTGAAGAAAAACTGGAGCAGGCACTTGATGAAGAGGTGCAAGAGGAAATAAGCATAATGCTGCAGCTATTGCAGGAACAAAAACAATCCTGGGAAGAGATGCACGCACTAAACCAGGAATTGAAAGAGAAAGGATACAAAATAAAGCCAGGAACAGTGTCAAAAATCAGAGAAGTCATAGAAAAACAGACGAGCCTGCTCAAGACGCACGAAACAGTCATAAACAAACTGCTTGGAAAAGTAACAGGTGCAGAGGGAAAAATAAAAGAAATGCTCAGCAAGGTATATGGGCGTGCTGTAAGCAAAGAAAGGGTAGATAAAATCGAAAAAAGCCTTATTTTGTCAGAAACAGAACAGCTGGTTCCATGTTTTATACTGACAACAAAAATATCTGATTTGCTGGAGACGGATGTAATAAAACGGAAAAAACTGCGCGATGTTTTCAGCACAGTTGGCGCAGTGCGAATAGAGAAGATTGTTCTTTTCAAATTAGATGAATCACAGGATTTAAGCATACTTGCCGGCTGCCCGCCTCCACAGCCTCAAAAGACAGCAGGACTTATAGAACAAAAACTTCCTGGAAGGATAAGAGTAAAAATAATCGCTGTTTATTCCTTGTAATCCAAAGCATCCTGCACGAGCTTTTTCTTATTTTCATTTGAGAGGTCATAAGCTTTTGCCAGCCCTCTTGCCTCAGGATGAAGCTCTACCAGCAATGCCAGTGTGTTAAACCCAGAGTCATGCTTAAAAGTAACATTGCTCTTTTCATACTTACTGCAGTTCTTATCAAGAAAATCCTCAAAAAGCCCCATTGTTTTTGCAAGGTCAATCTCTGCCATAGAAACAAAAGCCTGATGAAAAAGAGCAGTCTCAGTATATTCTGCAATCCTGTCAAATGCTTTTGCAGAACCAATCTTTCCAAGAGAAAGCATCCAATAAATCGCGTGCTCTTCCTGCATGTCTTTTTCAGAGTATTCTAAAAGCGGGGCCTCATAACTCTCATGAGGCACATGATACGCTGCAATCAATGCATTAAGATTAGGATAAGCAAGAGAACCAGAAACAGCATCAACAACAGTTTCACGAGGAGAAGTAAGAATCTCTTCAAGCTGCTCTTCGGAAAGAGGCGTTGATTGGTTAAGTAAATCTGCAACGTTCAAATACATCACCTTGGCCTGCCGTTATAGTTTGATACGCCTAAAATAACAACCTTGTGCCTGTTTTCAGCTGGCGTATTGTCGAGAACACCAACAAGCCTGTTGCCGTTAGGAACATGAGCAACAACCTTGACCGGTTTTAAATCATCGCTAAGATCATAACTTTTGACGACTTCTGGAGTGAGAAGCCTATTGACATCCTTGGCAAGCTGTGCGTCAGTAGGTTTTATGTCTACAATGCCGTTGTTTTTTCTTGCACTATACCCTCTGTAACCATAAGTCACTGCACAATTATGCATTTTTAAGACTTCTCTTTTAAACCTGCTGTTTTTTTGAGCTCTTGCAAATTTAACAAATGAGTCTGAATAAAACAGCTCCACATTCCTGCACATATTTCCCACCTGCTCACAGGACTGTATATGAAAAGGCTCAGAATTATCTTCTATTATTGCCTCCAGAACTGTTGCTTCTTTAACTCCCGCCATACAAAATCAAAGCACTGCGAGATATTTAAAGCTTTTGTTTTTAATCACTTAAAAATAACAAAAATGTTCCCAAAGCAGCAGGGCATTAAGGCTCAAAAATACCTTCTGCTTCTTCTTTTGCAAGGCAAACATATTTGTATTCTGGGAGACTTTCCCTTATTGCTTCTGCGTGTGCTACCCCAATAATAACAAGGTCTGGTTTGTATCTCTGAATCCTGCTGAGCATGTGTTTTTCTCTTTCGGCATTTGCTTCATCATACATCCGAGTAAGCTCTTCTTGTGGAAGATTCTTGTCAAGTAGTTTTAATGCTTGCACAGCTGTTTTTCTGCTCTCTTCTAAATTACGAATTTGCTGTGATTTAAGTGCGATTCTTTGTTTTAGTTCGTCTGTCGTGTACTGCACCACAAACTCCAGTTGTTCCCTGCATAGCGTGCCCTCAAGAACAGTTATGGCTGCATTTATAGCAGCATATCTGTCATGAGCAAGTTGATGCTCCAAAGGAACTGCTCTCGCCCCTCTTGCAATTGCATAATCGTGCAGCCTGTCAAAAAATGGGCCGCAGTCTCTTAGTTCTGAATCTTTGTCAGTAATTTCTAGTCCAATCTTAGCTGCATTTGTATCGTTTATTAAATCCAGAACTTGCCGCATCTCTTCTCTATCTGAATCGTCATGCAGAACTCCCACTACTGTTTTTGTCGCCGGCATTTTAATCTAAAGAAAACTAATTATAAATTCAATGATTTGTATAATGGTGTTAATTGATGTCATTTTGGTCTCTCTTTATTGAAAAGAAAAATAAAAAATCTAGTAGACAAACGCTACAACCTTTCTCTGGATCTGGTTAAACCTTATCCTTCCCGGGTCTGGAACAGGATTATTGTCACCCTGGAAGATAGCATACCAGCCGTCCTCGTCCTGGCCGATTTCCTTTATCCTGTGAATTATGCTTCCATGACTTGTCTTGTAGGAAACAATATCACCAACCCGAATGTCAGATGTTCTCTGAGGAACAACCTCAATAGCGTTGTGCTGTGCGTCAAACACAGGGTCCATAGAGTTTGTGTCTGCAAAAGCTGCAAGTATAGGCTGATCAACATCTATAACAACCTTGTCAGGATAGACGTGAATCTCCCACTCCTTGATATAGTCTCCAGGAGAATCCCTCTCTGGAATAACATCAGGGAACCTGCTGTATTCTGGACCAAAAACACTGAAGTCCAGGTTCTGAACTTCCTGCATTGTAATCTCATCATACTCAGGCACTGTCTGCGGCTTTGGTTCTGGACAAACAGGAACCTCTGGGCAGACAGGCTCATTATCTTCATCAACCTTTGGCGTGTTGTCAATAGGCTTTTCTTCAACTGATACATCTGCCAGTGATGCACTGTCTCCTGGAACAGGAACAGCCACATCGTCGTTTATGGGTGCAGTCAAATTAGCTCCAATTGCACCGGCAGCTGCGCCAAGAGCAAAAACCATCATTAACATCACTGCAACCAGTTTTTTTGTTATCTTCATTTTGTTGTTACCCCCAAGTTGTCACTGTTATCTCTTATTGTGTATGTTCTATTATATAAATGTTTTGGTTTTTATCACTGTGGAATGATAAATAGTCTTTATAGAGGATAAGGGCAATTATTACAATATTGAAAATAATTGTGAGGTTTATTGTTTTGAATATGTAAAATAATAGCATTGCCTAAACAGCAACATATAAAAAAGGCAAACCCCTGGCAAGAAGTATGGCACTAAAAATATTACGGCCCAGTGTAGTTATTGCAAAAAGCGGAAAAATACTGGTCTTAGAAAGCAAGTATAGTTGTGGTGAGTTCTATCTTCTTCCTGGCGGAGCAGTAGAAGGAAAGCTATAAAAACAAAGACTGTTTCTCATCATTAAGGTGGGGGATAAATGAATATTTCAAATGTTTTGATGATTGGATTTCTCATATTTCTTAGTCTCTTAATATTTACATACAGGAAAAAAATAACATTCCACAGCTTTGGAAAGGTCTTGTACTTCGGAATGTACAAGACAAAAGTAGGGCTTAAGTTAATGGACAAATGGGCCAAGAAATACCCAAGAATACTGACAAGATTATGCTATCTAGCCATTGGAATTGGATTCATAGGAATGGTTGTTGTTGTATTTGACTTGATAAAATCAGGGTATCAAATACTAACAGGAACAAGCACTTTATCAGTTGGCCTGGTTTTGCCTGTTGAAGCAAAAGGCGTGTTCTATGTCCCTTTTCTTTATTGGATAATAGCAATAGCAGTCATCGTTGTGATACACGAGTTTGCACACGGGCTTATAGCAAGACTGCACAAGATAAAAGTAAGAAGTTCAGGAGTTGCATTCTTAGGGGTCATAATACCTTTAATTCCAGCAGCATTTGTAGAGCCGGACGAGAAACAATTAAGAAAAGCTTCCAGGTTTAAACAACTGAGCGTGTATGCAGCAGGGCCATTTGCAAACATAATTTTTGGATTTCTTTGCCTGGGGCTGTTTTTATTAGTTCTAAACCCATTAACAGCATCAGTGTATAATTATGAAGGAGTGCAGGTAAAAGACTTCATGGGGGTAGAGAGCCCTGCAGAGATAAGCGGAATGGCAGCAGGAGAAGTCATAACGCAGATAAATGATGTTGAGATAAAGAATACAGAGGATTTTCTTGCATCAATAGAAGGGGCAAAGCCAGGTGATGTTGCAGAGATAAAAACAAAAGAAAATTCATATTCTGTCATGCTGGAGGAAGACCCTGCAGAAAAAGACGCATTTTTAGGAATCTGGGTGACAACAGAAAAGACAATGAAAAAAGAAGGACTGTTTTCTTATTTTATTGTGTGGGTGACTGACTTATTTTACTGGCTTTTCTTATTGAACTTAGGAGTGGGATTGTTTAACCTTGTTCCAATAGGGCCGATTGACGGAGGCAGGATGCTCCAGACAGTTCTAGAGAGAGTAATGCACAGCAAACACGCAACAAGAGTGTGGCACACAGTAACATTTGTTGTATTAGCGATAATTTTAAGTAATATCATTTATGCGTTTGTGGGATAAGCGCGATATTTTGAAAAACAATAAAGGGGAAAACAAAATGGAGTATGAAAAACTGGACGATAATTCAAGAGAACTTGTATGCAAAATATTAGATGCTGCTGAAGAAGAGAGAGACATTGTGCAGCAGATAAGAAGAATATCTGGCGGCAGTGATATCTCTGGCGTTAAAAACATGACTCTTTCTGCGGACAAGACAGCAATTCCAGAGGAACTGCAGACAGAACTGGGTGAAAAAAGAGCAGAACTGGCAAGATACATGAAAGAAGCAGTAGGCAGAGGGCTTGGAAGCCTTCCAATGGTGAAAAAAAATTATGAAAAATACGCAGGAGAACCTATTCCTGATTAAAGCAAGGCTTAACTTTATAAATAAACTTCTTTTCGCTGCATTTTATGAGGAGTGCAAGATATTTTTTAGGGAGCATAATACTTGGCAAACATGCAACTCCACACAACATAGACGACTGCCTTGATTTTTCCAGAAAAAGCACACCAAAAAATGTTTCTGTAGAGCTTTATGCAGAAGAGTTCAGAAAAGAACTGGTATTCAGGCATCTTTCAGCCAGATACACCTGGACATTTGAGAACAAGCAAGCAGAATACAGCATACTGTATGAGATGATTTTTGCAGCTGATACACCTGAAACGCGAAAAGTAGTGGTGGACCAAGCAAACCAGGTGCTGGAGGAAGATCTGGAAAGAATAGAAGCTGCAAAAATTCCCGTCAAAGGAAACAAAAAAAGATTTGGCTATGGCCTGGTCTATTAATTCTTTAACTTGCCAGAGGCCTTAGCTTGATATATCTTTCTCACAGGCCAGGCAATCTCAATACAGCAATATTTATAAATGCAGAAGCATCCTTTAATTTAATGGAGATAAAATACAAAGAGCAAATAGAGCTTGAAAAAGAACTGAACAGCCTAGATAAATTTGTAA
>WJJT01000028.1 GCA_014729555.1 Candidatus Woesearchaeota archaeon
CATATAATAATAGGGGTCTTACATATGCCTTGTTAAGCGAGAATGATAAAGCGATGCAAGATTACAATAAATCTATTAGTTTAGATTCAGATCTTGGGAAAGCGTATTTGGGCCGGGCTAATCTTAAACTGCTTCGGTTAGGTAAGTTAGACAGCGCGATATTAGATTATGAAAAGGCAAAGCAATTGATGCCATTATCCTTAAATACATACTTAAATTTAAGTGTTTGTTATTTTCGAAAAAATAATTTTTATAAAGCGATTGAAAATTGTGATAAAGCATTAAAAATAGATTCAACTAATAAAATTGTTCTTAGAAACAAAGGAGAAAGTTACTTACAGTTAGGCCAATATAGCGAAGCAGAAAGAAGTCTTAAACAAGCAATAACTTACGGGCACGTTTATTCTAATATACTTTTGGCAAAGACATATATTGAAGCAGCACAATCAGGAAACCCGCTTTATTCAGACTGGAAAGAAAGAGCAAGAGACCACTGCGCAAGAGCAGTAAGTATTGATGAAGGACTTGCAAAAGAAGCTAAAGAAATTCTAGAAAAAATAAGATAAATAAAGTTTGCTTAGCTGCAAGTGGTATTGCTGTCGTCTACTTGTATCCAAGCTGTTGAGTTACAGAAACAAAGCCTGTGCACGTCACTATCGTAATAAATAGCTCCTTCTAATGCTATTGCACACACATATGGCGGACTTGATTGCGGCACGACTCTTGTAGCATTGATAATATCCAGCATTGTTTGAGGATTTATAAGTCCTACACCAGTTTTTCCATTCTCCCCAATATACATCCTTGTACTATGATTAGTCCAGAACCGGATTTCAGTGCTATTCATGGTGATATTGGTTGTACCTGTTCCTGCATCAATTGAAACAGTATTTTCTCCAGCAACAGTTGTATCACCAGGACTAAATAATATTGCTTTACTCTCCGTGGTAACAGTATTGTAATCTATATAGAACATGGATTGTTCGGTAAGCAAAGCAGGATCATATATGCTTCCCCATACTTTAACCACGTTATTGTCTTCTTTAAGTACCAAATCCCCCTCTATATTGCCAGTTGCAGCATCATTTATTTTTGTAATAAATGAAGGATTATTGCCAGCTCCATTATGATTTGCTGTTATCTCTATAGTGTTTGTTCCTATTGCTGTGTCCGTTATGTCCAAATTCAAAGTTCCGCCATTTGCATCTGCAGCGTATATACTACTAAATAGTGTGCTAGCACCATCAGTTATTTCAGCAGTATTTTTGCCAGCACCACTCACAGCATCATGCTCCAGAGTAAGTGTAGCATAATCTGCAACGCCGCCAGCAGATACAGAAAAATCTAAACCCTCGTCAAAAATTCCTTCACCGCCAGTATTTCCTGCGCCATCATCTCCTGTTGCTGTGACTTCGCCAGGTGTTACTGTTGCTGTTCCTGTCTCTGCTCCATCTGTTCCAGTGACAGTTGTTGTTCCTGTTGAGCCAGCTGTAGTGACTGAAGTTGTTGTTGCGCCATCTATGTTTTCGCCGGTCATGGTTGCTGTGCCTTGTCCAGCGGTTAGTGAAGTTGATACAGATGCCCCTGTTGAAGTAGCGCCGTTTGTTGAAATCATTCCTGTTGATGCTGTTCCTGGTGTTGCGGTGATTGATGAACCTGCAGAATCGCCATTTGAGTTGGTAATTTCAAAAATTTCTTCTCCGCCTTGCTCGTTAACCTGCAATACCTTTTTCTCAATTACTGTAGTCCCATTCTTTATAGTATCATTCTTAGTAAAATTAGTTCCATTCCAGTAATATGAATTAAACAAGGTCATGTTAGAAGCGTTATTAAAACAATTCATGTATATTCCTGATGGGTGGACTTGCAGAGCACACCAGTCTGCGGATGAGTTTTGGGCTGCGAGGGTTTCTGCGTTGAGTGTTGCGAGCCAGAAGACATTGCTTTTCAAGCCTGATGGTCCAGAGTATTGGTCTTCATAGCCTGCTTCAAGCACGTTCCAGTCTCTGAAGGGGGCATAAGGAGAGCTTCCAGAGCCGATCTCTTCAACACCGTGGCCTGGATTTGTAAGGGCTGCTGCGTATACAACAGCTGAGAGAGAAACAATGATAACTAGAATAGTAACAAGCAACACTTCTTTTTTCATAACAACATCACCCTACCTCTTGTAATATTATAATAAACAGAATACCTGTATTTAAACTTTTCTTTTTATTTGCGATTTTCTAGGCAGGCAAATTTATTGTGTGAGTAAAGCCAATTCTTTTCTTGCCTTGTGTATTTTTTAATAATTTTATAAGTTTGTCTGCTTCTGCCTGAAAAAACATAGCTTTTTGCAATGAGATTTTTTTTCAGAAAAAATATCTTGTTTTTGCCTTCTTTTCTGTAATCAACTACATTCTCTTTTTTTTAAGGCTGTTCAGCTTTCTGGAAACAGCAGAATGCGATGTATTTAAACTCTTGGCAATACCTCTTACATGGTTTTCGTGCTTTATTAGCAGCTCGATTATGTCTAATTCAATATTGTTTCTCTTTTGCACCATATGTTTCAATAATGAACCAGTATACATAAAACTTTTGTTTTTAGTTTTCATTTAAAAATAAAAATTCCTGCTTTTTTCAGCAGGCTATGGTTATCTTAGATGAAAATCACTCTTGCCAATCGAATGTTTTATCATCTCTGTTGCGCTCAAGTTCAATAAGCCAAGCAAGATCAGACATTGTAAGCGGGTCTTCTATTTTGCCATTCTGCTGAGCAGCTTTTAGTAAAATAGCAGACCACTTGCCAGAATGCTTAAGCCTGCCATTAAGCTGCATATTTTGCTTGACATTTTCATATGCCTGCCTTGTCCTGCTACTGTCATAATCGTATGGCTCATCACTTCTACAACCGCCTACAGCCAATGCCAGAGTTAAAACTCCTGCATAGATTGCACGCATTGGTTTTATATACCCTTTGTTTATGCACTCTTTCTGTTTCATTTTATATACGCCCTTGCATCTTTTACATCCTGCCTGTTTTTTTCAAGAGCAAGCTTTGCCTCAAGCTCTGAAATAACCATATCGCCATTATTATCAATGTCTGCAAAAAATTTCTTTTTTCTTTCATCTGTCAAGACAGGGGAAACCTGCTCATAATAATCAATAGCCTGTGTTATGTACTCCTCAGCCCTTCCCTGAAAAAGATAATAATCCCTCTGCACTTCTTCCTCATTGATGCTATCCTGAGAATGATAATTCTTGCTCAGTATTTCTTCTATTTTCTTAACAGTTTTCTCAGCAGAAGCCTGGCCTCCTACTTGTTGTTTGTTTGTTACGGTTTCTCTTGTCATATCCTCTTGTATTTTTTGAGTTACGGCATCAATGCTTATTCCTGTAAACATACCGAGCGCATAAACTGCAGTCCCCATTAAAAAAGGAAATATTTTTGCCGTATTCTGCACATAGTCTGATAACTGCTCCATTTTTTCTAAATGTCTCTGTTTCATTTTCTGTTCCTCCAAAAATTTTCTCTGCAAATCTCCTTGTTAAGCCTGATTTTCTGAATAAAGTTAACAGGAAAGTTTTGCATTAAATACGATAAAAATGCTTTTATTTCATTTTCACTCTTAGATACTGTTTCAAAAATAAAATCAAATTCAATACCTGTATGAAGATTGTTTACCAAAGAACAATTCGAGAGATACTGCGCAATTTTTTGTTTTTTGTTATCTGCATTCATTAAAAATAAATAGCGCCTATTAAAACCCAGTTTTTCAAAACACAATAAACACACGAACTTTATTAATCCTCTTCTATGCAATCGAACTATTTTGTCAAATACTGTTGATTTTGGGATGCTGGTTAGTGTACTGATTTCTACAAGGCTTGTTTTGCTGTTCTTCCGCAACACCTGCAATATTTTGCTTTCTTTTTTGGATATCATTTTTCTTAGTTATTTGTTACCACTAACTTGTGGAAATCTTTCTCAAATAAGTATGTTGTGTATATATATTTGATATAATATACATAAAATACATAAAGTTTAAATACTGGCTAAACCATTCTTTGTTTAATGAAACGTAAAATCATTGAACACGGAACATCCAATGCAATAATTCTGCCCAAAAAATGGTTTGATAAATACGGCCTGAAAAGAGGGGAAGAAGTGGATATAGAAGAAGCAGGGCCTATGCTGATAGTGAATGCAGAAAAAATAAGATCTAAACAAGAACTTATACAGATAGAACAGCAATATTTTGTCCCTTATGTACACAGAGTTATTGGCAAATTATTTCAAGCAGGGTATGATCATATAGCTGTAAAAATATCAGATGCAAAGGATATGGAAGAAGCAGAAAAAGAAGCGTTAAAAAACGTAATGGGGCTTGAAGTAATCAAAAAAACAGATAAAGAAATCGCCTTTGACATAATAATATCAGACACTTCTGAGCAGTATACAAAATATGAACGCAAGGTGTTTCAGACAGCAATAGAGTATTCTAAATTTATTTTAGATTTAATCGAAAAAAAAGAATATGCTAAACTTAATGATCGGGCGTTAGAAATGTTAAATAACAAATTTTCAGTATTCTGCGAGAGATACATAAATAAAACCATGTCTAAAAACTGCGTTTTCAAGTACGTAATTTTATGGAACCTGGAAAAGATAACAGATGAGTACAAATATCTTGCGCAGTATGTAAAAGAGCAAAAAGTCAAAATATCCAAAGAAACAAAAGAGTATTTCAGGGAATCAATACAATATCTTGAAGACTTATATACACTTTACTATTCTTTTGAACTTGCTGCATACTCAAGCATGTACTGCCGAAAATCAAGTATCCTGAGCAAAGGAAATAAACTTTGCCTAAAAAAACAACCTCTTGAGATAATGGTCATACTTAGATTAATGAACGCAGTACAGGGTATGTTTGATTGTCTAGGAAACGTGCTTGTGTTAAACATCCCTAAATGCGCTGCAACAACAATACTTGAAAAACAAGATTAGCACATAAAACAGAAGCCATCATACACTTGTCCATATTTATAGACTCAAGTACAGAAAATAGGACAAATCAGGGCTTAAGAGTGACCTTAACCCCTGTAATCTTCCTTAAATTCTCAACCAGCTTATTCTCAAGCTCTTCAATATCCACCTTTGAAAGCTCTTTGGAAAACAATTCAATCTTTCTCTCAACATCAATCCTTTCATTCTCTAATTTCTGAATACGCTCTTTTTTCTGCTTCAAAAGAACCACAGCATCAAGATTAGCAATCTGCTTCTTAAGCCTGTCCTGTTCATGCTTTATCTGGCCGTATTCTGTCAGGAAACTACCAAGATACTCCCTTGTCAATAATTTCAGTGTCTCAAGAGTCTTTTCCTTTTTCTTGTCTTTCAAGTCAATCTTGTTGTTCATGACAGCCATCTCCAGATCATGCAGGGCCTTTAAGATGCTTAAATGCAAATCCTGCAGCAAAGCATCCAGAGGAGAATCAATATACTTCTGAACAATCATCCTGTGCCTGTAAGTAATCCTCTCAAACTTCCTTAAGGCAGTATTGATTACAGAAAAAGGGCTGAGAATCCTCTCACGAGCCTGCTCAACCCTGTCCTGAGCCTCTTTGAACTTTGCCTTTAAGTCAGCAAGCTCCTTGTCTTTCTGCAATAACTCAACATCCTGCTTCAAAGTCCTTACTTCAGCAGAATGCTCTTCCAGCTCTTTTTTCCTTGCATCAAGATCTTTTTCAAGAGCCTGCCTTAAATCAAGCTTTGCTTGAAAATCACTAATCTTTTTCCTGGTCTCATCAAGAATATTCAGGCCAGCATCATCAAAAGACTGCTTGAAAGAATTAATCTCTTTTGAAACAGCACCAACACCGGCCATGACCTGCCTTGACTCATTGGCAAAAAACTCCTGCAAAATCTGAAAAGACTTTGCAGTGCCCTGGCTTAATTCCTTAAGCTCATCCTGTACAACAGAGTGAAAAACAGAAAAATCATCAATATCCTGAGGAACGTGAACACTATCAAGAAAAGAACCCACCTTTCTTGAAAACGCCTCCCTGTTGCCCTGCATGAAATGCTTTGCACGCTCAGGAATATTAGGATTAAGTAATTCGGCCTTGTTAAGAACCTCTATTTTTTTCCTTGCCTGCGCTATCTCCTGAGAGACGCGCTCACTAACCTGACTTAACTCAGCGTTCAATGACCCGACACTGGACCTGGTCTTTTCATCAAACCAGGAGTGCAGATTACTTAAATCAACCTCTTCAACAGGAACATCTTGCTCCCTTGTGAACAATTTTTTCAAAAACTCCAGCATACCACTTTCTAAAGAGAGAATATTTATATAGATTTGGGTGCAACTAACAATATAATGAAAAAGATACATTCACAAAAGCAAAAAGAAATGAAAAAAACAGCAAAAGAGAGAATCAAGCACTTATTCAGGCAGGCAGAAAAAGCATTCAACAAAAACCCATCATTATCAAACAGATATGTCACATTAGCAAGAAAACTATCAATGAAATACAAGGTTCCAATACCAAGAGAACTAAAAAGAAAATTCTGCAAGCACTGCTACAAATACCTGGTGCCAGGAAAAAACTGCAGGATAAGAACAAAAGACGGCAAAGTAGTGTATTACTGCCTTAACTGCAAGAAATTCATGAGGTTTGTGTTACCTCGGAAAAAACAGCCTTGAATTCACCAATTGTAAACGCTTTTTTCAAAAAATTATAATTCGCGGCAGAAGGATATTTTTCTGCGAAATGCTCAAGAGGTTTTCCACTCATTAAAATGGTCTTTACACCAGGATTTTCTGCCCTGTAAGCATCAAGAAAATCAGGGCCGCTCATGCCAGGCATTTCTATATCACTTATAATCACATCTGGACTGAATTCTTTTGCAACTGCAAGGCCTTCAAGTCCGTCACTTGCAGTCCTGGCATCTTCTCCAGCAACATAAAGCGGTATTAAATCACGCAAAGCTTTTTCATCATCAACAATTAAAACTTTCATTTGTTCTACCCCCCACAAAAACACACAAAAATAGAAAAATTTATAAACATATGTTAACTTAACTAACATTTAAAGGGGTATTAAATTTGGGCAGCAAAAAAGAGGGAAATAACGAGGCAATTATTTACACATACTCTTTAACACACATGCCCAAGAAAGACAAAGTCAGGTTTTTTTATGCACTAAAAGGAAGAAACGGAAAAAAAGGCATACTTGAAAGACTAAAAATAGAACAATTGGGAAGAACAGTGCTACTTGCGCCGGCAAGCAAAGAAAAAGAAATGGACGAGTTCTTTGCATACTGGCAGTGCAAGCCAAAGAAAAAAAAGGTGAAACTGGTATGAGAAGAAAACGCTCTGCAGGAAAAGACCTCTTGATAATATTAGTGCTTATTGCTGTTGTTTTCGGACTTGTGTCATTTGCAAAAGAGGCAACAATAACAGGACAGGCAGTAGAGCCAATAAACCACGCACCAGCCTGGACAGGAGAGACCAGCAGTTTCACAACAGTAAAAAACGAATTTCTTGTAATATCATTAGGAGAGCACTTCACAGACCCTGACGGAGACAAATTGACATACCTTGCATCAGAAGCAAGCAACATAGCCCTGGAAGTATCTGGGCAGCAAATTAAGATAGAGCCTGAACAAGACTTCACAGGCGAGAGATTAATATCTGTATTTGCATCAGACGGAGAGGAAACAACAAAACACACAATCACTGTAACAGTGTTAGAGACACCTGAAGAGCCAGAAGAGCCGGCACCAGGAATAAATGACGCAATAAAAGACCAGGACGGAAGAGCAGTAGGAAAGAAAATAGAGGAAGACTACACATTTGACACAATAATAGACAATGTAGAAAGAACACCAAATGAAATAATAATAACATTCCACCACAATGCAAGAGACGAACTGCCGGTCTGGATAGAGGACTGGTCAGACTACAAGCTGTCAAAAGAAACAGCACTGCCAGGAGAAACAATCAAACTAACAGTTCCATTAGTCAAAGGCATAGTCCCAAAATTCAAGCTACATGTAGGAAAAACATCAGACATATTTGAATTCGGCAAAACAATACCCTCTGTAAAAATAACAGACGACCAGCTAAACTCAGGACAGTATCAGATATACGACAGAAGCGATGACTTTGTGGACATAGAAATAACCAAAGGGGAATCAAGAGCAGTCCTGAATGCAGTGGCATCAGAAGAAATAAACGCAAAAATAGGAAAAAAAGAATCACTAAGAACAGAGGTAATTGCAATAGACCCAATAGCCATGGGCGGAGCAACAATAACACTGGAAAAAACAGGAAAAGTCAGTGTGATAAGAACATGCGAGGACTTTGACACAGAAACATTTGCCTGCCATGGAGAATGGGAAGTAACAGACATACCATTCACAGACATGGGAGATTATATCATATTCACAGTAGACCACTTCAGTGCATATGCAGGAGGAACAGCAACAAACCTCACAATCTGGGATGACTCAGACCTTGGAACACAATTCACAGGAGCACCAATGTCATTCTATGCAAACTTCACAAACGCAACAGGAGCAGCAAACAACACAAACGGAAGCTGCAGGATAAGATTCAACACAACAGGAGCATTTGGCCCATGGCTGAACATGACATTCAATGCAACAGGAACAGACATATACAATTACACAACAACATTCAACACACAAGGAACACCAGATTATTATGAAATAAACTGCACAGGAACAGGAGAAAACCTGGCAGCAACAGACACATTCTATGTATACCAGTTCATACCAAACCAGGGACTGCTAAGCTGCACGCACAGAACAGGAATAGCCTGTCTTCCAGGAGAAACAAAAGTACTCGGAATGTCAGCAACAACAAACGCCCACGCAGAACTCCAAAACCAAAGCGTATACAACACAAGCATCTGCTGCCAAGACCTCTCAGGAAGAAACACAATACTCGCAACAGGAACAACATTCCTGAACCTAAGCAATTACACAAACGCACACGCAGCACTGCCAAACACAAGCGTATCATACCCTTACCAAGCAAACATAAGCGGAAGCAGTGAAAACATAACCTGCACATACACAAAGACATCAGGAGTTTGCGCATATCCATACGGCTGCATAGCAACAATATCAAACAACACAAACGCACACGTGTCAGACTGCAGCAACAACCCATACAGCCAGACAGTATGCTGCAGATTCCCGCAAGTCCCATTAAACTCAACACTCAATGTAACAAAAAACATAACACCAAGCCCTGCAACAATAGGCTCAAACATGGTCTACAGAATAAGATTACAGAATCTCGGGCCAGGAACAGCACACAACATAACAGTAAATGAAACATATCCAAACGGAACATCGTATTTAAGCGCAACACCTGCACCAAGCACAGGCAACAATTTCTGGTCAATAACAAATATTACAGCAGGCCAAACAAGAACAATAAGAATAACACTCAAAATCCTCAACTCTGTGGCAAACGGAACATTCCTCAACAATACAGTCAATGTAACCTGGCAAAATGACACAGGAGACAATGCCTCCCGCATTGCAAACGCAAGTGTCCAGGCATTAACAGGGCCTGCAGTACAAAGAAGAGCAAGCGGAGGCTGGCCAGCATCAGAAGGCGCAAGAAGAATGTATGACAGGACAGCAGAAGCACTGGCAGCAGAAAAAATAACACCAACCTGCACAGAGAGATGGCACTGCGGAGAGTGGAGCCAGTGTACAGGAGGCCAGAAAACAAGAACCTGCACAGACCAAAACAGCTGCAGAACAGCATACTCAAAGCCGGCAGAGACAACAACATGCACAACAGAACAGCCTGCAATACCAACAGCAGGACAGGCAATACAGAAGCCTCAAATGCCTGTTCAGCCAGCCTACACCCCAGAAGAGCCAGAAATAAAAGAAAACAAGCTGGCAGCAGCACTGCCATTCATAACATACGGCCTGATAACACTGCTGACAATATCACTGCTAATACACTTAATCAGAGAGCACTTCATAGGCAAAGAAACACACGACATCCTGTATTATTCAATGTATGCCCTGTTTGCACTATCTGTGCTCTCAATAGCAGCAGAGCTGCTGCTGGGAGAAATAATGCCTTATCCAGCAATCTTTGCAGCAGGCGCAATAGTGCTGGTATTCATACTAGACGCACTACTGCGCAGGATAGCAGCAAGACCTCCAAGAAAAGAAACACCAGCGACATCAATCGGCATCAAGCAGGAAGAAATAAAAGAAGATGAGCTGGAAGAATTATCAAGAAAACTAAAAGAACTAAAAATCTAAAGCTTTTTCTTCTTAATCCAGTCCTTCTGAAGCAATAAAGCATAAATAAACAGGATAATTATGCCAAGCTCAAAAAAACCATTGATATGAGCAGGAATATTCAGCAGGCCTGCAGTCCTTAACACAGTCAATAACTCCTCAACTATAAAAATTATCAAAGCCACAAAAATCAGGGTCCAGGGCTTTTGAAACACCTTTTTCCTGTTCTTTGCAGGAGTAGCAAAAAGCTTAAGAAACAAATAGAAAAGTATGACAACCAAAAGAAGATTATAGTAAGGCGCCACCAGTCCAAGAGCTGCCCAGAACTCAGTCATTCAAGCCACCCCTTTGTTATTTTAATCTGTGCCAGTACACCTGCAATAACAAATAGCAGGATAAAGAAAGGAATAACATGAGTCAGGTGAGGTGTTTCATAAATGCCAAAGGTCTTAAGAGCCCCAATTACCTCTTCAACAGCAAACAAGACAAGGGCAATAATCAGGAATCTCCAGCTTCTCAGGATCTTGTTCTGCCTTGCAGCCCTGAACATGCTCAAAGCAATAATTCCTGCTACAACTGACAAAAAGCCTGCAGAGAACTGCGCAATGCCGTAAATCCATTCATATGCCGTGAACAATCTTTGTCACCTCTTTCTTTTTAAATTTTTAATAAACTAGTATTTAAACTTTTTGTTTAAAATCAAAGAAAGAAGATAAAAAAAATAAATTACTTACCTGTCACAGCATCCGTAAAACATAGGCAATAAGTCCCTTACCTTGTTGCCATACATGTCTTCTGTGAAACAGTTGTATCCCATTGACGCCTTGTTTGTGTACAGCTGGTATCCATAACCAAAAGCTGCCCTTATATTATTTGGAAAATGCAGCAGCTGACATGATGTCAATGCAGTCGGTATGTGCGTGTATGGGTTTCTTCCATACTGAATTGCTGTACTTACTCCCTGCTCTGTTCCAGTCATGAACTTAAGGCTAGCTCCACCCATCTGAGGGTTTGGTGCTGGCTCTCCATCTGGAAGCATACCATATGCTGCAGGGTTTTCCTGTGTCGGACTGTGCTGAATCCATCTTGTGTATGGGAAAGGGTCTCCCTCAAAATTAGTATAGATTCCTGCTCCTGTTCTTCCAGAAGTAAACATCAGAATCAGCCCCACTATTGCAATCACTGCAACAACGGCCATTATAATCAGAGCAATGCTCTTTGATTGTTCCATCACGATTCACCTCACTTTTTTAAATTTGAGTGTATTTATTCAATAAATATCATTAGTCGTATATAAACTTTTTGGTATTTTAATAATAAAAAAAAGAAAAAGATTTATCTCTGACAGCAGGCAAAGTCTCCAATTATATCCCTAACAGGAACACCTTCTGCTGTTTTTGTAAAGCAGGTCCTGCCCATACCAACATATGACTCCCACTGCTGAACATTGACATTATTAGGAGCATAAACATTGCTTGGGAAATTCAAAACAGAACATGAAATCTTTCCAATCCTTGTTTTTTCATAAGGATTTCTCTTGTAGCTCACGTCCTTTTGAACCTCTTTTTTCTCTAACTGAGAGGTTTTCCAATTAACAATTGTTTCATCTGCCCCGCCATAAACAGGATCATCAGGCTGGATTAGTGTATCCTCATAACCTGGTGTCTCGACAACAGGCTGGCCTTCAATGTATCTTGTGTATGGAAAAGGGTCTCCCTTAAGGGCTCCGCCATAGACACCTGCACCTGTCTTAGACATAGTAAACATCAAAACCAGCCCAACAATAGCTGTTATGATAACTATTCCCAGAACAGTCAGTGTAAGACTTTTTGTCTCCATTCAATATCACCTCAATTTTTATTGAGACCAGCAGAAATTTTATTTCTGCGCTGTCTCATTTTATTAACTATGAATTTTATTTCATTAAAAAATAACGGGATATATAAATCTTTCTGTGAATTATCAGAGAAAATAGAATAAAAAAAATTAGAAATCATCAGGATTTCTAAATTCACAGAATTTCCATGAAATTCTGCGAAATAAAAAATATTACATTACATTACCAGGCTGGTAACAGCAAAGTCCTGGGAATGGCTCTCTTCCGTTAATCTTTACATTAACGCACTTGCCATTGAACTCGCTCATTGCCCTCTGCACGCTTGATGTTGCTGTGTAATCCTTGTACTCGCCGTATTTTGGATTTACCAATGCATACTGTGCAAAGTCAAAGCAGCTTCTTATAGGCACATTGCCATTAAATTCAAGAACTGTTGGTGTCCACATACCTAAGTCCCTGTAACCTGTTTTCCAGGAACCTTCAACCTTGTATCTTGTTGGCGTGTCCTGCGGCATGTTTGGCTGCTCAACAACTCCAGAGTACAGAATCCTGTCATCTGTGTATGTCCTAGCAGCATGACCTACATCAAGGCCACCACCATATACACCTGCAACTGCTGAGCCTGTACCTTTCATCTTAGCAAACATCAGAACTAAGCCAATTATTGCAATCACTGCAACGATTCCTAGAATTGCCAGTGCAATGCCTTTTGTTTGTTCTGCCATACTTTTTTCACCTCTCTTGGTTAAACATAATTGGGTATAACAAGATAAGTTTTATTTCTTTTATATAAATGTTTCGCTTTTTTTGATTACTTTTTAGTCTGCCAAAAATATATAATCAAGCCAATAACCCCGATTGTCACTCCAGAATCAGCAATGTTAAACGCAGGCCAAAACCTGAAATCAATAAAATCAATCACAAAACCAAACAAGAACCTGTCAATCAAATTGCCGATAGCCCCTCCCAATATTAAAGAAGTTGAAACCACTGGAAGATATTTTTTTGGAAGGCTCTTGTAATAATAAAGAACGATTCCTATTATAATTATTGTAGTCAGGATAAAAATCCATCTTGATGAAGGATTGTTCAGAAGGCCAAAGCCAATGCCAAAATTCTTTATCAAAGTAAAATAAAAAAAGTTATTGATTATCGCAATTGATTCTGAAAAAGAAAGAGCAGAGGTAACTGCAAACTTAGTCAATTGATCAATAACAACAACAAGAAAAGCAATCCCAAAAAAAAGAAAATTCTTTTTCATCTCCAGGCAACAATCTCTTTCTCTTCTTTCTTTTCCAGCTTGTCAAGACGCGCATTAATGTGATCAATACCTGCCTTTATTGTGTCAAGCTTTGCATTCACCAGCTGAAAGTCCTTTGCAGCACCTTCTGCAGCAGCGCCAGGAGGAGAGGGTGCTTCAATCGGAGCCTCTCTAGGCCTAAAACCAGGGGACTGCTCAGGAGCCAAACCACCTGCAGGACGCGGAAAATCACTGCCACCAGGAGGCCTTGCAGCCATATCATGTCCTGCACCAGCGCCAGGAGGCCTTGCAGCAAGATTAGGCTCTGCACCAGCAGGCTTTGCGTCAAAGTCAGGCAGTTCAGGAGGAGCAATGTCTGCCCCTGAAGGAGCTGCCGGCTTTTTTTTCTTCCAAAACTTCAAAAAATCCAGCATTTTACTTCACCAACTTTTTTAATACAAATTCAGGGATCAACTTAATAACTTTCAATCCCATTGTCTCAGGATAAATATCAACATCTCCTGCACGATACATCTCAATCAGGCCAGTCTTTTGATAAGCAGCACCAAACATCAAATTAAACAAGCTGCTTCTGGCACTATCCTCTGTAGGAAACAAGGCAGCAAGCTGCGGAGTTAAAAGACTCTTAGGAGAGATTGATTTGAAAATACCTTTTGCATCCTGCTTTAAAACAGCAATGTCACCAACAGTTATTGAATTAATATCATCAAAAGCACTCCAGTGAACAATAATTATCTTATAGTGGCTGTCAAGCAGGAGATCAAGCTGCTCTGGCTTTAAGGTGTAACTGCTTAAGTCATCAATTATAACAGGCTCCTGATTACCCTTAATTGAAAAAGCGCCGGCAACAGAATCATCCAATTCAAGCAGGAACAACTTATTCCCTGTCTCAAACTTCTGCTGCAAATCAGCAGTGTCATAGATAAAATAAAAAGCGCCGACAACCAATAATGCAATAATCAGAACAGGAATGGTAAACTTTGTAATCTTTTCCAGAACAGTCAAGACTATCGCAATAACTAACGCGACAATCAAAAGAATGAACAACCAACCAAGTAATGATGCCATAAAACAAAAATTTGAATTTAAATATATAAACTTTGTGCTAAATTCTTTTTTTGCACAACTTTCCTAAAGGACAGCCGCTGCATTCAGGAACCTTTTTGCAAAACCTTTTTGCATGCTCAACAATCAAGGCATGGTACTCATTAAAAAGCACTGCATCTTTTTTTAATTTTTTATGGAGCAAACCCTGCAGTTCCCCATATTTTGCAGTATTTTTGCAGATGCCTATCCTTGAAAAAATTCTCTTTGTGTAAAGGTCAACAACAAAACTCGGCTTGTTATAAGCATACAAAAGTATAGAGTCTGCTGTCTCAGGACCCACGCCTTTTATCCCTAATAATTTATTGCGCATATCTTCAACAGGCAGCCTTGAAATATCCTTGTTCTTCAAAAGAAAATCAGAAATTAGCTTTAACCGGCCTGCCTTTTGATTAAAATAACCGCTTGGGCGAATCGCCTGAGCCAATACTTTTTTATCTGCTTTGACGATTTTAACAGGATCAAGTATGTTTGCTTTTCTTAAGTTCGCAATAGCCTTTTCAGCATTTTTCCAGGAGGTATTCTGCGTAAGAACAGCCCCTACAATAATCTCAAACTTTTCTTTCTTGTTTCTTGGGATGCTGAAATCATTCTTGCTGTACTTTCCATTTACAGGCCACCAGCCCTGCGGGCCGTATTCTTTAAATAGTATCTCATATAAATTATACATATCACCGGATAAACCAGCTGGTTATAAAAACTTTTAGGGTGGGAGACAATTGTCAATTGAATGCCTTGCAACAGAAATAGGAGCAAAAGGAGACTTCAAGCACATACGCTTCAGCAGATTAGGCTCTGTTTACATAGATTACACCCACACATTCTCAACAGAGATACTGGAAGATGCACTTCCAGAAGAGGCAGTCCAGAAAAGAAGGACAAGAAAAGAAAACATAGACGAGAAAACCATGCTTGTCGAGATGCTTCTGGAGCATTTTGAAAAAGAACAGATAACTGAGAGAGAGAGGCCTTTCAGGACAGTCAATGTAGAGGCAAGGATAAGCGACATGCTGGAGTTCCTGCGCCACCAAAGACAAACAGCACTCCATCTGAAAATCAGGGATTCTGAACTAGAGGAGAGCGAAAAAGCAAAGCTTCGGGATATATGGCACAATTACAAAGACAAAATCAGCGCAGTAAAAAAACTAAGAAAAGAAGCAAGAGATGAAAAAACAGCAGCAGAGCTTGACACAATCATACAGGAATACACAGACAAAAAAGACAAGGCAAGCTACACACTTGCAAACAAAATAGTCACAGGACACTACACAGAGATGATAAGATGGGATATGTCACACCCCTGGAGCCACTACAGGATAAATGATGACAGAATACCGGAGATACTCAAGAAAAAAGAATCAATAGAGGAAGAGCTGCGGGAGATAAGAGCAGAAGCAGAGAAAACACTCGGCAAAAACGCAAAAAGAACAATAACAGACATGAACAAGTTCTTTGAGAAATTCTACGGCACAAAACAGTTCACAAAAGTGCACAAAAGAAAATTTGCAGAGCATCTCGGGCCTGACATAATCGCAAGAAGAGCAGAGGCGCAGAGACAGATACATTCACTGCAGGAACAGGTGCAGGACATAGGAAGAATAAAGCGCGATGCAAGGGATGCAACTGACGAAATAAAACTGATACTTGACTCTGACAAGCACTTTGAATTCCAGAGATATGTAGATGCAGACGAGATCCTTAACTCAAGATGGTGCTTTATCGACATAGAAAAACCAAGATTTGACACCCCAAAAGAGGAAGTGAGCTGGGTTGCAATAAAATACTATGAACAGGAAGTCCTGAAAAAAGAGATTCACACAAGCAAGAAAGTGGGGGAAGGTTTCAAGAGAGAATTTCTTGAGGAAAAAGGATTTGAGGTCAAAGACCACTACAAAGACGAAAACTGGCTGATGGCAGGGGTGCAGGCATCAATAAACGCAATGAACCCGCGGGTGCTGTGCGCATACAACACCCCCTATGACCTTGTAGAGCTTGAAGGCACAGAGCACGGCCTTGAGTACGGCAGGAGAAGAACACGCGCAAAAAAAGAGGTAACAACAAGATTCTTTGAGAGAATAAACGTGGCTGACAAGATAGTCTTTGACCCGCTTCCGATACTAAAGATTGCAAAAAAATTCCTGCCAAACAAAAAACTGGCATTAATAACACAGGAGCTCGGGCTGGAGTTCAAGAAATCAATTGACTACAGGATGATGGCAGAACTGGAAAACATAATAGACGGCGCACCGCTTGCACAAACCTCAGAAGAAACAAAAGCAAAAATAACAGAATTTGCAGGGCCAATATCTGAAATAGAAAACCTGGAAGAGGCATGCGCGCAGATAATCGCATCCTATGTCGGAGATGACGCAGAGATACTCCCAGACCTTGTGTTCCATCCAAGAATGAGAAAAATCTACGAGCACATAAACTGGATATCACAATTTGCAGACGTGAACTTCCAGAAAGCAGCACACACTGCAAGCGCAGTAAACAATCTCCAGAAAAAAGACTTTTTTGAGAGAACAGGAACACACCTGGACACAATCCACAGGAGAACAAAAGAACAGCAAAGGGCAGAGAACAGGATAGGAAACTTTGTAAAGAAAAAAAAGAAAAAAAACACGTGGATAAACGAGACAAGAGATGAAAGAAAAAGAAGAGAGGAAAGAGAGCGCGGACTGCGAAAAAACCTTGCACATTTTGTCATACCATCATGGCCTTTTCTTCAGAAAGACATGGAACACAGGTTTCCTGCTGCAAAAAGGCTGTTTGAGTACCTGGACCAAAACAAGGGCGACCAAGAGGTGCACTATCTTATATCAGAGTATGCAGACGCATTCTGCAAATACCTGCTGCATGCCTGGGGAACATACATAAAAGCAAGAGATGAGCTTGATGCAAGAACAAGAAAATCCGGGATTGATTACTATGAGATAGATGAAGCCTGCGCAGGATGCAGGGAGCTTCTCAGGGACACGTTTGACAAAGACCAGATCAGAAGACAATACGTGACTATTAAAACACTGGAATCAATATTAGATTCTAAAACATACATCGCAGATTACTGGAAACCGTCTGGAAGAGAGGACAATGACAGGAAATTAAGAGAATCCCTGCGCGATAAAATTAAAAAAACAAACAGGATACTGCGAGAACAGGGGCTTGAGGCAAGGCAGTTCCAGGGCTGGCTCAATGAATGGCTGAGTGTTGAAAAAAAGAGAAAAAACATCACTGCGCCCTTTGATGCAGACCCAGAAGACATAGAGGTAATGGAGTTTGAGCAAAAAATAATCAATGCAGCAAGCGCGCTGAAAAAATCAAAAGTTAAAATAATGCACCAAAAAGATGAGCACATATTCACTTCTGCAGAAGGAACAGATAACCTTTCAGAAGACATTCCCCTTGTCAAGGTCGAAGAGCATGAGAAAGCATACATTGCAGAGGATCCAGAATCAGGAAACAGGATATACTACCCAAAGCACGGATATTACGGAGGAATAAAGGTTCAGGCAGAGCCCTCAAACCAATTCACTGAATTTGAGATGAAAGCATACGGAGGATTTCTTGAGCTGCTTTTTGAGGGGCACATAGACAACGCAGTGCAGCACTTAATCAGGGAGAGGGAAAGGTTCAGAAACAACAGGGTATCAAGAAAAGAACTGCTTTTCTTTATCAAAAAATCAAAAACATACCTGGCATATGTAAACGGCGATAGAGTAAAATTCAGGACCAGCACAGAAGAAAAAACAAGATGGGACCCTAATCTAAGGATGCGGTATGCTGAGGAATACAGCAAAAAAGGAGAGCCAGAAAAGATATACGTAACACCAATAGAAAGAATAAAGCTGGACAGGGAAAAATACTCTGAAAGAATAGAGGACAGAATCGCAAAACTGCTCAGGCCAATACAGTCAATGATAAAAAGAGAAAAAGACCTGATGCCTGCTGCACTCAAGGAATCATACCCAAAAACACAGGAAGGAAGCTTTGAGGGATGGTACAGGGATGAACTAAAGCAGGCGCCGTTTGAATTCGCAAAAAGAGCAGTGCAGGAAGGCAGGACACTGAACAACAGGGCGCTTGACATATTCGCATCATACAGGATATACAGAAGCGGATTCAGGCAAGACTTTGAAAACAAGGAAATACAGTGTGCAAAAGCACACTGGGCAGTGAACCAGATACACGATAATTCAGAAAGAAGCAGGCACAGAGAGCAAACAATCGTACCCTCCTCAAGAGGGGGATTTCACATAGTCACAAAATCAAGACATCCGGCAGAACCAATATACAAGTGCACGTGCGAGCACAACAGGCTAAGAAAAAAAGAATGCAGGCACATCAGGCAGACAGCAGCCTAGACAAACGCCCTAAAGCGCTCTCTTTCCCTTGCACTTATTCCAGGGGTGTTGAACTCAAAATAAACCCAGAGCTCGTGCTCATCCCAGTGCTTTCCAAGCTTGAACCTGGGAGAACTGCCAAGATATGTTAAATTAATCTTTCCATACTCTCTGCCCTGATACACAACAGCAAGAGACCACTTTCTTTTATCCCCGCTGACAACAGCCTCATTAAAATCCTTTTTCTCAAGAACAGCACCCCTGCCGGCATAAAAAGCATCAAGCAGGTCAGCAAGAATATTAAACGCATCCCAGGACTGCTTTGCCTCTATTTTTGCAAGCAAACCATTGTCTCCAAGCGTAACCAGACTGAATATCATAAACAAAAGAAAGAAATTGATCGTATATAATTATTGCGCTTTTATACAGAGCAGAATATGGAGACTTAAACAAGAACTGCATTAAGAGAGCCGTTCTGGCCAGGCCTTGATGTGATTCTTGCCTTGCCCTTGTCAGTCTCAACAATGCTTCCTTTTGTGAGAATATTACGCCGGACATAGTTCAGGTTAGCAGGAGATTCTGTAACTTTCTTCAAGCCTGCCTTTTCAAACTTATTTGTCTTAGGATTAAAAAGATTAACAGTGTTAACATTCAAAAGAACAGTCTTTTTACTGCCCCCCTTGCTGCGAAGCTCTTTTTTCTGGTCTTTCTCAGAGATGGTGGTATTAGTCGGCCTCCTGCCTAACTCATGCTTTTTCTTTGCCCGCGGCGTGTTATAATGCCCGCCTGTGGACTTTCTTGACTGCCTTCCTCTCTGTGAAATAGCCATAAGACTGAAAATTGGGTGATTCTTTATAAACTTTATGGTAGGCGCTGCGTGTTAGAGAAAAATATAAATAAGAGCTTGTAATTCAGCACACCATGAAAAAAGCAGTGCTTGTACTAGCAATACTTATTATTATTTCTGCAAGTGCTGCAGCCCTTAAAATAGTGAACACCTATGCAGACGGAAGAAACCCTGCAATATACGGCAGCATAGTAGTTTTTGAGACAGCAGAACCAGACCTGGGAACAGACCTGAACAATGACGGCGATACAAGCGACAGGGTGATAAGATACTATGATGTAGACTCTGGAGAGATATTCAACACAGGGATAGCAGGCAAAAACCCTGCAATATTTGCACAATACATAACGTTTGAGACATCTGAACAAGAGCAAGGAACAGACCTGAATGCAGACAATGACACAGAAGACAACATAATATTATACTACAGCACAAGAGACCAGAAATTAATCAGCACAACAGCAGAGGGAAAAAACCCATCTTTATTCGGGGATTACATTGCTTTTTCAGCACCAGCAGAATCACTCAGGGGAATAGACTATAATAATGACGGCGACCAGGAGGATGAAATAATCATGCTCTACAGGATATCAACAAAAGAACTCACAAACACAAAAGCAGCAGGAACAAACCCTACGGTCTCTGACAAGTACATAATGTTCGAGACACTTGAAAAAGACGAAGACAAAGACCTTAATAAAGACGGAGACAAAAACGACATAGTCATGCGATACTACATAATGGAATCTGGAAAAACACTAAGCACGTTCACACCAGGACAAAATCCAAGCATGAACGAGGAAAGCACTGCAGCATTTATTTCACATGACAATGGAGATGCGCTGTATTATTACTCTGTACCTAAACAAGAGCTGTTCAAGACAGGAATAAAAGCAAAAACACCCAAAATAACAAACAACATGATAGCATTCACGCAAAACGAAAAACTTGCAGTATATGACACAGACAAAGACTCTTTTGCAGTAACAGAGGTGTACAGCAGCAGCCCGGCAGTGTTTGAGAACAAGCTGGCGTTCTCAACAAACGAGGCCATGACAGGAGACCTGAATAATGACGGGGATTCAACAGACTCTATAATAAGAATAGTGATAGGGGAAGACAAGGACAAAGACGGGGTGTATGACTTTGCAGACAACTGCCCAGATGAAGCAAATGAAAACCAGACAGACAAGGACAAAGACGGAACAGGGGATGCATGTGATAAAGACACAAAAAAACAAGATCAGGAAGAAAAAGCAGAGCAAGAAGAACAGGCAGAAACAAAATATGAATCAAAAGAAGAGCTAAAGCAGAAAGAGCAAAAAGAAAAAACAGATATTTCAGAGGATAAAAAGGAAACAAAAGCACAGGCAGCAAGCGGGCCAAAACCACTTCCGCAGCCAAAATCATTCACAGTGACAAAGAAAAAAGGGCCAGGATTCTTTACATGGCTCTTGATAATACTTGCAATAATCGCAGGAATAGGATGCATTGCCTATGCAGCAGTATTCGGGCTGGGAAAGAAAAAGAGAAAGTTCAAGTTCTAGTTAATGGTTGGTGGTAGGTAGTAAGTAGTTGCCGAATACCAAATCACTAATAACCAAAAACTAAAAACCACTAACCAGCATTTTAGAAAGCTTTATATATGGCGTGCGCATTTTCAGGAATAATTGTTTTAAATTTTTAGAGGGGTGCAATAAATGGTTGAAGCAAGACCTTTGGATGCCTTAAACAGGGCAAAAGACAAAAAAGTAATAGTAGAC
>WJJT01000029.1 GCA_014729555.1 Candidatus Woesearchaeota archaeon
ACGGCAGGGTAAACATACTCAAGAAAGACAAGTCAGCAAAAACAGGAAGAACACTGAAAGAGATAAAAAAAGAAGAATAAACCTGCCAGATTAACATATGCAAACTGTATTCTAAAAAGATTAAGCTGTCTGCGTTTTTAGCTTTTGCGCTCTTCACGTATGACAGAATTATCTGCTAACCTGACTCTCAACCATCTCTG
Source organism: Candidatus Woesearchaeota archaeon (assembly GCA_014729555.1). Taxonomy (GTDB): domain Archaea; phylum Nanobdellota; class Nanobdellia; order Woesearchaeales; family ARS49; genus WJJT01. Next base: position 201 of record WJJT01000029.1, read on the forward strand.
AAACCACTGGTTTTTCTCTGCTAACTCCCCATACTCCTGCAAAAACTTGGTTATCTCCTCATTTTCTGCCCTGGCAAAAGCTTCCTCAAGCGTAATTAACTGTCCAAGCACCTGGGCAAAGTCATTTGCTAAACCGTGCTCGTATATGCCTGACAAATACTCATTGTTCATTAAACTGTTTCTCAAGCTAAAAAAGCGTCTAACCACCTGGCCCCATACTTCATACACTGGGGAGTAAAGGCCCTGTTCTAACATTCTAACAAGATATTTTTTCATCTCAAATACATTCTCACTAGCACTTTTTTCATACTGGCCAGCCACGGCTTTAATAGTCCTGGTGTCTGCCCCCTTGGCAACACCTGCTTCTATATTCTCATCTGATAAAGCTTGGTGTATCCTGGCAACCAGTTTGTCAAGCATTCCCTGCTTTTCTTTTTCAGCATCACTAAGAACAAGCCTTGTTTTTTCAGTTCCAACCAGTGCTGCGATAATAGCTGCAGCCTCTGAAGAAGCAGGAATAGGCCCAGGAGGAATCTCTCTAGGAAGCTTCTTTGACTGAGCTGCTGGTGCTTTTGGCTTGCTGCCTTTAAAAAATCTTGAAAAAAATCCCATTAATGCTGCTTAATCCTGCATAATATAAATATTTTTTGTTTATCTGGCAGCGTCTAGTTTATTTGATTAGATTTAGATTTTTATTAATAATCACAGGCTCCATGACATTGATTTCATGAGCCCACCTGTGTGTTCTTGCGTCAGGTATCTGGTTCATTATGAAGATTTTTTTGTTAAGATGATATGCTATGCCAAGCTCCATTAAGGACGATGTTCCCACATAACCATCAATCCTGTTTTTAGGATAATTCAGAAGCAGAACTGCATCACTTTCGGATAACAAATTAAAACACCTTCTTAGAATCTGATTTTCCTTGCAATGCTCTAAGTCTTTTTCCAAGTCGTCAATCAAATTATTGTCTCCTAGATGCAAGTCAATATCGCAAGGCAAATTAACAACATGGCCCAATCTTTCCAGTTCTGCCTTTGCAGCCATCATTTCTTTAGAAAAACTCATGCTGCCAAGAATCATTATTTTCATATTTAAAAAGATAAGCAAGAACTTTATAAAATTAACTAATTACCTGGCAGCGTCTGCCTGCCTTTCTGTCTCGTTCTTTTTAGAAATAGCCAAGCTTTTAGGATCTAACTTGTAGGCAGCAATAATTTCGTCAGCAAGCGCCTGATGAACATCCTTTTTCTTGTTAAAAGACTTGTCATAAGAGCCCTGCACAAAGAACCTCAAGGCAACATCAATCCTTCTCTGGGGGGCGCACTCAACTGCTTTAGGGTATCTTGCACCGCCGTATTCAATCGTGACAATCTCCTCACGAGGAGCAGCATTAACCAGGGCCTGAACAAAAACCTTGACAGGATTCTCCTTAGTCTTCTGCTCAACAATCTTTAAAGCATCCTCAACAATGCCATAAGCATTAGCAGTCTTTCCAGTGCAGTGGCCAGAACTCCTCAAGTGTTTCTTGCTCTTATGCCCTGGAACAAACAACTTATTAATCAATCTCTCAACAATGAAAATCTTGCTTTTGTGAAACCTCTTGCCAGCATAACGCGCGCCTGTCTTAGGAACAATCCTCGGCTCAAGACAGATATACCTAACCAAGCCCTCATCAGCAATGCCTATGCCTGCTGTGCTCCACTTATCAAAAACAAGCACTTCAGTCATGTTTCAAAAAAAACCTCCATTTTTTTGGCATGATAAAAATCTAGCGATTTTTCTCATTTTCTAGCCTTCTCCAGCTTGCCGCTCAATAAATCCTTCAAGCTCTGGTCATTAACCTTGATAACCTGCCACCTGACACCAGGCAAATCACCCTTTGCACGACCCTTGTTACCGCCGATACACTCAACAATAACCTCATCATGCTCATCAACCAGCTTCAGGGCACCGTCACCAGGCAGGAACGCAGTAATCTGCCTTCCATTCTTAATCAGCTGGACCCTTGCACACTTTCTCATAGCAGAGTTAGGCTGTTTTGCCTCAACCTGCCTCTTCTCAAGAACAATCCCCCTTGCCATACTTGAGCCCTCAAGAGGGTCTGCCTTCTGCTTAAGATTAAACAACTTACGGACATACTCCTTATCAAGCATCCTAGAGCGATACCTGCGCTTTTTCAATGCACTTGCAGTGTTTAGTCCATTACTCTTGCTTCCCATCTTAAACAACCTTTAATTCTTTCACAGGAAAATAACGCCTGGCAATATCCTCATAAGCCCTTAAATGCGAGGCATTACGGCCAATAAGCATACCTCTTGTCTTAAGGTCTAAAGGCGTAAGGGTATAAACCCCCTCGTCTTCTGTTATCTCCTTTACTTTTAGAGGATGTACCAGGTTCTTTATAAAGTTTACTGGTTCTGGGCTGAATTCAACAACCTTTACCTTTTTATTAAGAGCTTTTTCAAGCTTCCTGACATTAATGCCTTTTGAACCAACAGCCTTGCCAATCTCACCAGGCTGAACAATGAACAAAATCATGTTTTCCCTGACAATGCAGTCCTTTAGCTTGGCTCTTGTTATTCTCTCAAAAAGAGACATAAACTTCATAGCATTCATATCATAAACAATTTTAGCACTCACTTTAAAGCTCCGATTACAGAAATTGAATAAGGCTTTTTACACACAACACCCAGCTCAGAACCAGGGTATGCAAGCTCTTTCACTTTAACCTTGCCCAGCTTGCTGTAGTGCAGTACTTCGCTTTTTGTTGCATCTGCACAATTAGCAGATAAATACACCTGCTTTAACCTGCCAAGCCTCAGCATCTTCAATGTTCGCTCAGAGCCTATAACCAGCTTATTGTCAGCCAGCAGGCTCCTGATTTCCACAGCTGTCTTATCAACACTTCTCTTAGCCATAATATCACTTTAATTTGCCTTTCTTAACTTTTGTAACCAGGCCAGGAAGACCAGTACCAACCGGCACAGCCTGGTTAAGCATCACGTTCTCAACAACAGAATTTAGCTTGTCAACCTCTCCTGCAAGCGCAGCATTAATCACGTGCTTGATAGGAGTCTCAAAACTCGCCCTTGCAAGAACAGAGGCCTTCTCACTCACGACACCGTATCTTGTGATTCCCTTGATTGCGCCAGAAACACACATAGTATCTGCAACAAGCATGATATGCCTGATGTCAACATTCAAGCCCTGGGCCTCAATAACCTTGAAAACTTCCTCAATAATAGCTTGTCTTGCAGCCTCAATGCCAAAGTTTTCAGTAATCTCATAAATATCATTGCTCATGGTCCTGTTTGGGTCAACAAAATCAAGATCAAGAACCTTTTTCAGATTGCTTCCTGCAGTAATTATGATAAACTCATCCTTTCTCTTGACAGGCAAGACCTGTGTAACACCCTTTATTCCACAGACATAAACATCCCTTGCAGTCTCTTTAAGCTTGTACAAGTCATTAAGTCCTTTCTCCTCCTTGCCCTTAAGCTTAAGAACAAGATTACCCTCCTTGTTCTCCTTTACAGAAGCCTCCTTGGACAAAGTCTTTGCCTTTGAAACAGCCTTGGCCAGCCTTGCAGGAGTCAGACCGAGCAGAGCCATCTTCTCTGCATCAAGCTTTGCCTCAATCTTTAAATCAACAATATCAATAACAAACTCAGTAACAATCTCTCCAAGGGTTGTCTCCTTGACCAAAAGAGCACACTTCCTAATATCCTTTCCCTTATTATAAGGGGATTTAAGAAAAATCTCCATCATAGGGGTAGCAAGTGTTTTCCTGCCGTCAAGAATCTCAATAATCCTCGGCAGGCCCATAGTAACATTCATCTCAGCAACACCAGCAAAATGAAAAGTATCCAGGGTCATCTGCGTGCCAGGTTCACCAATACTCTCAGCACTAATCAAGCCAACTGCCTCTCCAGGAGCAATCATTGCAGTGTTGTATTCTTCAAGGGCTTTTTCAGCCACCTTCTTTATCTTGGAAGCAGGGCATTTCTCCTCAATCTCTTCTAAAATAGACCTGGGAAGTTTTCCAACATATGGTTTTAGTGCTTCATGCATTTTCTTACACCGAATCAATTATTTTCTGAACATCAATCTTACCGTTTTCAGAGCGGGAGACATCAATGCCGTCCTCGCCATACTCGAACTGGATAATCCTGTAATTAGCATCACGAACAGACCTGTCATACTCAACCCTCAGGTCCTGCATTGCATTAGCTAGCCTCCTATACAAGTAACCAGACTTAGGCGTCCTCAAGGCAGTATCCATCAGGCTGTCCCTTCCTACAATAGCATGAAAGAAAAACTCCTTGGGATTCAAGCCATGTTTAAAGCCATGCCTCACAAAGCCCCTTGCCTCTGGACTCAAATCACCTTTCTTAAAGCAGGACAGGGTCCTTCCAGAATAGCCCTTTCTGATCCTGCTTCCATGCAGGGCCTGCTGGCCTGCACAAGCAGACATCTGGGAAATATTCAGGTATGAACCGCGGGCACCAGACTCGGCCATAGCAATAGTATTTGTAGTCTTGTCAGCATACTCTTTCACAATATTCATGCACTTTGTCCTTGCCTTGTTCAATAACTCCAAAATACGCAATTCAAGAGTCTCTTCAACAGACCTTCCAGGGAAAGCCTCAAGAGTTCCCTCTTCATAAGCCTTAATCATCTGGTGAGCCTCTTCCTCTGCCTTGTTCAGGGTATCATTAATCAAATCATCTGCCTCTTTAGGTATGTCAAGATCAGAGAGTTTTGCAGTAAAACCAGTAATCAGCAATGTTTCAATACCTAGCTTCAGGATATTATGCAAAATGTCAACTGTTCTTGCAGGACCGTATTTTTTATGCAGGCTTCTGAGCAGGAATCCGGCACCCTCTCCGCCAAGACTGGTCTTGTCCATGACGCCTTCAATTAGCTTGCCATTCTCAATTATAACATCCTTGCCATTCCTTGACTTGCCCCTGAAATTAAAATCAGAAGGAAGCAAAACACTGAAAATCTCCCTGCCAGTAACGACCTTCTTGTTAGGAAGCCTTGAAAAATCCTCAATACCAACATGACAGAGCAAAGCAACTGCATTCTCGCGCGGCATTTCCACATCCCTTGTAAGCAGGAAGTTTCCAGAAATTCCGTCGTGCAGGCAGCCCATTACGCTCAAGCCATACCTTGGACTAATCAGCTGTGTCTGCACCTGCATAAGAATCTCTGCCTCTGCACGGGACTCCTCTGTCTGAGGAATGTGCAGGTTCATTTCATCACCATCAAAATCAGCATTATAAGGAGCACAGACAGCAGGATTAATCCTCAAGGTCTTGTAAGGAAGAACCTTGACCTTGTGGCACATCATGCTCATCCTGTGCAGAGAAGGCTGCCTGTTAAAGATTGAGATATCACCATCCATCAAATGCCTCTCAACAACATAACCAGGCTGAAGCTCCTCAAGAGCAGCCTCTTTAGTCTCTTCAGTAATCTTTTTTCTCTTGCCGTCAGGCCTGATAATATAATTAGCACCAGGATAAACACCAGGACCGCGCTCGACAAACTTCTTTAGATAAGCCATGTTCCACTCATTAACTGTCTCAGGAACAGTAAGCTTCCTGGCAACCACAGCCGGGACGCCAACCTCATTCAATCCAAGCATAGGGTCAGGGCTGATAACAGTCCTTGAACAAAAGTTAGTCCTCTTACCAGCAAGATTATGCCTAATCCTTCCCTCTTTACTTTTAATTCTCTGAGTGATTGTTTTCAAAGGCTGGCCAGAACGATGACGCGCAGGAGGCAATTGAGCAACAGTATTATCCAGGAAAGTGGTTACGTGATACTGCAGCAAGTCCCACAAGTCCTCAATAATAATCTCAGGAGCACCTGCATTAATATTCTCAAACAATCTCTGGTTAATCCTCACAATATCGCCTAACTTGTGCGTTAAGTCATCTTCAGAACGCTCTCCTGATTCAAGAGTGATAGAGGGCCTTATTGTAACAGGGGGGATAGCCAGCACAGTAACAACCATCCACTCAGGCCTTGCAAACGCAGGATTCAAGCCGTACAAAACAGCATCATCATCAGGAACCTTCTCAAGCCTGGACCTGATTTCAATAGGGCTAAGCTTTTTATCACCCTCAAAAAAAGTAGAGGGCTTGTCAATAGCAATCTTCTGCTGGTTAGCCCTGCAGTGCGGGCACTTTTTCACAGTCTTAAGCTTTGCAATAGACTTCTTAATCTCCTCCTGTCTTGCCTCATAACCCTCAGTAGCCTCAACCTCATCCAGGTGCTTCTTGAAAGAACTCATCTTATTCTTTGGAATAAGAAGCCTTCCGCAGTCCCTGCAGGTGCATCTCAGCAGGTTATGAATAATAGGAATAAACTTAATGTGAAAAACAGGTCTTGCCAATTCAATATAACCGAAATGACCAATACACTCTTTTAGCTTGCAGCCGCAAGTCTTGCATCTTAAACCAGGATCAATAACACCCAAGCGAACATCCATCAAGCCGCCATCAACAGGGTAGCCCTCTTTGTCATAAAGCTCTGGTGTTACTATCTTTGCAGAAGCCATTTTCTTAATCATCTTAGGGCTGAGAATACCAAAAACAATGCTCTCAACCTGCTTGAAAACAGGATGCTGAATAGCCTCAATCCTCTCACGAGTCATGGGCTTTCTCTCTTTTTCTTCTGCAACAGCATCTTCTCCCGGCGCCTCTGTATCAGCAGACTCCTCAGCAATATCTTCAGCTGGTTCTGTCTCAACAGGGAACTCTTCAGGAGTCTTCTCTGCCTCTTCAACTTTCTCTTCTTCTTTTTTCTTTTTAGCCATTTTCAATACTTGCTCTTTAACTGAAGCTTGGGATAGATACCCAATGACTTGAACTCATCCAGTATCAATTTGAAAGCATAACTAATCTCAATATCATTAACATCAGAGTCACCGCACATAGGGCAATAACGCTTGTCCTTCTGCGCATCATAAATAGCGATAAGGCCGCAGCCCTCACAAACAGGAACAATGGTCTTGTCAGAATCAAACCTCTCCTTCAAGAGCAAAGATGCTCCATGAGCAACAAGAGTGTCTTTCTCCATCTCACCAAGCCTCAAGCCGCCCTCTTTAGCACGGCCCTCTGTAGGCTGCCGTGTAAGCAATTGTATAGGGCCTCTTGCCCTTGCCTGCAGCTTGTTTGCAACCATGTGCTTAATCTTTTGATAATACATGCTGCCAATAAAAATCTTGACCTGAAACTGCTCACCTGTAATACCGTTATACATAGTCTCTGTGCCATCCTCTCTGAATCCCATGGAGAGGAGCTCTTTCCTTATTCTTTCTTCAGGCTCTGAACCAAAAGTAGTGGCATCAATGTAACGGCCAGCAAGCGCACCAGTCTTTGCACCCAAAATCTCAAGAAGATGAGAGACAGTCATCCTTGAAGGAATACCATGCGGAGTAAATATCAAGTCAGGAACAACTCCAGAAGCAGTAAACGGCATGTCGCTCTGAGGCACAATCAAGCCAATAACACCTTTCTGGCCGTGCCTTGAGACAAACTTGTCACCAATCTCAGGAATCCTCTGGTCCCTAATCCTAACCTGAACAAGCTTGTTGCCCTCTTCATTTTCAGTGATAAGCACAAAATCAATAACGCCCTTCTCACCGTGCCTTAAAGCAACAGAACTTTCCCTTCTTATATTTGATGCAAGAGAGTAATCCTCAAGAGAGCTCAAGAACCTCGGAGGAGAGGTCTTGCCAATAACAACATCCTCTTCCTTGACAACAGCCTCTGGAAAAACAATGCCGTCATCTTCCAGTAATCTGTAATCTTTCTCAGACTTGTAACCCTTGACCTCTTTGTCAGGAATGCAGATTTCATCAGTCAAGCCGCCAGAGTATCTTAATTCATCAGCAATAGCAGGCCTGAAATAACTGTTTCTTCCAAGGCCGCGCTCAATGCTTCCCTTGTTAAGAATAATCGCGTCCTCCATGTTATAACCCTTGTAACACATGACAGCAATCACCAGATTCTGGCCAGAAGGATGCTTGTCATAATCACACAAGTCATTCATTATAGAATTAACAATAGGAGCCTGCGGGTAGTGAAGCAGGTTAACATCCATGTCAATCCTCACAGGAAAATTAGCAGCATAAAAACCAATCGCGTGCTTCTGGTTCTTGGAGCCAATACTAAGCCTTGCAGACTGGATATACTGGCCAAAAGGGACTAAAGTCGTGACAAGACCAAGCATGCACAAAGGAGAAATCTCAAGATGAGAGTGGTCAGGCGTGAGCTCGCTCTCGCTAAAAGCAACCAAGGCATTCTCTTCCTCAGCTGCATCCAGGTACTCAAGAATTCCCTGGTCAGCAAGATCCTTCCAGGAAATCTCCTTTTTTTGCAGCTGCTTGATGTGCTTTTCAGTCAAAAGAGGAATACCATCCTTTACAATAATCAAAGGCCTTCTTGTTCTTCCCCTGAGGCTTTCAACACAAATCTGGTCCAGCTTGGCGTCATAATAAAAATTCACATTAGCGCTCATAACACCAGAACGCCTGTCAGACTTTATGCGCTCTATAAACTCATCCTTATTCTCAACATTTCCTACAAATTTTCCGTTCAAATACACTTCTGCCATTTTAAACTGTCTTTAAACCTGCGTTTTTCAGTAACTTCAGGACATCTGCTTCTTTCAAGTCCCTAGAGACCTGAGCCATCAAGGCAAAATTTTTCTTTAAACCAATATTAGTACCTTCAGGAGTCTCACTAGGGCACAGCCTTCCAAGATGAGTTGCATGCAGTTCCCTTGCCTCAAAATTTTCCTGAGTGTTAGACAGAGGAGAGCCAACCCTCTGCAGGTGGCTGATAGTATTAAGATAATTAACACGCTGTATCCTCTGCGAAATACCTTTTCTTCCGCCAACCCAGTTTCCTGTAGCCATAGCAGAATATATTCTAGAGGTTAACAGTTTATCCCTGATAATGATTTTAATGCTCGGAAACTTTCCCCTTTTAACAATTCTCTGGAAATTATACAATAAATCACCAATCAAGACCTTTAAATTAGTCCTGAAAAGGTCTGCAAGCAGGTCGCCGGACATCTTAATCCTCTTGTTCATGTAATGGTCCTTGTCATCCTTAGGAGTCTCTCCTGTACTGACAGAGATGAACTTTCTGAGCATCTTGCACAGGTTGAAAGCCTTATTAAGCCTGTCCTCCTGCTTTGTGCCGATATGAGGAAGAAGATACTTGTCAATAATCTCCTGCATTCGCTCCAATCTTATCTCTTTAGACTGGGTTATGCCAATCTTCTTGGCCATATAGTCCATAGCCTCTTCAGGAGACTTGATGTTTGCAAATTCAAACAAATTGATAAGAACCTCATCATATTGTTTTTGCTTGGAAATAATCTGCATTATCTCCTCATCTTTTATCATACCAAGGGCCTTGACAACAACAATTAAAGGAACACGCTTGACCCTTGTGAAAGTCAGATAATAAACACCGTCTTTTAACCTCTCAACAGTGTGAGGAATCTTGTAAGGGCCGCTCTCTGAAAAAATCTTTCCAAGATACTGGCTTATGCCTGTCTTCTGCGGCTCTACCAGGAAACGATTAGCCGCAAGGTCCTCTATATTAACCAGCACCCTTTCAGTTCCATTAATAATGAAATAACCACCAGGGTCGTCAGGGTCCTCGCCTTTCTCAATAAGCTCGTCCTTGTTCAGCCTGCTCAAGTGGCAGAAATTGCTCTTAAGCATAATAGGAAGAGCGCCAATCTGTGTTGTGAAAGTCTCTCTCTGAACATTATTAATATGAGAGCTCACCTCAATAAAAACAGGGGCAGCATAACTAATCTTTCTCAGCCTTGCCTCAACAGGATAAATAGGTCTCTTAGAGCCGTCAGCTTCTGTAATCTCAGGCTTTTCAATCCATATTTTATCCAGTTTTATCTTGAAACTTTCAACATTTGGCGGAATTATTGTGGGCTCAATAACTTTGTTCTCCTCGATAATCTTCTGCAGCTCCTTTTCCACAAAATAATTAAAACTCTCAATATCTGAAAGTACAAAAGAATTCTCTTCAAAATACTTCTCAATCAAAATCTTAGAGTAATTATGCACTTGTAACCCTCCTATAAAACACAGACTCTCCTGCAGTCGAGCTTTTTCGTGTAATCTTGATGATGTCTCCTGGCTTTGCCTTTAAATGAGCAACAGCAGGATCATCCTTGAAAATCCTTGGAAGCTCAATGCCTTTGAGATTATACTTTTCAATAATCTTCTTTTTTTCCTTTTCACTCACCACTGTGTGCGCTGGAACCAGCACGTGTTTTGTTACGTCGATTTTTTGAGCCATTTTGATTTTTTTTCGATCATTACGGGCCGGACGAGATTCGAACTCGCGACCACCTGATGCCTTCTTTGTTATTAAAAGTCAGGTGCTCTATTGCCCGAAACAAAAGATTTGTTTCTCCAGGCTGAGCTACCGGCCCATTGTGCAATAGTCTTCACTCTATCTTTTGTTAAAATTTAAAACATGAGCAGTATATCTCTATCAATTTTAATAGTCCCCTCTGGCACAATACAGCTTGAAACTCCTGGTTTATTTATAAAGCTTTCGGTAATTTGCACTTTTTGAACAGAATCAACTTAAAGCTGCCCGTATTCTCTCAAGTTGTTTTGAAGAGCCTTTCATACGGTAAGCGCGAGCTCTTTTGATTGCCTGCTCAATGCTTTCTGGTTTTTCATAGTCTGGATCAAGATTTTGATTATACCCCTCTATCGCATTATGTATTGCCCTGGCATAATCCCTCCAGAGAGCGACAGGAATTTTTTCAGGAAGAGTAACCATGTACTCAGTGCCGGCACGAAGCATATCATCCATCCGCGGCGTGACAGGACGCTTGTACAATTCTGCAAAAGGATTAATCTTTGGAAACTCTTTAGTTGCTTTATGGGTATAATCCCTGACAGGGCTGATAACTTTTCTGCGCAATTTTTTTCTCCTGATTATCACAGGAGGCAAGCCATTCACAGTGACCCTTGCAATCCGGCCATCAGGCCCTTCAAAGTGAAGGCAGGGAGACTCATAAGAAGTATCTTTATTCTCTACAACCGCGCCGGCAAGAGCAAACTGTTCCCTGCCCAGCTGTGAGAAGATACTCCAGTATAAGTTTTGAATCGGCTCCTCAAAGCTGCTTTTTTTTGCTTTTGCAAAAGGAAACTCTTTCAGCAGCATCCTGTAATCTGCCCTGCGGTCAAGGATCAGCTGTATTGTCTGTGAATCAAAAACAGGACATTTAGTCAACAACCGGTCAATGCTGTAATGAGAAGCATTATCAAAAAACTTCTTTATAAGAACAGACATCTTAAGCGGATTCAAATCACGAACACTTGTCGACAGAAAAGGCATCTCTTCAACAGTAAAATAAGGCAGGGCCTGTTCATCAACCATGTCTGTCCTGAAAGGCATAAAAAAAGCCCTGTCTGCAGGCTTATTCTTTACTTTGCCGGGATTTTTTGAAATAAAATTCAGAAACCCTGCAATATCGCTGTCCAGGATCTGAACAGGGAAGTGTGAATTCTTTCCTGTTATAAAATAATGCCACTGGCAGTCGCAAGAAACATCTGCAAACAGCAGCCCTGTGTCATCAGAGTCCCTGAAAGGGCCAATAACCCGTATCTTGTGATATGTTGCATCTGTCCTTGCATCACCTTTTTTTCTTGCACGACCAGAAAGAACAACCTCTCCTGTATGCGGCGACTCAAAAATAGGGTTTTTAGGAGGAACAAAAATTTCATCACCCCCCATATCAATAAAAGTTCTTGTTCTGTGATGATTTGACAAGCTCGCCCTAAAAGCAGCAGCATCCTTTAATGCTGCAGGACGCATTGAATGAAGTTTTCTCCTGACAAACCGCCCTTTTTCATTCCTGCCAACATTATATTTTTTATCTGGATCAAAAACAAACAAAGGCTCAAAATCCTTTTCAGGAGTATTTTCCATCTCAAGCCAGACAGCAAGCCAGTCACTAATCTGTCCAGGCATTGCTCCGCGGATATCGCCCAGAAAAAAATAAGAAGGACTCATAAAAACACGATTCTCAGGATTATGCAATACCAAGCCATAATCAGTGGGACTCAAAGCCGCATATTCAAAATCTGAATCCATAAAAAAGGAGCAAGAGGCAATGATTTATAAAACTTCGTCTGGCACAAAAAGCTTATATATAATAGAGAATACAGATTTAATATGGAAATAACACTAGACCTGCGCAAGACAATAGAGCAGAATGCCTCTGACTATTTTGACAAGGCAAAAAAAGCCAAGAGAAAAACAGAAGGGATAAGGAAAGCGCTGGCTAAATTTGAAAAGGAACGCGAGAAAATCATAGAGCAAAAAGAGCAGGCAGTTTCCAGAGAAGAAGAAAAACTTGAATTAAAAAAAGAAAAAGAAAAAAGCCGCAGAGCAAAGAAGTGGTATGAAAAATTCAGGTGGTTTATCTCTTCTGAAGGCTTTCTTTGTGTAGGGGGCAGGGATGCAACAACAAATGAGATTTTGATTAAAAAGCACACTGACAAAGACGATATCGTATTCCACACAGAGACGCCAGGAAGCCCGTTCTTTGTAGTGAAAACAGAGGGCAGGAAAGCAGGGGAAGCAACTCTTGAAGAGGCTGCACAAGCAACAGCGATATATTCGCGAGCCTGGAAAATGGGGCTTGCAACAGCATTAGTGTACTGGATAGAACCAGAACAGGTAAGCAAGAAATCACAGGCAGGGGAATACCTTGCAAAAGGAAGCTTCATGATATACGGCAAAAGAAATTATTCAGAACCAGTTCTTGAAATGGCAGTAGGTGTCTTGCCAGGCGGCCGGGTAATGGCAGGGCCTGTTGAATCTGTAAAGAAAAACTGCGGAAAAATAGTTATTCTAGTTCAGGGCAAAAAGAAAAAAAGCGACATAGCCAAAAAGATCAAGAAAGAAATAAACAGAGATCTAGACGAGATAATATCTGCACTGCCTGCAGGAGAGTTTGAGATAAAAAAATAAATTATCTCCTGGGCCGTCTATTGAACTGCCTTCTTCTTGGCTGGTCCTGCCTGTCAATCCTGATATGAATCCTCTTCAAAGCAGGGATCTTTGTCTTCTTGACATTGAACTCACTATACTCCCGCAGGACTCTTGAAAAATTATCATGGTCATAGTCGCACAACAAATTTATGACTTTTCCTTCTTCTCCTGCCCTTGCAGTCCTGCCTATCCTATGGACATAATCCTTTGCATCCTTTGGGATGTCATAGTTATAGACATGAGACACATTGTCAATATCAAGACCTCTTGCAGCCACGTCAGTGCAGACCAGAACACCGACCTTTGCCTTGTTGAACAAATCAATGGTCTTTGTTCTCTTGCTCTGCGTAAAACCGCCATGGATAGCGATCGCGCTGATCTTATTTGCCTTAAGATTCTTGACAACAAAATCAGTATTTGTCCTAGAGTTGCAGAAAACCATAACCAAACCCCTGCTCTCATTCTTCAGCAAATGAACAAGCAAGGAAAGCTTCTGGTTCTTCTGCACATCATAATAAACCTGCCTAAGCTTTGCAGGGTCAACCATCTTAGTGGCAGAAACCCTAAACGGGTTAATCATGAATTTATTGGCAAACCTCTTTATGTCCTGCGAAATTGTTGCAGAGAAAAACAAAGTCTGCCTCTTCTTAGGGCACTGCTTTATGATCTTCTCAATATCCTCTATAAAACCCATGTCAAACATTCTGTCTGCCTCATCCAAAACAAGCATCTTGATTTTAGAAATGTCAATAGTTCTTCTTTGCAGGTGATCCAGCAGTCTTCCAGGGGTTGCAACCACAACATCTGCCTTTGGAATCCGGTCAATCTGCGGATTGATTGCAACACCGCCATAGACACTCAAGACATTCAAGCGCTTTGTTCTTGCAAGCTGGGTGATAACACCCTTTACCTGCTCTGTAAGCTCCCTTGTAGGGGTGAGAATCAAGGCCTGCAGGCCCTTTCCAGGGCTGGCATTCTCAATAATGCCGCAGCCAAAAGCAAGAGTCTTTCCAGAGCCAGTAGCTGACTCTCCAATAACATCCTTGCCTTTGATTATGTGGGGAATAGATTTTCCCTGAATCTGTGTAGGATCTGTAAAACCCAAATCCTTTATACTTGTTGCTAGTTCTTGGCTCAAGCCAAATTTATCAAATAAGTTCATTGTATTTACCTCATATGTTTCTATTAAGCACTTTCAAGAAAAAGCGAAATGTTCATGTTAATGATCAAGTGCTTTCTCGTCAGGTATTATGCTTATTGAATATTAGTGGATTTTGGTGGTTTATAAAGCTTGCGGTTTAACCACCTGCACTCGTATACTTCTTCATTGCAAGATTCCACAAAAACACAGACAGTGCTGTGAATAAAATTACAGGAATCAATACTGACAACAGTATCTTCAGGGTTGCTCCTCTCAATAAGACTTCTGCTGGATAAAAAGAGCTCACTGCCAAAGGAAGCAGGAACGTCAGGGCAAACTGAATTCCAAGAGCATACACATTCAAAGGATACCTGACAAAATCAGATATCTTGAAGTAAAGCTGCATCAATGCCTCTGACCTTACAACAAGGAATGCAGAAGCACTAATGAACACAACTATTGCAACCTGCATCAGCAGTCCTGCAGCAACCAGTACAGCATACCAAAAAAAACTAAATGAAAACACAGATAAGCCAAGCTTGAACATGGTATACGCAACAAGACATATTCCCACGGCAACCTCTGGCAGGCCGTCAATTATGAAAGACTCTGCAAGAAGATACAGCAAAGTATTATACGGCTTAACAAGATACTTGTCAAATTCACCCTCTCTGATACAATGAATAACTTCATAAGGAAAATGCATCGTGAATGTGTGTCCCAAACCAAATACCAATATCAAAGTGCCCTGAAACAGCAAAAATTCATTCAGTGTCCAGCCAGGGATACCAAGAGTTGCAGAGTAAATCAACAAAGTAAGCAGAGGGCCAACAAAATCAGAAAGAACCATGGCAAATGCCTTTATGTAAAAGTTAGTCTTGTAGGCCATTTCGCTTGCCAAAGACATTCCGACAGTCCTTTTTTCAATCCTGAGAAATTTCATGCTCAGTAAATGAAACTCCGCTTTTTGCATCGAAGTTTCAGGCCTCCTTCTATTTCTATAAGTTTCATTTCCTTGTCTAACTTTTTCCAAAAAGCATACTTTTTATTTTTGTGGAAAAAGTTCATACACCTGCACCTGCAAACTGCTTAAACGCCCTCTTGTAAACCGCCTTGCTGAGGAAATAAAGCAAGACAATCCAAACCAACTGCAGGCCAAGCTGGCTTAAAACACCAAGCCTGCTGAACTCTCCGAGATAAATCTGGATAGGAACATACCGCACATACTCAAAAGGCAAAAAGTGCGAAACCTGCTGAAGCGACTGCGGAAAAAAACTCAAAGGAATCATCCCGCCGCTAAGGAAAACAAGCAAGGTTCTTCTCACTCTCCTGATGCCCTCAATCTTCTTTAGCCAAAACGCGCTCAAGCCAACATTAAAACTAATGAAAAACGCCAGCAAAAAAGCAAGCATCACTGAAACAATGAACATAACAAAGTTGAAAGCAGGAGCCACTGCCAGGCCAAAAAACACAAAACCAATCAAAAATATCGGAATCATCTGCAGAACAATGCCCAATGAATTAATGCCTATCTCAAACGCAAGATGCTGCCACAAAAACTTCATAGGGTAAGTGAATATAGTGATAATGTGGCCTCTCCTAACATCCTGCGAAATCCACTTATCAACATCACACCAGACAAAAAATCCAACAATCATGCTCAGCACATAATACTGCACTAAATCAGGAAAAGTAAAACCACGGATAATATCCTGGCCTGTATAAGCATAAATCGCCTGCCAAAGGAAATAATATATAATCAAGGAAAGCGGGACAGTAAGCAGTGTAATCAAAAAGTGAAACCTATACTTAACTCCAACCTTTAATCCTATCTTTGCCTGCGCCAAATACGCCTTAATTGTGGATATCATTTCTCCTTTTGCTTGTAAATCTTCTGGATTATTTCCTCTATAGGAGGATCCTGGACAATAATGTCAGCAACATCAAACTCAGTAATCAAGTAATTCACAACATTCTTAATTGTCTGTTTTTTAGTGTCAAGCTCCAGCTTAAGCTCATAATCACTTGCCTCTATGATTTTACAGCCCTTGAACCTGAACTTCTTGTCCAGCTTGTTGAACTTAACATCCAGATGCTTGTGAGTAAGGTAATCACTCTTTATCTTTGCAATAGGGCCGTCATACACAATCACGCCATTATTGATGATGATTATCCTCCTGCATAACCGCTCAATGTCACCCATGTCATGAGTGGTGACAATGAAAGTTGTCTTCAAGCGCTGATTGATATCAAGGATGAAGTCTCTTAACTTGTCCTTTGCAACCACGTCTAATCCAATAGAAGGCTCATCAAGAAAGACAAGCTTAGGATTATGCAATAAAGCTGCAATAATCTTGCACTTCATCCTCTCTCCTAAAGAAAGGTCTCTTGTAGGAGTCTGGACTATTTCTTCCACATCCAATAACTTAATCATGTGATTCAGTCTCTTTTCAAATTCTTTCCTAGGAATGTCATAAACCTCTTTGTTAAGCCAGTAAGTATCCAAAGGAGGAAGATCCCAATGCAATTGAGGCTTCTGCCCAAAAACAACACCAATATGCGTTACATACTTAACACGATCTTTCCAGGGGGTATAGCCAAGGACATTCACAACACCGGAAGACGGGTATAAAACACCTGAAAGAGCCTTTATTGTGGTTGATTTCCCAGCACCATTAGGGCCGATAAAGCCAACAATCTCTCCTTCCTCAATGTCAAAACTAACGCCCCGCAAGGCATGCTTTGTCTTGTACTCTCTCTTTACAAGAGACTTGACTGCATTAAGCAGGCCGTGTTTTCTCTTGTGGGTTATGAAGGTTTTTTTCAAGTCTTTTACATGTATAACTTTTGTCATAGTACTCACCTGGCATAGCATAATTTTGACAGCCGTAGTCCAGCTATCACTTGTGCGAAACAACGCAAAAAAAGAGAATCTAATACGATGATGCCAATGTTAATTCATAATTTCGACGTTCATATTGCATCACTTTATGCAGGAAAATGGTCATGATATTTATAGTTTTTGCTTTTTAAATGAAAAAATGTTTATACTTGTTTACACTAATGAATTTTGTTGAATTAAGAAGTCAGTACAAAAAAGTAAAAAAAATCAGCTGAAGATTCTTTTCTTCAGCCGTTTCTGGAATTTATCCACCAAAACACTGTACTTGAAATGCTTTCGGACATCTTCCACCCTGTGCTCGTCAGGACCGCCAGGCAGTATTGAAGCAAGATGCTGGTACACTGCTATTCTTTCCTCAATCTTGTCCCTGTCCTTGCCAGACTTTGCAAGCTCTAAAGCTTCCCTAAGCACAGTATCTGCCTTTTCCTGAACACCATCCAAAGATGTCTCTAAAAGAGACTTTTCCTTTGGGGCAGGCTCATGAGAGGCCCAGCTGCTGCTTCTGCCGCCACCAGCACTTTCCAGTCCATTGCCGTAAAACTCTGCCATTTTCTTTTCCTCCTGCAGTTAGGGATGCAAGCCCAGTCCCTGCTCCCAGAGTCGAACTGGGACTGGTCGGTTTACAGCCGACTGCTCTGCCGTTAAGCTAAGCAGGGATAAATTATAGAGTTAAATCTATAATGCCAATGAACGCCTGAAAATAGAATATGGTTATATCAAGAAAAGATGATATTCGTCTAAACTATGTTCAGACTTTAGAAATAGCGATAAAACTTAGAACTAGCAAAATCAGATTTCAACATCCGTTCACTAGTTTTTTGTTTCATTGTAACTGGTAGAAAAGCATGCCAGTATATAAATCTTTTGTTTTATTACTACTATTTGGTTGTAAAAAATAAAGAAATCAAAAAAGATCAGTACTCAAGTACCGATCTCCTTTGTCAGGAAAAATCACAACAATATTCCCTGACTCCATTGTTTTTGCTTTTTCAAGAGCTGCCCATAAAGCTGCGCCAGAACTCATGCCGACGAACAATCCTTCTTCTTTAGCCAATCTTCTTGTTGTTTCAAAAGCATCTTCGTCTTCCACTGTTATGCAAGTGTCTATTTTCTTCTTGTCATATATCTCTGGAACAATTGCCTCTTTCATGTTCTTCAAGCCCTGAATCTTGTGGCCTAAAGTAGGCTCAGCAGCGATGACTTCAATAGGTTTCCATTTCTTCAGGAAAGAACTAATGCCCATCAAGGTCCCAGAAGTTCCAATAGAAGCAACAAAGACGTCGACATCAGGCATCTGGTTAAAGATCTCCTTAGCAGTATTCTCATAATGCGCAAGAACATTATACTTGTTCTTGAACTGATTTGGCATGAAATACTTCTCTGGATTTTCCTTAACCAACTGCTCTGCCTTTCTAATAGCTCCATCAGTGCCTTCTTTTGCAGGAGTCAAGACAACTTCTGCACCATATGCATTCATTATCTTTCTTCTTTCAACACTTACATTCTCTGACATCACAATCTTGACTTTATAGCCCTTTATTGCAGCAACCATCGCAATACCAATGCCAGTATTTCCAGAAGTAGCCTCGATAATTGTCTTGTCCTTTGTCAGCTCTTTATTTTTTTCTGCCTGCTCAATCATCTTAAGAGCAATCCTGTCCTTGATGCTTCCAGAAGGATTAAAACCCTCAAGCTTTGCATAGATATTCACCTTTTTGTTAGGGTTAAGTCTCCTGATTTCGACTAATGGTGTGTTTCCAATCAATTCAAGTGCGTGTATTGCACGGATAACCACCTTGTTTCATTTTATCATTCCTCCATGTTTAGAGCCCATATGGCTATTTTTAGAATTTAATGTGATTAAAACAATGAAGTAAGAACTAACAACAACAAGAATGAGCTTTTTTTGTTAGTTTGCTTCTCATACTGTATAGTAATGCGTCTTTGTTTATAATGCTTTTGTTTAAATTGAGATAAATATTTATATCTGGACGTTTGATTCTAGAAAATGCTGGTATTCAAAGAGATGAGAAAACAATTCAAGAATCCTCAAACAGGACAGTTGATTCTAGACAGCAAATTGCTTAAGAAGCTAAAAAAGCAAGGCGTTGATTTGATTAAAGTGGATATGGATCAGGTTTTTTATTACTCTGATGAAGAGTTCCTTGAATTTTTCAACAAGCATGTTCAAGGCAATACTGACAGCAACAAATATACGCTGCTTATCAAGGCAGATGGTAGCGCGCCTACTGAAGAAGAAGCAAAAAGCGCGATTCTTGCCGCACTACTATCTCCATGGCAAGCGAAAACAAATAAATTAGGACACACTTATTATGAAATACCCCTGCCTCGTGGTTTTTTGGCAGTCGATGTGCAGGGAACTACACGCTCTCCACTTAAAAACGGAATATTCCTGCTTGATGCAAGAGACCCAATAAAAAGAAAAGACATTGCTGAAGACGACAGGCGTCAACTAGACACTCATGAAAGAGATGTGCATCCTGTGATACTTCATGTAGAACATCTAATAGTTGCAGTCGCAAAGTAATTAAACTTTTATAGAATTAGGACACCAAGGTTCATTTCTTTTTTTATGAGAAACATAAGAAGGATATGCTCCTGAAACAATTCTTGCAAGATTTCCACACTGAACTTCTTTATGATCCTTTCCAGCCCACTCAGGCTCTTCCCAATATTTTTTGACAACGCGATTTTCACAAAGCTTTTTTTCTACAGCAGGCTCAACAGTATCCTGGTACCATAATTCAGAGTCAGAAAAAGCATATATAGACTTAGCTAGAGTGCCTTGTTTTTTCTTAAAATCATTCACTCCTTTTGCCAACCCTTCTAAGCAAGCTTCTTTAACTCCCTCTTGAAATTCAGCAGGCTCTTCTCTCACGGCCTCAAAACCGCCATGTGTTTGTAGCAATATATCTATGTATTCTCTTTGATCCTCTGCTTCATTAAATGCGTAATTCTCCCCCATTACTGTAGTACTAAGGCTTTCAGATATATTAATGTTTTGACTCATATAGACGTATAGATGCAGTACTTATTTAAAGATTCGTGTTTATTTCCCAGCTCCACTGATCAACACAGATGCTTTAAGAAAGACATAAAAATAATCAACAAAATGCAAAAGATAAAAGATGTCTTGCTTTACAAAAAAAGCTATAGATTATTAGAAGAAATAAAATGTCCAGAAGCAGTAATAATCTATCATTCAAGAGAAGTCATCAGACTGGCTTTAACAGGGTTTAGTTCTGTTTTAACAATGCTGTCATAATTTAAAAAAATCAAAAACAGCATCTGCCATGCTTCATCATTTAGGGATTTCTGGTTTAGGTTCTTCTATTATCTCGTCCTTGTATCGCTCATAAAGCGAACCACTCTTGGCAAGATATTCTACTTCATCCAATGTGCGCAAGTACTTCTTAATGAAGCTCATGACATCCTCGCCAAGCTCTTGAACAGCTTCTTTTTTACCAGAAGCTAGCTCAAAAGTCAAGTATTTGACTTTCTGCTCTTGGTAAAGCCCTTTAATCCTTTTTCCCAATTCAACAGATTCTTGCATCCTTTTCTTTGATAAAAGACGCATTCCAGTGTCTGTTACAGGATCAAGATAAGGTATCTTTTCAACTTTTTCAGGACCCACTTGTCTCATTGTTACAATCTTGTCTTCTCTTTCTTCAGGATCTGGATGCCATCTTGTTCCTCTTTTCATAGTTTCCCATTCAGTCACATCACTTGGCAATACTTTTTCTTCTATCTCTTCCCTATACAACATGCCCACTACATGAGAAAGCAATCCTTTCAAGTAATCCTGCCCTAAAGACAGCCTAGTGCTTTCCAAGATTGTTCTTGCATGCTCTGGCAAGGATTCATATCCTTCCAGTGTTTGAAGCTCAGATTCTACCTTGGATACTGCCTGTTGTGCATCTCTTCTTTGTTTTGCAATAGTTTCCAAGTCTTCAGCCTGCTTATACGTCACTTCCTCTACTCTTGTCTCTTGAAACTTCACTTTTATTCTTGGTTTTTCTTTCATTTCTGTTACCTCTGTGTCTCAACTCTGTTGGTTAAAACCACTATTAAACCACTAGAAAGTGATAGTTCTATAATAAAATATCCCAAAAATA
>WJJT01000030.1 GCA_014729555.1 Candidatus Woesearchaeota archaeon
GCCAGCAGAGCAGTCTCGCTACGATAAGTGGTACTAATCCCCAACTTCAATCAAAATACGCTTCTTATCAGGCACTGAAACATAGATTTCTTCTCCTTTTTTCAGATTCAAGCTCCGCACTACATTTTTATTGAAATATATTCCTAATCTATCCTGCGATAATTTAACTATCTTTTGCTTTATCTTAAGTGGTGTCTCTCTTAACTCGTTAATCACTTTTTTTGAGGATTCTGGCTCAAATTCAAAGTATTTGCATTTAGGGCATTGATAACTAAGCGCCTTTGTTTTAGCCCCAGCTACCTTAACCATCATTTTCTTAAGTTTTGCATCACATTTTGGGCATAATTTCATGTTTTCTTGGCATTAATTACATACAATACCTTATTCTTAATCTCAAACAAGACATAATATCCGTCTTTCTCAATCTCAAACTTACCATCCTTCAGCCGTGGATTTTTTGTAGTCAATATAATCTCAACAGCTTTGTGCCAGGGAACCTCTTTTGAGTGCTCTTTAAGATAATGTCTTGTCGGCTTTATGGATTTAAATAAAATCCATACTACATTAGTGTAGTATAAATGACTATATAAACTTTTCGATATTTTTATCATAAGAAGATGCCAGATTTCATTCTTTATATGCTCTTCCAGGTAATTTCCGAAACTCTTTCGGATGTTTAAACTGTTTAAACCAATTTATTCTGTTTAATCTGTAACAATATATCTTTCTGACTTATTACTATTAGCATTTGACTTTGGAGGGAAGACAATGAAAAAACTAGAAGCAGTGATGGATCCTATAGCAAAAGAACAGGGATTGCAGACAAACATTAACCAAGGTATGTTTACTTTAGGGTTTGACAGGGTTGTTGATCCTAAGGATTTTTTCAGGCTAGAGGCAGGGATTGCGGATTATATTGACAGGACAGTAGAACTTATGCCAGAAGACAGAGAATACGAAACATCAAGCAAGGCATACCTGAAGGCAGAGCCTATTCAGGCAGAGCCTAGCTGGACTAAAGGTTACAGAGGAGTTATTCTTGAGTCAAATGTTCCTGAAGGACATGAAAAACACAAGGAAGTAATCAATGCTCTGGAAAATGTGATTGTTGCTGCAAATTCCTGTATTAGAAAATATCAAGATGGCTGATATCCCTTACAATGAAAGAAGAAGGCTGCTCTCTGCAGCTAAAGAATTGATGAGTGATATAGCTCAGCAAACAAAGAGCATGCAGACAGCACTATCTTTGGTCGACTCAGAAAAAGCAGAGTCTTTTCACGCAGATGAGATCCTGGAAGACACGATTATGCTTGAGATGCTTCTAGAGAATTTTCAGGGAGACATTCCAGAGCAGTTTGAGCCATTTCAAAAACAAGTCAGTCAAAGAAAGAAAATGTATGGTGATTTGTTTGGCGGCCAGTGGTATGAGAACAGGAGAACTGCTTTAGAAGAAGAGTTGTCAGAGGCTGCCTCTGTTCCAGAGTCTACTGAAGCTGAGAAAAAGTGGATGAAAAAGCGGGCAAGAGGCTTTCGCTCGCAGTACAAAAAAAGAGAAAGTACTGAACCTCAAAGAGCACCTCTTGAGCAGACTGGAAAAGTGGTTAGGATTTATTCTCACGAGGCTCAGGAGCAGCTTTATTATTTTGAGGAACAAAAGACAGCGCATGCTTTAGAGGCAAAGCTAGAGCCAGATGACGAATTATTCTCTGAACTGCCTGAGCATTACACAATTATTTGCATTGAAGAAGACCAGCAGCTTAAGGTTGATCTTACGCAGACAAGAAATGCAAATCCTTTTTACCATACAAACAAAGCAGTGGAAGAGGCGCTGAATAGTGCTTCAGAGTCTGGCAAGAACTTGTTCAGGCTTCAGCAATTGTTTGAGAGATTGATGGGGGAAGAATATGAGTGAGAAACAGGATTATCTTGTAAAAGAAAGGCCGTATTATGAGCCAATTAGTGATGAAGTAGATATTTTCAAGAGAGCTCACAAGCAGCAGCAGCATATTGCGATTACAGGCCCTACTGGTGTTGGCAAGACAAGGTTTCTTGAGTACATGGCTCATGAGCTAAAACTTCCTTTTTTGAGGGTCATCTGCACAGAGGATACTGATGCTTCTGAGTTGCTGGGATTGAATACTGTTGATGGATGGGTTGACGGCCCTGTGTTGAAGATGCTTAACCTGGGCGGCATCTGCTACCTCGATGAGGTCATTGAAGCAAGAAAAGATGTTGCTGTTATCATGCACTCTTTGACAGATACTGGCCGTTCTGTTTATGTTCCTAAGCTTGGAGATTATTTTCATGCTCCTAATAATTTTATGCTTGCAACCTCATACAACCCTAATTATCAATCTATTGCAAAGGATTTAAAGCCAAGCACTAAGCAAAGGTTCATTACTCTAAATTTTGATTATCCTCCAGAAGACCTGGAGAGAAAAATCATTACAGAAGAAGGCGGTGTTGGTGACCCTACTGCCAATGCATTGGTTCAGTTTGGAAAGATTACCAGAAATCTTAAGAAAAGCGGGCAGTTGGTTGAGGGTGCAGGCACAAGGCTTCTTGTTTTGGCTGCTCAGCAGATTCAGAAAGGCACCCCCCCTAAGAGAGCTTGTGAAGTTGCTGTGATTCAGCCATTGACTTATGATCTTGATGTTATTGAATCTCTTAAGACAGAGCATCTGGACTTAGTTTTTGGTAAAAATGATTGAATTCACAGAGACAGCTCACAAGATGAGTCTTGAGCGTCTTGTTGAGGGTCTGACAGGAAGAAAAGCAGAATTTATTTATGCAAAGCCTGATGAAAAAGCAGATAGGTTTGCCCACGTCATCAATAAAGGCGAGATTCCTATTATCATTCCTGCTGAATTGATTGCATGCAATGAAGTATATAAGAACAATGCAGATTATCTTGAGTTCTTGGTTGCTATTCAGGCAGGCAGACTGCTGTATGGTAGTGCTGCTGTCAGTTATGATGATCTCATAGACTATCAAGAAAGATTATTTAAAGAAGGTTTTATAGAGGAAGAGCAGCCCATCTGGCATATTGATGATTTTTTTGCCACTTTTGAGAAAAGGGATTATCTGGCAAAGCAGATTTTTGAGATTGTTGAGAGCGCAAGGGTTAATGTCTGCTTGAGAAGAGATTATATTGGTTTCAAGCAGATTCTTGAGGATGTTGTTCCAGCTAAATTCAGTGAATTGCTTACTGGTTTTAAAGAGCTTCCTAAGCAGGTGCTTGATAATACTGTTTTGACATTGCTTCAGTATAAGCTTTTGCTTGGCTATCTTCCAGAACACAGGATCAAGCCTAAGCAGGGAGAGCATAACAGGATTCGTGCTGCAAAGAAAAAAGGAATAATCATCAAGCCTTTTGTCCAGCATTGCTATGACTTGCTTGATGAATGCTATAATATTGCTTCTGTTGTTCTGGAAAGAGGCTCTAATCTGGGCGACTCTTTTGTTGTTACAAAGAAATTGCACAGGATTATTTTTGAGAATACAAAAGAAGAGCATCAGCACAGTTCCAAAGCACCTCCTAGAAAAATTACTGGTTTTCGCGGTTTTCTTGACAAGGCAAGTGTGGTTGTTACAGATGATGTAAAACAGTTAGAGATTTTCAAGAGCAAAAAAATTGCGCAGGCAGCTCTTGATAAAGATACACCTGTGTATTTAGAGTGGAACTCTGAAGAAAACAAGTACATGGGGGGCTTTCCTGTGTTTGAGGAATATGTGGGTTTTGGAAAAACGCAAAGGATTATTGTTCCTGATCAAACTCTTGTGCAGAAGCTGAAAAGGGAATTTAGTTTGATGAAGCCTGGCGGCAGGACTGTTTTGAAAAGACAGAGGTCTGGTGAGATTGATTATGAGCGTTTTGTTGAGTACCTGAATGACAAAGCAGCAGGAATCACTCCTGATGAAAGGATTTTCAAGAAAGTCTTGAATAGGAGGCGGGATGTTGCTGCATTGGTTCTTATGGATATGAGCGGCTCTACTAATAAATGGATTAATGAAAAGACAAGGCTTATTGATGTTATTGCAGAGTCTGTTTATTACTTGAGTTGTGGTGCAAGCCAGCTTGATGATTTGGTTGGCGTGTTTGGTTATTCCTCGCATTCTAGAAGAAGGACTGATTTTCACAAAATTGCCGAGTTTGGGGAGGCACACCCTGATAATTCTTATTTTTTGAGTGCACTCTCCAGAATCAATGGCCAGAAGCACAATCATGACGGCACTGCAATAAGACATTCTACTAAAAAATTATTAGAAACCGGCAGGAAAGATTTGCTTTTGATTCACATAAGTGATGGCGAGCCAGAGGCAGTTCCTTTGAAACAATATTTATACAAAGATGAGAAGAATTTGCCTGTTTACAAGGGAGATTATGCCTGGCACGATGTCAGAAAGGCCTTGTCAGAGGCAAGGGCAAGAGGTGTTTTGCCTATTTGCATCAGGGTGAATGACCAGCGCGCAAATAATCTTGAGCGCGCATACGGCGTTCATTATAAAGTTCTTCCTGATTCTTTGGACTTGCAGAAAGTGCTTTGCAGCACTTACAAGGATTTGATTGCTTAACCAACAAACTCAAACCTGGGCATTTTCTTTCCTTCTATCTCCACGTCTTCTAAGAACATCTTTTTAGGTCTTACCCAGAGGCCAAAGTCACTATAAAGTGCTCTGTACACAACCAGCTCTTCCAGTGTCTCGCTGTGCCTTGCTTCCCCAATGACATCGTAAAACTTTCCTTTGTAATGCTTGTATTTTCCTTTTTTTAGTTCTTTCATGTAAAGAAGCAGCAATCACCAGGTATATAATACTTTTCAAAGCAAAGCATTAGCTTTTTAAAGAATCACAATGCATAAACATCCATGGATGCAAAAGACCTGCGTTTTGAAACAAGGCTTGCTATGGCTATTCAGGAGTTTTCTTTAGATAATGACTTAAGCATGCCTACTGCCAGAAAACACACTAAAATAAAAGATGGTGTGCAGATGCATGTGATTAACATTGGAAAGACAGAGCAGGGGGCTCCTGTGATTCCTATTGCTGTGAGGGAAGAGCAGAAAAGGCTTGTTGGCCCTGTTATAGTAGGTTATTATACTCATTCTGCAAATCCAGAATTAGCTAGAGAATTCATGACATATCTTAAGGAACAGTATGATATTGATTCTAAGGTCGAGATAGACAATTATTAGTAAGGTTTTTAAACCATTACCAGTTTTTCTCCTCTATTATGGATATCAAACAATATTCTGGTGAGATAGAGCCAGAAATCTTGAAATTTTGGGAAGCTAATGATATTTATGAGAAGGTTAAGGCTAAAAACAAGGGAAATGAGAAGTTCTATTTCCTGCAGGGCCCGCCGTATACTTCCGGCAGACTGCATATAGCGCATGCCTGGAACAATTCTGCTAAAGACATTGTTATGCGATACAAGCGTATGCGTGGTTTTGATGTCTGGGACAGGGCTGGTTATGACATGCATGGCTTGCCTACTGAAAACGCTGTAATGAAAAAACTGAATCTGCTCACAAAAGAGGATATTGTCAAGTATGGTGTTGAGAAGTTCATTAAGGAGTGTATCAGGTTCTCTAGTGATAATGCCTTGCTGATGGACAAGGATCTCTGGAGAGTTGGCATCTGGATGGATTATGACCAGGCTTACTGGCCTATAAAGAAGTATTATATTGAGGGCGAGTGGTGGCTTATCAAGAAAGCTCATGAAGACAAGAGGTTATACAAGGGCAAGAAGGTCATGACCTGGTGTGCTTCTTGTGAAACTGCTTTGGCAAAGCACGAATTAGAGTATGAAACAGATAAAGACAATTCTATTTTCCTTAAATTTCCTGTCGAAGGCAAGGAAAACGAATACTTAATCATCTGGACTACAACTCCCTGGACTATTCCTTTTAACCTGGCTGTTATGGTTAATCCTGAGCTGGATTATGTCAAGGCAGAAGTTGACGGTGAGGTCTGGATTGTATCAAAGGCATTGGTCAATGTTTTAATAAAGGGATTGACTGGTAAGGATTACAAGATTATTGAGGAGTTCAAGGGAGATAAGCTGAAGGGGCTGCATTACAAGCACCCTATGATTGACGAAATCCCTAGTTTACAGGAAGTGAAAAACAAGCACAAAAACACTCATTCAGTCATCATGAGCACTGAATATGTTGATGTTACTGCTGGTTCTGGTCTTGTGCATTGTGCTCCTGGCTGCGGCCCAGAAGATTATGAGGTTGGATTGGACTACAACCTGCCTGCTTACAATTACCTGAATGAGCAGGGTGTTTTTGAGGATATGGGTCCTTACTCTGGCAAAAAAGCAAAGGTTGATGATAAGTTTTTCATAGACAAGCTAAAAGACATGGGCGTATTAATAGAAATAACTCCTGTTGAGCATGAGTATGCTCACTGCTGGAGATGCCATAACCCTATTGTTTTCAGGGCTACAGAGCAGTGGTTTATGAAAGTTGAAGACTTAAGGGAAAAGCTTATTGAGGAGAACAAGGATGTTTTCTGGGTTCCGAAAGATTTCAGCAAGCGTTATGATAATTGGATTGAGAACCTGAAAGATAACTCAATCACAAGGCAGAGGTTTTGGGGCTGTCCGGTTCCTGTCTGGGAGTGTGAGAAGTGCGGTCATGTCACAGTCATTGGTTCTAAAGAAGAATTAATATCTAAATCAGTTGATAAAAAGGTTCCTGAAGACCTTCACAGGCCATGGATTGATGAAGTAAAAATAAAATGCAAGTGCGGTGAAGAGGTTTCCAGGATTCCTGATGTGATTGATGTTTGGATTGATTCTGGAACTGCTTCCTGGAACTGCCTTGAATACCCTGCTAACAAGGAGTATTTTGATAAGTGGTGGCCTGCTGATTTCATCCTTGAAGCTTCTGAACAGGTAAGATTGTGGTACAGCATGCTTAACATCTGTTCTGTTATTGCTTTTGGCAAGAAATCTTATGATGCTGTTTACTCTCACGGCATGATTCTTGACTGGCAGGGAACAAAGATGAGCAAGTCTCTGGGAAACATCGTATCCCCATACGAAGTGATTGACAAATATAGTGCAGATATCCTGCGGTATTACATGAATGAGACCACTGCTGGAGAAAATATTAATTTCAATTGGGAGTCTGTAAAGCTTAAGCAGAGAAATCTTACTGTCTTGTGGAATATTCACAAGTTGGTTATCAACATGGCCAAAGAGCTTGGCGTCAATCCAGATGTGCTTGAACCTGATGAAAACCTGTTGGGCATTGAGGAAAAGTTCATGCTTTCAAGGCTTCACAGCACGATTAAACAAGTAACAGACTTGTTTGAGGTGTATCAGATTGACAAGACCATTACTTTGATTGAGAAGTTGTTCCTGGACCTGAGCAGGATTTACATTCAATTGACAAGAGACAGGGCTTCTACTGGAACGCCTGAGGAAAAAGAAGTTGTATTATACACAACATATCAGGTTTTGTTTGAGACAATCAAGATGTTTAATGTGATTGCTCCTTTTATCAATGAAAAGATGTACCTGAATTTCAGGGAGGCTTTTGACCTGAAAGAAGAGTCAGTCAACTTATTGTCCTGGCCAGAGGCAGAGGAAGAGTTTATTGATGAAGAGGTTGAGAAAAGCATGAGTGATGCGTTTCTTGTTGTTCAGTCAATATTATATGCAAGGGAAAAAGCAGGTCTTGGAGTGCGCTGGCCTGTCAAGTCTGTTGAGGTTGTAAGCAGGGATGAAGGCATCAGGCTTGCTGTAGACACAATGGATGCTATTATTATGCGCCAGACTAATGTCAAGGAAATTAATACGCACGAAGAGCTTCCTGTGATAAAGAAGACTGTTAAGCTGAATATTGCGCCTTTGAAAGAGAGTTTTAATGATCTGGCTCCTAAGATTATTGCAAAGTTCAGCACAGAGAGCTCTAAGAAAATACTTGATAGTTTTGAGAAAAAAGAAAAGATTGAGTTGACTGTTGAGGCTCAGAAAGTCACACTGCTTCCAGAGCACGTTATTATTGACAGGCAGGTTCCTGATAACCTGATTGAGGTCGAAGTCAAGGGAGGGTTCTTATACCTGGACAAGACAAGGACAGATGAGCTGGATGCAGAGGGTTATGCGAGAGAGGCAATGAGGCGTGTTCAGGCTGCAAGGAAAAAGGCCGGCCTGCAAAAGGTTGACACGATTTCATTGTACCTGAAGGTTGATGAAGCTTTGGCTAAAATGCTTGAGTCATGGACAAAGCAGATAAAGGAAAAGTGCGGTGCTGCAAGCATCAAGGTCAGCACAGAGCCTCCTGCAAAAAAGACAGAATTTGAGGCACAGGATAACATAAAAGGAAAAACACTGGAAATTTTCTTTGATAAGGTGTAATATATATTTTAAAGAATAACAATTTTTAAAAATAGCTTGTTTTGTTTTTAAATCCAGAGGTGTGAGTGAATTGAATATGTCCAATGCATTAGTATTATTGAGTGTTGCTGTTGACCATGTAAAGATTATTGCAGCAAACAAGAAACAGCTGGAAAAAAGAATCAAAAAACAGCAGCAGGGCATTGGTTTCTTGATGGCAATTTTATTGCTTGTTGGCTTGATTGCCCTGGCAAGCATGCTCTGGATGTTTTAAAGAAGTTCTTTTGTAGCATAGTCTGTTATTACCAATACAGCTATTCCTATAATTACAGAAACCCATAGGCTGAGTGCATAATTGTCTGGAAACAGGTAAATATCCAGCAGGCCCCATACGCCTCGCCAAAAGGATATTACTGCAAAGCCTATTATTACCGCAAATAATATCTTGCGGTGTTTGCTCTTTATTTTTTTGAATCTCTCCAGCATGCTGTAGGTTTATTTTCTTGCATATTTAAATTTTTGGCTTTGGAATGAAAAAATATATAAACTAGTTCTTAAAACTTTTAAGCAGATGAAAAAAACAATGCTTTATTCAGTGTTATTTATCCTTTTATCTCTCTCTGTTAGTGCTGCTTGTTATGATTCTGATGACGGCCCTGAGAATCTTGCAACTCCTGCAAGATATCTTGGTATTGATGGTTTTGTTACACAGGGCAACACCACTTATTATGATTCCTGCATCAGCAGGAAAGGCGGCACTGAAATGGATGACAGTCTCTGGATTAGGGAATATTATTGTGATAATAACAGCGATGTTGCTTTTGAGGATTATTTCTGTCCAGGCCACTATTATGTTGAGTGCCTTACAGTGCACAAGGCTGCTGCTTGTGATGACTACTCTGGCCCTGCTGATTATAATGAGACCTCTGCAGTAAACACCACTAATACAACAAACACAACAGCACCTGTTAATTCATCAAATACGACTTCCAACCAGTCAAGCACAACAATAAAGCCTGTTAACTGCGGTGACTATAAAGTTGAGTTTGGGGAGGAGTGCGACCCTCCTGGCAATGACTGCTATACAAAGGCCTTGACAAAGGGAGTGTGTGATTTCAACTGCATTTGCGATCCTTCCCTGACTCCTGAATTGTTCAAGAGCCTTAACAGGTCTGTTAACCAGGAGGATAGTTCTAATGAAATTACTGCTTCAGCGACTTTTGAGGCAAATGATTCTGATTCAGAGCCAGTTGTTAAAGAGGCTAAGAACACCAGCTCTGGAATTACAGGAGGCATAACTATTGATCCTGTTGCTGATTTGATTAAAGAAGCTAAAAAGCCAAGTGAGGATTTTAGTGACAGCATTGGCATTAAGATTACTTCTGCCATAACAAGTGCTGTAATGAGTATTTGGAACATACTTATGAGTGCTATTGGAGGTTAAAAAATGAAGAAGATTATTTTTTTATTGCTGTTGTTCTTAATGCTTTTGTGTGCTGCTGCCAGTGCACAGCTTTTGGTTTCTGTTGAGGAAAAGACTGTGTGCGGTGATGGCGTCAGGGAGGGCCATGAGATGTGCGAGCCAGATACTGACCAGGATTTGTGCGAAGAGGCTGGAGAGATTCTTGGCATTGCAATGGTTTGTGATGAAAGAGACTGCACCTGCCTGCCCAAGAGGATGGATTGCGGTAATGAAATCAGGGAGGGTGCTGAGTGGTGCGACCCTGGTGAGAAAGAGGAAAAAGAAGAGAATGATTTCTGCCCTGAGTTTGGAAAATTGTTCAATGAAACTTTTACTTGTGATCCAGACACTTGTTTATGCAGGCCTGAGACAGTTTATGGTGCAGAGCCTCCTGCTGTCTGTGGTGACGGCAACATTACAAGGCATGAAGAGTGTGAAAAGGATGAGGACTGCAGGGCTGGGTATGAATGCAGTAACTGCTCTTGTGTGAGAAAAGACTGGGATAACACTACTAAAATTATTGAAGAAATCAAGAAAAACCTGACAAAAAAGCAAGAACCAGAAAAAAAGCCTAAGGAAGAAGTAAAAAAGACAGATTATCATGATTTTGTTGGAGTGATTCTGCCTGACTACTTAAAGGATGATTTTAAAGAGGCAAGGGTTAATGTTTACGTTGAGCTGGAGAATGGCTCTGCTCAGGTTGTTGGAGTGACTACTCTTCATGGTGTTGTTCAGGAGATAAAGGATGAGAAATTCAGGAGTGTTGATTATGATGTTTTTGTAAAGGAAAAAAAGGCAAATGATATTATTAATGCAGACAATCAGACTGCTGCCCTGAAAAAAGCATTTGATGAAGGCGATGTTACTTACAAGCCAAAGGGCTTGTTTTCAAGGATTTGGGCCTGGTTAGTGGGTTTGTTTTCATGAAAAAGCACACTGTTTCAAAAGAGGTGCCTCTGGCAGAGATTACCTTGAGAAAGTATGAAAAACCCTACAACTTAAAGGACAGGGATTTGGTAAAAAAGCTCTGCTTAAGTATTGGTTTGCTTCAGCCAGGTGATTCCAGGGATGTTGTTGTTGATGTTTTTCATGTATTGCTGAAAAACAGCGCGCTCACTGGTGCCGAGGTTGAGGAAAAGGTTATTGCTTTAAGAAAGTCGCAGAAGCTTCCTCAAATCGGCATTGCTTCATCAAACATAAGAAGGCATCTTAAGCGCTTGAAGGATTTGTTCTTGATTGAGAGCAGGGGCAGTTCTTACAGGATTACTGAGAATGCTAAATTATCTGAGATTTTCACTGAAAAAATTGAGCAGTATTATTTAAAGACTATCTCAGAGAGAGTTAAGGAGTATTTTGAGGCCCTGGACAAGGAGTGAAAATATGGTTTATGCAAAACAGATAGAATCTGCTGGTGTTGTTGGAGAGATTGATGTTCCTAGTGAGGATTATCTTGATAAAGAGCTTTTTTATTGGGACAGGAGAGGAAATCCTGTTAAAAAAGAGAATCTTACTTTAGAGAGCATGCTTGGCATTCATAGGATTGATAGGAGAAGGCACTCTGCTGAGGGTGTTGAAGCAAAGCATCTTGCAAAGCGTGCTGTCGAGAAACTGAGCACACGGCCTGATGCCTTGTTTGTTGCGCATGATGAATGGCCTGTTCCTATTCCTGCTGTTGCAGGCATTGCACAATATGTGATGGGTTATGAGAATGCTGCTTTTTGTGATATAATCACCAATGCTGATTTGCCTGGCAGTGTTATTGCCCAGGCTCTTGTGGATTCTGGAAAGTATAAAAGCGTTGTTTATGCAAGTTCGTGTGAAGTCTCTGAAATGCGCACAAAAAGCGAGTTTAGCAATGACCAGTTTACAGAAGCAGCATTGTTGTTTGAGCAGGGTAAAAAGCCGCGGCATGTTAATCAGGAAAATCCAGAATCTGTTGATTTTGTGATTGTTGACCATAGGCAGTTTTTTAGGTCAAGGTCTGATTTTGCCAAGTCTGAGCTGGACTGGGCAGGTGTTCAGACAATGGATGTTATTGCCGGCTGTCCTGGTTATGTTGTTGCTGTTGATATTGCTGATGCCTTGATTAAGACAAGGATGTTTGATACAATTACTTGTGTTGGTGCAGAGGCTCTTGAAAAGATGGCAGACCCAAGGCATCTGGATCATACTTTGTATGGTTCTGCTGCTGGCGCCACGACTTATCAGGCAAGTCCTGAGCCTGGAGTTCTTTGTTCTCACTTGAAGGGTTTTGGAAATCTTTGGGATTATTTGAAATGGGGTGATGGTATTCCTCTTGATGATGGCACCCCTGCCGGGCCTTATCTTGTCATGAAAGGCCACCAGCTCTATCGTTTTGTCAAGAGAGAATTGCCTAATACCTTGAATGAGCTTGTTGAAAAAAGCAAGGCGCATGTTCCTGATTTGACACAGGATGATATTATGCTGCTGCTTCATCAGATGAATGGAAAATTGATAGAGCACTCTTTAGGCAGTTTTCTTGGAATTGGTGTCAAGGTAAAGGATCTTTTACATGGAATTATTCCAGAAGATTTAATGGAGTTTATTGATAACCAGGTTCCTTTGTCTGTTCAGGTGTATGGCAATTCCTCTTCTGCAACTATTCCTGTTACAGAGGATCATGCCAGAAGAGAAATAATCAGGAGCAGGTTCTCTGGCAAATCTTTTGAAGACAAGTTGAGGATTGGCTCTGGCACTATTGCAATCAAGGAAAGTGCTGGTGCTGGTTTTATTGTTGGAGGTTATTCAGAAAGGCTTTAATATGGTGTACTATCCGCGTGAGGATTCATACTTGCTTGAAAAGCATGTGAAAAGGCTTGCTTTTGGCAGTGTTCTTGATATGGGTACTGGCACTGGTATCCAGGCTCTTGCTGCTGCAAACAGCAAGAGGGTAAAGAAGGTTCTTGCTGTTGATATTGACAAGGGCTCTATTGAGTATTGTAAAAAGAACTCCAGGCACAAAAAAGTTACTTACAGATTAAGTGATTTGTTCAGCAAGGTTCCTAAGCAGAGGTTTGACACGATTATTTTTAATCCTCCTTATCTTCCGCAGGAGCAGTCAAGAAGAAACATTTCCATTGAAGGTGGAAAAAAAGGCTATGAAGTCATTCAGAAGTTTATTGACAATGCAGGCGCTTATCTGAAAGAGAAAGGGAATGTTTTGCTGTTGTTTTCTTCTTTGACCAATCGAAAAATGGTTGAGGAGTTTCTTAACAATAAGATGTTTGATTTTAAGATGATTGATTCTATTCATTATTTTTTTGAGGAATTATATGTTTATAACATAATCAAGTCTCCTTTGTTAAGGACTTTAGAGAAAAAAGGAGTAAAAGATATTGATTACCTTGCAAAGGGCAAGCGCGGTGTTGTTTACACTGGAAAATATAAAAACAAGAAGATTGCGATAAAGACAAAGCGCAGGGAGAGCGAGGCTGTTGGCAGGATTAAGAACGAGATTAAGTTCTTGAAGATTCTGAACAAGCATAAAATCGGGCCTAAATTATTAATGCATAACAAGAATTGGCTTGCTTATGTGTTTGTTCCTGGTGAATTCATAAGAGACTGGATTCCTAAGGCTAAAAAAAAGGATTTAAAGCGTGTTTTTAAGGCTGTTTTTAACAAGTGTTTTAAGATGGACCAGCTGGGTATCAATAAGGAAGAGATGCATCATCCTGTTAAGCATGTGATAATCGGAAAATCAGTAAAACTGATTGATTTTGAGCGCGCAAGAAAGACTAAAGATCCTAAGAATGTCTCTCAGTTCTGCCAGTTTGTCATGTCTTTAAAGCCTGTTCTTGAGAAAAAAGGCCTGAAAGTCAACAAAAATAAATTGATTGAGCTCTCAAAAAAATACAAGAAATCCTTTTCAAGGCCGGATTTTACTGCTGTACTGAAAGAGATTGGCTTAAAATGATTGCTAATTTTCAGGAGAAAGTTTATTCTCTTTGCAAGAGAGTTCCTGAGGGAAAAGTCACCACTTATGGTGAGATTGCAAAGTCAATTGGAAAGACCGGGCTGTTAAGCAGGGCTGTTGGAAATGCTTTGAATAAAAACCCTTATGCTCCTGTTATTCCTTGCCACAGGGTTGTTAAAAGCGATGGCTCAATCGGCGGCTTTGCCTCAGGCTCAAGGAAAAAGATAAATTTATTAAGAAAAGAAGGTATAAGTATTAAAAACAATAAAATTATTGATTTCAAAAAGAGGCTTTACAGGCTTAAATGATAAACATAATATTGCTTGGCTTGGTTAGTTTTTTGACAGATGTCAGTTCTGAGATGATTATGCCTATTCTTCCTTTGTTTATCAAGCAGTTGGGTGGCACAGGCATCGCTGTCGGCCTGATTACTGGTGTTGCAAGTGCTGTTGCTTCTTTGCTTAAGGTTTTTTCTGGTTATTTTTCTGATATTTATGGGAAAAGAAGGCGTATGGTTTTTGCAGGCTATGCAATGTCTGCTCTTGCTAAATTGTTTTTTCCTTTGTCTACTTCATGGCAGCATATTCTTCTGTTAAAGCCACTGGAGCGGGTTGGCAAGGGTGTGCGTGATGCCCCTCGTGATGCAATGGTTTCTTTTTTTGCTAAAAAGAAGACTCGGGGAAGGGGTTTTGGCATTCTCAGGACAATGGATACCTCTGGTGCTATTCTTGGCTCTTTGCTTGCCTTATTGTTTTTTGGGTATCTTGGTTTTAGTTTCAAGATGATTTTCTTTATTGCTGCATTGTTTGCGTTTCTTGCCTTGATTCCTATATTTTTTGTTAAAGAGCCTAAGGTCAAGCCAAGGAGGTTTGCATTAAAAGTTGGTTTTTCTCAGCTGTCAAATCCTTTGCGCTGGCTGATTTTTGCTGCTGCTGTTTTTGCATTGGGTAATTTTAGTTATATGTTTTTTATCCTGCGTGCGCAGGAGGCTTTTAATACAGCGCGTTCTGCTTTTGTTATTCCTATATTATTGTATGTTTTGTATAATATTTTTTACGCTGGTTTTGCCATTCCTGTTGGTATTGTTTCAGACAGGATTGGAAGAAAGAAAATTTTATTGTGCGGCTATGCTTTGTTCACTATTACCTGTCTTGGTTTTGCTTATTTTCAGTCTTTAGGTTATTTGATTGTCTTGTTTGCCTTGTATGGCCTGACCTATGCCTTGGTTGATGCTACTCAGCGTGCTTATGTCTCTGATTTGGCTCCTAAGAATATCAGGGGCACTGCTCTTGGCACTTTTCACACTGCAATTGGTTTTTCTGCTCTTTTTGCAGGATTAGTGGCAGGTTATCTGTGGGACATGAGCGCTGCATACACTTTTTGGTTTGGTGCTGTGATGGCGTTTATTGCTGTTGTTTTGCTTGGTTTTGTTAAGTCTAAATAAATTCCTTCAATCTCTTTATCGCATATTGCCTGTCTTTGTCCCCTAGTCGTGCTTGTTGTATTGAATCTTTTAAGCAGGATATCACGCCGTCATAGTGTGCTTTATTGACGGGATAGGGATAGCCGTCTTTTCCTCCTACTGTGAAAGAATACTTGGCAGGGTCTCTCCAGCTTGCTTTTTCTCCGTAAACTAGTTCTGATATTAGTGCCAGTGCTCTTATTGTTTTTGGCCCTACTCCTTTAAGGCTGACTAGTTCTTCGTAGTTTTTTGGCTGTATTTCATATGCTTTTCTCAGTGATTCTGCGCTTGACTTGTGCAAATCTTTTAGATACACTGGATGTTCTGGTTTCATGTTCAGGACACTGAAGGGCTTTTGGTATTCTGTGAGTGTTCTCTGTCTCGCAAAACAATTATCTCTAACCAGGTCTACTGATATTTTTCTTATTTCTTTGCTTTTTTTTGCAGTCATGTCAAGCACTTTGTCTTTTTTTTCGTCACAGCATATTGCGTTCTGCGGCTCTTCTACAAAACTCTTTATTTTGCCGCTTATCCAGTGGTAGCGTCTTGCATATGTGCTGTAGTTGTGTTTGCCTTGCTGCACTACTGCCCACTGTCCTCTTTCTGTGACAAAAAAACAGTGGTGATATAATTGGTAATCGTCTTGTATCAATGAGTTGTCTACTTTTGCACTCATCCTGCTGGCATACACCAGATCCTGGGTATTCTTCAGTTCTAATGATCTTATTTCATCTGGTGTTTTTCTTGATGTTTTTCCTTTTCCTCCGCACACTGCAAGCCCGTGCTCCTGCATTGTTAGTGACATTTTTAGTGCTCCGCAGGTTGTTGTGGTAACCCCTGATGAATGCCAGTCAAATCCTATTACGCAGGAAAAAGATTGAAAAAAATAAGGGTCTGCTATCCTGTTCAGGAATTCTTTCTGCCCGTATTCATCAATTATTATTGATGATAGTTCTCTTGACAGCTTCACCATTCTCTTGAACAGCCATGCTGGTGCTTTTCCTGGATGTAATGGCAGGTTAGCTATTCCGCTTTTTCTCATGAAAAAAATAGAACTTGATTTTTGTTTATATGCTTTGTGCAGGAATGTCCAGTGGCTTAATCTGCAGGATTGCCTACTAACTCTTCTAAATCTTCGTTATCATCAGGGTATTTTCCATATCTTAGTCTCTCTGCTTGTTTTTCTGGCAGGCCTGCGTTTTCCATTTTAAGTATTGTTTTTTCATAACCATATGGCAGCCTGCGCCATATTATTTTATCATAATCCACTATTACATAGCAGGCCCTGTTGTCCCGGTCTCTTGGCTGGCCTACTGCACCGCATAAAACTAAATATAATTTATCTGGCTCTATTTTCTGGATAAATGTCTCTTCTTCCTGCGGTGTTTGGTTAAGCAAAGGCCTGTGTGCCAGCATTATTTCTGGGATGTAATCAAAATTTTCTTCTTTTAGGTCTGCAATATATCCTGCCATATGTATGTGGCCAGTAAAACAAAATTGAAGTTTTTTTCTGCGCATTACATCAAATACTGCATTTATTTTTGCTTCGTCATTTGGCTGCAGGTTCATCTGTCTTAATCCGCCGGCTGTGATGTTTGCTTTTTTGCGGGCTGCATACGAGTCTTTCCAGAGAAGGTAATCATTGATTTTAGCAATTGCTTCTAGTTCAGGGCTTACTTTTCCTGGAAGGTCTGGCGCAGGGTTTGCATGAACAAAAAGGCGTGTTCCTTCTTGAAGTTCTGTAGGAAGGTTTATTAGGAATCTTTTTTGGCTTCTCCAGAGTTTTTTGCTTGAATGCTCTATTCCTTTCTTAGGCCCTTTATGCATTGGCACTTTTTTGCCTTCAAATGCTTTTTCAAGCAAAAATTCGTGATTGCCTTTGGTTGCTCTTCCTGTGCAGTGTCTTCTTGTTTCATTTGCACAAAAATATGGGTCTGGCCCATAGCCGATTATGTCTCCTAAACAGTATATTTCTGTTATGCCTTTTTCTTTGATATCATCCAAAACTACTTGAAATGCTTCTTTGTTTGAGTGTGTGTCTGTTATGACAGCGTATACCATATGTCCAGCCAGCCCACCACCTCTTTAATTAAGAAATAAAAATAATTATCTTTTTCTTTTCTTTGTTTTTTTGATCTCTTTATCCAGCTTCAGCTTATCTAACAACTCTTTGTATCTGTTTCTTATTGTGACCTCTGTGACTCCTGCCACGTCTGCCACTTCTCTCTGTGTTCTTTTTTCTCCGTGTATTAATGCAGATACATATAGTGATGCTGCTGCTATTCCTGTCGGTCCTCTTCCTGATGTCAGTTCTGCCTGTTGTGCTTTTTCAAGTATCTCTACTGCTTTGCTTTGTGTCTCTGCTGATAATTTTAGTGAGCTTGCAAATCTTGCAATGTAGTCTGCCGGATTGCTTGGCAAAATCGTTATTCCCAGTTCTCTTGTCACAAACCTGTATGTTCTTCCGATTTCTTTTTTTTCTATTCCACTTGCTTCTGATAGTTCATCCAGTGTTCTTGGGACTTCGTGTCTTCTGCATGCTGCATAGAGTGCTCCTGACACAACTGATTCCATACTTCTTCCCCTGACTAGTCCTCTCTGTACTGCTTGTGTGTATATCATTGCTGCCTCTTCCTCTACCATCTTTGGTAATTTAAGATAAGAACTCACTCTTTTTAGTTCTGCCAGTGCTAGTTTAAGGTTTCTCTCTATTGCTGTTGAGATTCTGTACTGCCATTTTCGTAATCTGAAGAATTTGTTTCTGTCCTTGCTTCCCAGGTTGAATAAGTCTGCTTTTCTGCCGACCTCTGTTCCCAGTCCTTGGTCAAACTGGGTGTATGTCATTGGCGCTCCGGTTCTTCTGCCGGTTTGCTGGCCGCTGTCTGATTCAAATTCTCTCCATTCCTTGCCAAACTCCACCATCTTGTCTTCTATGACAAGACCGCAGTCTTTGCAGATTATCTCTCCTTTTTCTCGGTTTACAAATAGATTTATACCCCCGCATTCAGGGCAGTTTTTTATGTAATACATTTGGCACATCCCCCTAATATAACTGATAGTGTGAGATATTCAAACCCCCACATTCATATCATAAACTATATACCTTACCACAATTAAGTTTAAATAATAAAGTAGAAGGTTATATTTAAATGTTTGCCTTTTTCAGAAGGTTTTTAAGGTTTTTGTAACTACCATCTCCTGTTCTATGTACTGCGTATTTAAAGGTAACTTTTAAAAACCCCAGAAGTTTCTCTCCCCTGTATGCCGGCGTCGCATAACCTGGTACTTGCGCGAGCGCTTAGCGAGCGTGTGGGCGGGAGATTGCGTGGGCCTTGAGAGGCTCAGAGTAACATCTCTGAGGCTACGAGAAATCGTAGATTTCGAGTTAGCCCGTTTCCTTCGGGATATCCCGGTTCAAATCCGGGCCGCGGCGTCTATACCTTTTGTTGAGCGTTGCATTTGTGTGCAGCGTCTGCTTAATTGTCTAGGGTCAGGGCGGTGGCGTCTATACCTTTTGTTGAGCGCCGCAGGTTTTTTTGCGGTGTTTCTTCATTTGGTTTCTGATTCTTTATGTGTTGTTTGGATGTCTTGATTTTGTGGCCCTCAGTAGGCCCTTTTAATAGTTAGCAGTTAAATTTATATATGCCAAAGATTTGCAGTATTAAAAGAGGGAGGATATGAGCAGGGAAAAATTTTTAAAAGTATATGCAAATATACCTATTAATCTAAGAAAAGACATTATTCTTGTTTTAGAAGAAAAAGGACCGATTACGTGGGATGTTGCTTATGTGGAAATAAAAAATAACACTACCTTAGGAAAAACCATTTTGAAAAAATTGGAGGCACTTGGCTTAATATGACTAAACAAGAAGATATTAAAAATCTGGTAATAGCAAGATTAGAGGTTCTTCCTGCTGATAAGAAGATTTCTATTGGTTCTTCTGGAGAATTTAGCAAGGACGAATTAATTGCACATGTTAAAAAAGGGGACGA
>WJJT01000031.1 GCA_014729555.1 Candidatus Woesearchaeota archaeon
CCCAAAAGACCGCTAAACCGTGCATGATAATTAGCAGCAGAACGCAAATCCTTGGAAGCACCTGACAAAGAACCGCCATAAATCAAATAAGCAGAGCCAGAACGCGCAAAGCCACTGGAATTATCAAGATAAGCACCAACAAGAATATCAGAATTATTGTCGCCATTAAAATCACCAGTGTCGATGTAAGAGCCAACACTTGAAAAATTAAAAGCACCAATCCAGGAAGCATTGCTTGTACTCAAGTTATGAGAGCCATTAGGAAAAGGACCATAACGCAAATACAACTTACCATTAAAGCTCCTGCCAGACTCATTCCTGTTAGGAGCGCCAATCAAGGCATCACTCTGGCCGTCATTATTAACATCAGCAAGAGCCATTGCAAAACCAGCAGAATCACCAGGACTCTCTGCAAAAAAACTTGCATTCAACAGGCTTGAAACATTATTAGCACCAATAACAACAAGATTATGCGCAACAGCACTTGAATTACCAAAACTAAAATTCAAGTGATGCCTTCCTTTTGTGATAACCCTGCTTGTCTCATAAGCTGTTTCATTACAGGAAAAGTTTGCAGCAAACACTTTATTTCCGTCGTAAGAAGCATTGATTGTATCATTACCGCAACTTAATTCCAAAAACTGAAGGTCAACTGTGAAATGAGTCCCGCTTACACCAGCAATCGTCAAGTTAGCAGTGCCTGTTACATTAAACTTAACAGTCCAGTTGCCATTAATCGTCGGGTAAGACTGAACATTAATTATCTGGATAAATCCTCCTGCATAACCGCTGAAGTGATCGACTGTAAAAACAACATTAGAGCCGTCTTTTGAAAAATTAATATCAGTCTCCTGCCATCCCCCCTCGCAAACAAAAGTATCAACATTAAAATCAGAGCACTCAAGAATCGCGTTAACATCACCTGAAGCAGGCAGGCTGATAACAGCCTCTTCCATTGAGACATTATCTGCAGCAAAAACACCTGTCTTTATTTCAGGATCAATTATGTCACCGACATCTGCCTTTATCAAGGAACTGCTTGTTCCCTTAATAACAGCAGCAGCGCTTTCTTTAGTAATCTCCACGTCTAATAATTCATCATCCCTGTCAATCAAGGAATAATTCCCCTTAGTCACAACTGAAGGGATTTCCTTTCCAAACTCAAAAATCTCAGAAGCCTCGCCGACGTGCAATTTAAACTTAGGAACAATACCCTCAACCAACTGCACAACCAAAGTCACCTCTTCAAGAGGGCCGCTCTTGTCTTTAGTCAGGGCATAACCAACATCACCCTCGACCCAGACAGGCTGCTGAAGCGCAGAATCGTGGTAAAACACAACAGTCAGCTGATTATCCTCTTTTTTTATCGAAGAGAAATGAGTCTCAAAGCCAGGCTCGTCTGTTATCTTCTTTCCAAAAAACTTGTTGTTTGCATCCTTTATGTCTGTAGCTGTCTCAAGAACATCAACAAGAATGGTCTGGCTCGTGACATCAACTTCATCAGAGGCAGTCAAGGTAACAGACCTTGTGCCAAGAAAACCAGCATCAGGAGTGATTGTAACAAGACTGCCTGAAACAGAAACAGTAAAATTGCTCGGCTGTGTCGCAATAAAACTCAGGGTGTCATTATCTGCATCAACAAAATACCGGCCCAGGTCAAGAACAAGCTCTGAATTAACCTGGATTCCAAAATAAGTGTTGCTCACGTTCCAGACAGGGGCAGAGTTTGTATCATTATAACCTGCAAGACCTGTCGGGCCTGTGATAAACAAGCCAACATTAAGTAAGACAAAAACAGCAATTACTGCTACAAATATCCCAAGCAAGTTCCTTTCATGTCTCTTCATTTTACTGAACTCTACTCTGGACAGAAAAAAACATTTACTGCTTAATCACTAAATCCCCCTTTTTTCCATCCTATTAAGAGCAAAAACTACATAATAAGTATTTAAACTTATCGATTTTTGCAAAGAATAAACAAATAGCCGAAAAAGAATGTTTTTCCTTTTCTTAGTAGTTACAAATGTTTTAATAAGCTGGTTTAATAAAGCAGAAACATGGCAGGTGATGAACTCAAAAGCCTGAAGGATCATATAAAAAAAGAACTGAAAAAAGGCTACTCTGCAGACCTGATAAAGAATTCTTTAATAGACGCAGGCTTTCCCTCAAGCGAGGTATACCAGGCAATAGAGGAACTGAAAAAAGAAAAAGTAATCAAAGAGCAGCCGAAAAAACCATTATTCTCAGGAATATTCAGCAAAAAAGCAAAGAAAAAAGGAAAAAAAACAAAAAAAACAAAAAAAGAGCCGCCCAAACCAGTAAAAATACCAGAAGTGCCTGAAATCAAGGCGCCCACAACAAAAATAAAGATAGAAAAACCAAAAATACCAGAGATAAAAACAAAACCTGTCAAAACAAGAGAAGAAAAACCAAGAAGAATATGGATATTCGGATTTCTGGCAGTCTTATTGATAGTGGTTGTCGTGTTCGGGCTTGCATATGTCGCGCCAACAAAATGCGAGACAGAAGCCTGCTTTATCAGCAAGGCAAACAAGTGCATGGCAGCAACATTCACAAACCAGATAGAAGGAACAACAGTCTATTACGAAACAAACAACT
Organism: Candidatus Woesearchaeota archaeon; assembly: GCA_014729555.1. Lineage (GTDB taxonomy): Archaea > Nanobdellota > Nanobdellia > Woesearchaeales > ARS49 > WJJT01. Next base: position 2,620 of record WJJT01000031.1, read on the forward strand.
GCGTGCTCACAAAAAAGATACAAGCACTTGACCCAAGCGAGCCAAAAGAAATAGTGAACGCATTCCTCGGCAAAAGCATGACCTGCAAGTTCAACAAGAATGACTTCAGCCTGTTATTCCTTAACTCAATAACAGGATATTTAGAAGCATGCGACGGCCCGCTGAAAGACAAAATAATAGAAATAACAGGAAGAATGTAAAATAAAAAAATTATTCTGCCTTGTAGACCGAGTCTCCTTCCTTGACCTCTCCAGGAGTCTTGACCCCTGCCTCTTCCCCTGGCTTTATCTCCTCAACACCCTTATGCTCAATCTGCATTGACTCAAGAGTCATCTCAACCTTGTTATCCTGACCCTCAATGCTGATCTTGTCCCCTTTCTTTAAAAGTTCATCTGCCTTAATCACTGCAACACTGATCTTAGGGAAAAAATGAGTTATTTTTCCAACAGGTTTTCTTTCCTCTTCCGGCATACAAATCACCCCGCCTTTTGGAATATTTGATTTTATTTAAACTTTTCGAATGCATTGCTGCGCTTTTTTCTGCTCCTGAACCTGAACAAAAACAGGATTATCAAACCCATACAAAATCCTGCAAACTTCGCAAGGCAGCAATGCAAATACCAAAAAGCTTAATAACCCTTTAGATTAAAAAATAAATTATGCTTGCAGCAAAAGAGGAGATAATAACCCAGCTGGCAGATGCAAAAGCCAGGTTTGAGTCCGCAATAAATGAAGAAGTTAAAAGCAGGAGGAATATAATCGCAAATGCAAGCATGTACTCTGGTTCTATAATTGATTACCTTGAAGCAAAGGCTGACCAGATAAAAGACACAATAAACAAAATAAACGAGCTTAATGCAGCATTTGCAGAGCAAGAACCAATTGAATTAAAAGAAGGCGCGGAACCAGAAGAATCACCGCGAATAGCTGAAATAATTGCGCTAAGGAACGAGCTTAAAAAAATAGCTGAAGACATACCCGAATTCGTGAAAACGTATTATGCCGTGCTATGGGAATACAATGTCAGAATAACAAGCAAATATTACCAACTTCTTGAAACACTGCATGCAGTCGCGAATCTTCCTGAAATTCAAAGCAAATTAGACAGAAGAGAAACAGCCAAGCTGAACCTAAGATTAAAGAAACTAAAAGAAGAATATACATTATTTGAGCGCAGTGAAGAAAAAGCAGAATTTGATTCAGTAAAATGGATAAGCTTTATCAACGAGACAGTAAAGCCGAAATTAGGAGAAAATGCACTTATCAGCTTTGAAAAATCTTATGAGGCATTTGCGAGAATTGCCGAGTCATTTGTGAATGAACACAAAGAAAACATGGAATTGGTGGCAGGGCTTATTGAGAAACAGACAACCACGAGATTCAAGCAAATCCTTGCGTTAGCAGATGAACTGACTGCCAAAGCAGCTGCCTAATCCCCTAATAGTTTAACTTCTATAAAACCTAATTCTTTTCTGCCAGAACTCAACAGCCCAGAGATAAACTCCTCTGTAACTTCTTTATCTTGCGCACCCAAAATCTCACCTGTAAAATTAACTTCTCTTTCCAAGCTGTATAATCTTGACAACCTCAGGCCTACTTCGTGGCAAAGTTTTTTCATTGTCTCAGGAGAATACCCAAAACCTGCAGCGCTGTGCTCGTCGCGAACCCTTTCTCCATTGCCAAAATAATCAGGGTGTTCTTTTCCTTTTTCTCCTGATTTAACATAAAGAACAAACCGGTCTGCAGCGTGCCTGTCTTCCTTAACAACTCTGCCGCCTGGAGCAGCAGCCAACCCCTGGAAAACATCATCCTTTATCGGGTGTGTCTCAAGCTTTGCATAAACCGGCTCAGAGCCCAGCTTTACTGCACTAAACACTGCATCCCACAACTTTTCACTGCTTTTTGACACTTCTGGCAAATTGTCACTCATTTTCCCCTCAAATCACTTACAGCATATAATAGAATGCCCTTTATAAAGTTAATGGCTCATTTATTACTATTAGAGGACTAATATATTTGCCACAAAATTTTTATAGCACACAAGAATCTTGCGTTTTATGGAGGCTGTTCCTGGCACAGGATACGAAGGATATATAAGGCTAAAAGATATTACAGAGAAAGGCAGGGTGGCAAGCAAAAAAATTCGTTTTGAGCATAAAAACGCCCATATTTCTGCAAACGGCAAGCTCCTGCAGGGGCTTATTATTGCGGGAGAATATGCCCAGATCAGAGGAACACATTATACTTCCTGGGAAAATGCAACGCAAATACGCTCAATGCTCAGGATAGAGCCCTCACTAGACGACCTTTTGTGTATATAAGCGAGCCAGGAAAAATGCAGGGGTGGCCTGAAGAGCAGATCAAAAAGGAGGTTGGCGCAGCAAGTGCAGATACAGAAGTAAAATTGCAGGTCATTGTTCCGATAGAGCGGGTGTGGATAAAGGCATCAAGAAATGTTGCACACTATGCAATCGCAGGCATGATTTCTGACGAAATTAAAGAATTAAGCATTCAGCGCCGCAAAGCAAGATAAGGCTCTCTTGTTTTTGCAGTAGGCGTGTATTTCTTTAAGCGGCCCTTGTCGTCGATGTTTCCATCTTTCATTGCACGCAATGCAAATGTTGCTGTCAACTCATCAGGAGAAAAGAGATAAGCAAAAGTAATCACATCATCACACAACTCCAGCTCATCGCTATTCAGCTGAGAGCGGTGCTCAAGCAGTGCATCAACCTGCTCGTGAAGATATGTAAAATGCTTTTTGTTAAAGGGCGGAAGCGGTGATTTTTCCAGGAAATTCAGGAGCCTGACAAGCAAGGCTGCGTGAGAATAAGGCTGGGATGTATCATTAATAGTACTATTGGATTCAACATCAAACAAGGCAACAGGCCCCGAGGTGCTGACTCGAGCTTCAAGATCCTCCTTGACAGGGTCCAGTGCATTGTTAATCACATGATAAGCATAAGCAGGAACATAGATTTGTTTTCGTGCATCAACATAATCAAGAACATATTCTCCAAAAAGATGTCCCTGCGGTTTTCCTTTGCGCTTTTTTGGCTTTCCCCTTAACATCAGAAAATCAGGCACGCCGTTAAAAATCTTAAGACCCTGCCATATTCCTTCCACAGAATCTGCGCGAATATCCTCCATACCAGGAACAGGAATCTGGTATGATTTATTATGAGAGAACGTACTTAATTTCCTATACGCGCCGCTACCCCTGCTGCTCACGTCAACTGCACCATTAGTCTTGCCTTTGTTATAAGGAACCCAAATAAAACTAGGATTAGCGCGATTTTTCATATTGACAATATCTGTTTCTGGAATATTTAAACCTTTTGGCATATCGTCAATAAGAAGCCGTGCTTTTATAAAGCTTTTGTTTAATTACGTTTCAGTAATAAATCAATAGCTCTTTGCAAACAAAGCCATAGACTTTGCAGTCCTGCCGCAGTGAGCGCACTTGGAAGAAATCTTCTTAGGCTGGTCAAAAGGAATATTTATGCTCTTTGCTCCTCCGGATTTATCCTTTATCCAGTCCTCGCACGCAGTCTCCTCACACCAGGGAGCCTTGACCATCTTCTTGTCTTTAATCGCCTTTACAAACTCATCCCAGTTCTTTACCTCAACAATAGAATCCTTCAATGACTTTTCTGCTTTTTCAAGAAGACTCTTTTGAACGTCTTTTAACAAGGATTTTAATTTTGTATTTATGTCTTTTACTGGAACAAAAGTCTTTTCACCAGTATCCCTCCTAACCAGCACGACTTGTTTTTTCTCAATGTCTTTAGGGCCTATTTCTATTCTCACAGGAACACCTTTCATCTCCCAGTCACTGAACTTATAGCCAGGAGTGTACTCATCCCTGTCATCGAAAATTACTTCATGGCCCTTAATACTATCTGCAACTTTCTTAGCCTCTTTCAAGACAGACTCCTTGTCTTTTGTATATATAGGAACAACAACAGCGTGAGCAGGAGCAACTGCAGGAGGAATGACCAATCCTTTGTCATCGCCGTGGAACATAATCATAACACCAATGCTTCTTGTTGATATTCCCCAGGAATTCTGCCAGCCAAACTGGTTCTTCTCATTCTTATCAAGAAACTGAATATTGAATGCTTTTGAAAAATTCTGCCCTAAGAAATGCGAAGTGCCTCCTTGAATAGCCTTTCCAATCGGAAGAAAAGTCTCAATGCTTGTTGTGTAAACAGCGCCAGCAAACTTTTCCTTATCTGACTTCATACCCTTAATCATAGGAATAGCAAACAAATCCTCAAAAAGTTTCCTGTAAACCTCTAAAATATCCATGACCTCTGCTTCTGCATCTTTCTTCTCAGCAAAAACAGTGTGGCCTTCCTGCCAGAGAAATTCTCTTGTTCTCAAGAAAGGAATAGGATTCTTGAACTCCCACCTCACAACATTAGCCCACTGGTTAAGCCTTAAAGGAAGATCCCTGTAAGAGCGGATCCATTTTGAGTAAGAATCATACATGATTGTCTCTGAAGTAGGCCTGACTGCAAGTTTTTCTGACAGAGCAGTATCTCCAGAGTGAGTCACCCAGGCAACTTCCGGGGTAAAGCCCTCAACATGCTCTGACTCTCTCATCAAAAACTTTTCTGGAATAAACAAAGGAAAGTATGCATTCTTTATTCCTCTTTTCTTTAATTCTTTATTGAAATACTCCTTAACTTTTTCCCAGATAGCATAAGACCTAGGACGAAAAACAATACAACCAGAAACATCTGTGTAATCAGCAAGCTCTGACTTCAATATAACCTGCTGATACCACTCACTGACATTGTCTTCTTTTTTTGCAGTGATTCCGATGTCTTTCTTTTCCTCTTTCTTAGTCATGATAAAAAGTTTAGCGGAGTTGTTTATAAACTTTTCTGAGAATTATAAAAAAAGAATGGGGCTACCCGGATTTGAACCGGGGTCATCTGGTTTTTTTCTGCAGAGCTTTTGTTTCTCTGCAAGCCCAAACCAGAAAGGATGGTCCAAGCTACCCCATAGCTTCACGTCCCTGAAAGGGAACCCGTGCTGGGAAACTTGATTTGCCCCATCCCTGGAATTAATCGATGCTTTTTAAATCTATCGCTAAAACCCACATGTTGTGCGAAATTGCCAAAGCTATCTTGTTTTATCTTAAAATACATGCCTTTCGTAATTTGACCATCCTTATGGATATTTCCTTTCATTAACCATCCTTTTGTCGTCTCTATGCCTAACTGATTCAACATATCTTTTAGTTCGCCGATAAAAGCCACCAATTATACTAACAAAGTTGCCTTTTAAAAACACCAAATCTGATACAAATTCTATTTTCTTCTCTCCAAATGCTTCCCTCACAATCAAATGCTGTCCTCAAATATTCTCTGCTGAATTCTTTATTCTGTTTAATCCACACAGGCACGGAAAACTTATTTAAAACTTTGTTTCCTTTTGGCGTCCCTAATTCAAATAATTGGTTAGCTACTGCTTTATTGAAAAACCAGAGTTTATAACTTATGCCATGGCCTTGCCCCTGCTCTAACCACCCACTTATCCCCTGTTTAGCCTGCACAATTTCTTCGAAAATCTGCAAAGTATCCACATATTTTGAACAAAAGCAGAATCCGCTCAAGTCTTTCATTAGATGTCCGTCAAACGTCAGAAAACTGATTATTTTTACTGTATCTTTATCCTTACTCATTCCTGCCAGAAAGATTTTAGAATTTATAAGTTTTATTCAAATATTCTCGGAAATTTTATGATTTCAACTCGAAAATTCCTCGGAAAAATCTGGCAAAGGCATATAAAGAATAAAAACAAAGATTATGCATGACAAAATTGATTTACGTCGATACAAACATATACATAGACTATTTTGATGGAAGAACAGATTATTTAAGGCCTCCTGGTGAGTTCGCATATCAATTATTAAAAAGAACATTTAATTGCGAATTCAGGATAATCGTTTCTTCTTTGGTTGTTGATGAAATAGAGTATAATCTTATTCTGAAAAGCTTATTGAACTAAGAAAGCATTTGCAAGAAAATAACAAATGCATGGCTATTATTGAAAACCATGCAGACGAAAAAGAAACAAGAAAGATAATAAAAGAACGCAAGACAAGTTTTAATGATACTAAACACGCAGTCTTGGCAAGAAGAGCAAAAGCAGATTATTTGATTACCAGAAATGTAAAAGATTTTAATCAGCTTCGAGATTTAATCAATATTGCCTTGCCAGAAAACTTATGAAAACCCCAATCTTTTCAGTATTTCTTTAGCACATTCAGGCGTATGCTCTAATGCAATCCTTTCTTTGATCTCTTTTGTAAATGGCTTTCTTTTCTTGCCTTTAGTAGAGCCAAAATTCTTTTCTAAGTTAATCAAGGCCCCGTCTTTCCTGCTCTCTTGAACAGAGTGCCTTACTGCATCCTTTATAAATTCCTGAAAATTGGCATAACCTTCCTCTGCAACCACACCCATACACAGAGAATATAATTTCAGAGGCAAACGCACATTGACTAATTTTGTTTTCATCCAACATCACCCAAATATCATCAGAATATCAATAAGTATAAGAAATATATAAAATTTTTGATTTGCAAGCATACCCAATAAAACACGTCAAAGAAATACAATAAATCACTTGCCTTTCTTTAATCTCTTAATCTCAGCCTTTAACCCTGTGCATGCGGTTTGCATTACACGAAAAATTCTTCCTTTTTGGATATTTTCTGGACTTATTTTATTTAAGTTATTATTGCATGCGGTGGTTTTTTATGGTCAACAATTTAAAGAAAAAAGCTTCTTTGACAGAATGAATCCAGTTAAGAATCATGAATATTGTTAATCGTCTAAAGGACTCTTAATTCTTGATAAATTTTTATTGCTGACTTTGGTGTAAATCATTGTTGTTTCAACTCTGGAATGCCCAAGCAGTTCTTGAATGTATCTTATATCAGTCCCCCTCTCTAACAAATGAGTTGCAAAGCTGTGCCTGAGCATGTGTGGACTGATCCTCCTGTTAACGCCTGCTTTTTTGGCAGAGTTTTTAATGATTTTCTGAATAGTCCTTGATGTATATTTCTTGCATCTGTTTGTTTTAAACACCAATCCTTCTTTTTCATGCTCTAATTTCTTTAGTACCTTCTTTATCTTTGGAGAGAGCATCACTATCCTGTCTTTTGCTCCTTTAGCATTTTTTATATGTATCATGTTGCGTGTAAAATCTATGTCATTCCATTTGAGACGAATTAATTCGCTGACCCTAAAACCGCATCCATAAAGCATTTGAATAATTAGTCTATGGTTAATATTTTTTGTACTTATAATCATCATTTCAATATCTTTCTTTGCAAGCACTGATGGAATTTTTTTAGCTCGTTTTACATTAGGGATATCAGTGCACTCTTTCTTGCCTTGGGTCTTTAAATAGAACTTTATAGCAAAACCAGCTAATCTTACAGTCTGTCTGCTTTTGCCCTGATTGACCAGTCTTAACAGAAATTCCTCTATATCAAGCCCTGACTTAAGAAACTGCCTGACATGATACACATACGCTTTATGTGTTTTCTTAGAATAACCTCTTAATTTTAACTCATTTATTAGTTTTATTTTCCAGTTATCCTTTATTTGAGCTTCTTTTTGCACAAAAAAGCTTAAGAAATCCTGATTTATATTCTTTTACCTCATTTTCTCGGAAATACCACGAATTAACCGAAAATAAAGGGCGTTTAATGGTAGTTAG
>WJJT01000032.1 GCA_014729555.1 Candidatus Woesearchaeota archaeon
GAGTTTGCTGTATTCTATTTCAAGCTCTTTCTCTTTTTGGCTTGCTGTGTCAAATTCTTTTTTGTTTTCTGCAAATTCTTTCTCTGCTTTGGATAATTTTTCAATTTCCTGGTTCAGTTTTGTCTTTTTCTGGTTTATCTCTCCTATTTCTTTTCTTATTGCTTCCTGCTGTTCAATCATGTTTTTCTCTTTTTGCTGTTTTTCGTTCAGGTTTTCCTGTTTTAGTTTTGTGAGGGACATTTGTTTCTCTTTTTCCCGCAACAGTTCTGCTTCTTGTTTTATGATTTTAAGGTCTTCTTCTTTTGCTGTTAATTGCGTGCCGTGCTGTTCCATCTGCTCCTTGAATATTTTTATTTTTGAGTCTTCTGCATCTGTTATTGTTGTCTTGTGTATTGCAGTTACTTCCTGGAGGCAGGTCGGGCAGTTTTTCATTCCTGTGATTTTATCTTTTGTCTCCTGGCTCATTTGCTTTTTTGTCTTGATTTCTGTTAGTTTTGAGTTTATCTCTTTTAATTCGCACTCTATCTTGTTTGTCTGGTCCAGTTTTTCCTGTATTTTTGGGCTGAAGTCAAGCACTTCTTTGCCCTCTATCTCTTCCTCTAGTTTCTCTATTTCCTGCTTTAGTTTTCCCAGTTCTGCTGCGTTTTTGCTGTTTTGTTCTGCCTTTAGTTTTAGCTGTGTTTCAGAAATCTCAATTTCTTTTTTCTTTTCATGCAGGTTTTTTATCTTTTCTTCTGTTTCTGCAAGTGTTTTTTTGCTTGCTTCAAGGTCTCTTTTTGCCTGGTCTAGTTTTGGCTTTTGCTGGTTTATTTTTAAGATTATTTCTTTTGCCTGTTCTTCTTTTTCTTGTTTTTGTTTTTTCTTGTCTTCAAGGTCTGCTGTTCTTCCTGCGTATTCCTTGCTCTGCTCTCTCAGTCCTTTGCTGTATGCTGTGGTGTTTTCCTTGATTCTTTTGTATTTGTCTATGTCAAATACTTTTCTTAGAATATCCAGCCTTGACTCCTGGCTGTCCAGGATAATCCTTTTCATGTCTTCCTGCGGAGTATAGACTGTATAGCGGTAAACAAGGCTTTTGCTTTTTGTGAGCATGCTTTTTGGGTATCCTATTAGCTCAAAAATTTCTGTCTTTAGTTCTTGCGGTGTTGCGTCTTTTCGCATGTTGTTCTTTATTATGTATCCTGCTTCCTGCTCTACTGCTGTTTTTGTTCTTTTCAGTTTTCTGTGCACTGTTATTTTCTGTCCATTAAGCTCGAATTCAAGCTCTACAGAGCCTTTTTCCTCTCCATTCCTCAGCAGGCTGTTGCCTGAAAGATCTCCCCGCAGAATCCCGAACAGCGCGAATTCAATTGCCAGCAGAATTGTTGATTTTCCAGTGCCTATGTCTCCTGACAAGAGCACGGTTCCTTCTGGAAATTGCATTTCCTGCTCTGCATAACTTCTGATATTCCTGAGTTTTAGAGATTGAAGTAGCATTTTACAATGAAATCTTATCTTGTTAATATTTATTGTTGTATTGCAGAAGATAGATTTAAAAAAAATTATAAATCCTCTGGATTTCCAAATTCACAAAAACAAATGGGTTTTTGCGAAAAAAAAGAAAAAAAAGGTATTTAGCTGAACGCGCCTGGGTCAAATGTTGGCGGCCTGTTCTTGTCTGCGACAATCACTGTCACTTCTTCTGTGACTGTGTTTATGCTGTCTGTGGCTGTTATTGTTACTGTGTGTGTTCCTGCGTCGTCATAGTCTGTCTGGTATGTGCTTGAGGTCATCCAGCCGGAGTATGTTATTGTCAGTTCGTCGTTTTCTTCGTCTGTTATTTCTGCGTCTATCATTACTGTTTCACCTTCATCCACGTTGATTGTTGTTGATGCCAGGCTTATTTCAGGCGCTTTGTTTAGTGACTGCACTGTTATCTTGAATGTTTCTTTTGCTTCTTTTTCTCCGTCTGCTGCTGTGACTTCTACTTCATATGTTCCTGCGTCTCCCTGCTTTGTTGTCCATTTTCCGTCTTGTGCTCCTAGTGGTGTGCTGAATGTGACTGTCACTTCATCACCGTCAGGGTCTGTTGCTTCTGCGTCTACCTTGATTTCATCGCCTTCTGTGATTTTCAGGTCTGCTATTTCTGTTAGTTCTGGTGCCCTGTTAACGTTTTCCACTATTACTGTCACTTCTTCTGTGGCTTCTTTTTTGCCGTCAGTTGCTGTGATTGTGACTGTGTGCTGGCCTGCGTCATCATATGTTGTTGTTCTTGTTGCTTTGTCCATCCAGCCTGAGAAGGTCAGTGTGACTGGGTCTTCGTCAGGGTCTCTTGCCTCTGCCTTTATTTCTACTTTTTCTCCTTCTTTTACATTGATTTCTTTTGGTGAGCTTAGTGTTATTGTTGGTGCCTTGTTTTTTGCCTCAACAACTATCTTTACCTGCTGGCTCACTTCATTCTTGCCGTCTGATGCAGTGATTGTAACCACGTGTTCTCCTGCATCTCCCTCTCTTGTCTGCCACCTTCCTGTTGCGTCAAGTGGTGATGTGAATTTGTATGTAATTGAGTCCCCGTCTGGGTCGACTGCTTTTAGGTTAGGGAAGCTTACTAGTTCTCCTTCTGTGACTTTTTTTACTGGAAGCCCGTCATCAGCTGCTGGTTCTGGTGTGTCTTCTTCAGGTTCTGGTTCTATCTTGTCTGCTTCCTCTGTCATGTTTGTGAGCTCTTCCACTTTTTTAACGTCTTTTTCTATTTTTTTGGCTTCATCTTCCACAGAGCTCATTTTTTTGCTGTTCTTTTTTTTGTCTGACTTTTTATCATCTGCTTGCTTGTCATCTGATTTGTCAGCATCTGCTTTTTTATCGTCAGATGTCTTTTTCTGCAGTTTTACACACCCTACAAGGGATATTATTACTACAATTAGTAGAACAGCCAGTATCACTGATTTTATTCTGCTTTTTTTCATTTTTAACTTCCCCCTTAAAATTTAAACTTGTTATTATTTTAAAATAACAAACCCCTTTATAAATTTTATTGTAGTGAAAAATATAGGTGTTCCCTATTTCCTCGACAATAAAGTTATCACCAACCCTAGACAAAAACCTCTTAAAACAATGCCTTTGGCAAATGCATAGAAGAATTCCGCTGGGTAGAGGTTCACAAGCAGTGCATCTGCTGCAAAAATCCAGCTTCCTGGCGCAAAGAACATGTTGTGCATCTGCGTGAAAAGTGTTTCAAACGGCAGAAAGAACAAGACCGGCATTATTATTGTGATTATTCCGCCATAAAAGAATATCTTTTTTTTGTCTTCAGCAAATCTCAATAAGAAAAGGAACAAGACAAGAAATATCATCAAGAATCCAAGCAAATAATGTATAACACACTTGACATCCTGCAGGTGAACCTGCTCTTTCTCGCTAAATCCAAGAAAACTCGAAGCTGTAACACCTGTCTTAAAATACTCAACCATGTCTTTATTCATGTCTGCTGCATCTATTTTGCTATATTTTTGTGTTAATGTAGTATAATAATCAGAATCATAAACCAATATCCCAAAACTCATCAAGTAGGCAAGTATTGGGATAAGGATTATCAGAATAATTTTACAATACTTTTGCATTGTCGCCTATTGCTGCTTTAACTTCTTCTTTTTTAGTCTTGAGCAATTTTCCTTTGTATGTTACTTTGTGGTCTTTTGTTGTCATCTGCACCTGCTGAAAGTCTTTTATTGTTATCTGTCCTTCGCCCGGCTCTATTCCTTCAACAAATACCTGCTCTCCTGGCTCGCTTTTTGGAGCCTCAACAAGTGCCACTTGTTTTTTCAGTTCTGCTGCCAAAAGCATTCCTGCACTCTCTACCCCTTTTAGTTTTGCGGGCTTTAGGTTTGTTACTACAACAATGTGTTTTCCTTTTAGTTTCTCTGGCTTGAAGTATGGCTTTAGTCCTGCAACTAATTGCCTTCTCTCTATGCCAAGATTAATCTGAAGGATATATAATCGTTCTGCTTCGGGGTGTTCTTTTACTTCTGTTATCTCTGCTACTTTGAGGTTTAGTTTTGCAAAAGCCTCTTCCTCTTTAACCTCAAATTTCTTGAACAGTATTTCTGGTTTTGGGATTGTTCCTTTTGTTGTCTTCTTGAATTTGATGTCCTTGAATGTTCCTATTTTCTGCCCAATCTGTTTTGCTGTTTTTTCTCCTGTCTCTGGCATTATTGGATAGATATATATTGATATTATTCGCAGGCATTCTGTTAAAACATAAAGCACTGTTCCTAGTCTTTCTTTGTCTTCTTTAAGTTTCCATGGCTCTGTGTCATTGATGTATTTGTTGCAGACGCGTATAAAGTGCCATATTTTATCAACTGCCCTGTTCCATTCGTATTTGTGCATTAGTTCATTGACTTCTTCAAAGATTTCTGAGTCCTTGATTAGTTCTTCGTCTATTTTTTCGAATTTTCCCGGCTTTGGTATTTTTCCTTCAAAGTTTTTCTGCGTAAGCACAGTCACTCTTTGCAGTAAATTGCCCAGCACGTCTGCCAGGTCTGCGTTTGCTCTCTCTACAAGTGCTTCATAGCTGAAATTGCCGTCCTCTCCTGCTGGTATTTCTTTAAGAAAAAAGTATCGAACAGGGTCTGTGCCGCATTCTTCTAATAATTTTATTGGGTCTACTGTTATTCCTCTTGATTTTGATAGTTTTTCTCCTGAGAAGTTTACAAACCCGTGTGCGTGCACTGTTTTTGGAAGCTCTATTCCTGCTGACATTAGCTCGCATGGCCATATTACTGTGTGGAACCAGAGTATGTCTTTGCCGATTATGTGCACGTTCGCTGGCCAGTATTTTTTAAAGTTTGCTCCTGGATAATCAATCCCAGAAATATAGTTCAATAGCGCATCCAGCCAGACATAAAGCACATGATCTTTGTCGCCTGGTACTGGCACGCCCCAGGGCAGTGATGTTATTGGTCTTGAAATACTTAGGTCTCTTAATGGCTCTTTCAGCCTGTTGATTATCTCGTTTCTTCTTGTTTCTGGCTGTATGAAGTCAGGATGTTGCTGAATATGTTTTACCAGCTTGTCCTGGTATTTTGACATCTTAAAGAAATAAGTCTCTTCTTTAACTTTCTCTGGTTTTTTCTTGTGCACTGGGCAGAGTCCTTCTTCCAGTTCTCTTTCTGTGTAGTATCTCTCGCATCCTGTGCAGTACAGTCCTTCGTAAGAGTCTTTGTATATGTCGCCGTTTGCCTCTAGTCTCTTGAATATCTCTTGGCAAACTTTTTCGTGTTCTTTTTCTGTTGTTCTTATGAATCTGTTGTTTGATATGTTTGCTTTTTTGCATAATTCCTTGAATATCTTTACGTTTTTTTCTATTAACTGCATTGGCTCCAGGCCTTTTTCTTTTGCTGTCTTGTATATCTTCTGGCCATGCTCGTCTGTTCCTGTCAGGAAAAAGACATCCTCTCCCAATAATCTGTGCCATCTTGCGAGAGCGTCGGCTATTGTTTTCTCATATAGATGCCCTATGTGCGGAGGACCATTAGGATAGTCTATCGCAGTTGTTATGTAAAATGTCTTCTTTGCCATAGCACAAAAGAAAGAGCAGGGTTATTTAAATATTACTGAATTAGAAAGAAAAAAAATTATTTCATCTTCTTTGTTATCAATATATCTTTACCGCATTTTCCGCACTTGAACTTTATTGCATCAACTGCTTTCTTCTTTTGTGATTCTTCATCAAATATCTTTATTTTTTTTCTCTTGAAGGATTCTTGCGTCTCTCCTTCTTTTCCGCAGTGAGGGCAGGCATATTGTATATTTAC
>WJJT01000033.1 GCA_014729555.1 Candidatus Woesearchaeota archaeon
GCATGATGAACATGGCAGAGGGCCTGCACAGTGCTGGAGAGTCTTACAAGCTTAAGATGCTTGTTTTGCTTATGTTATTGGATGGGACTTTTAGAAATGGTGTAAGCATGCGTAATCAGCTGGGCATAATGCTCGGCCCTCCTTGTGATTTAATACCTGCTCATTGCTATAGTCCGCCTATTGAGTATGTTCACGAATGCTGTAAGGGTTGTGGTACTGTTCCGCAGTTTTATATTATGAATTCAGCGACCATGGCTTGTAAGATTCCTGCAGGAGGCATACCTGACCAGCCTCCGCCAGCAGGTCCAGGCGTGCCAGGATACACTCCCTTGGGTCCTGGCAGTCCAGGATATGGAGGGGCTCCTGCGCCTTCAGGAACAGGTGGTGCTATTGCAGAAACAATTGCTTCAGAAAATGGATTGTTTCCTGTCTTTGATTTTGACAAGAATAGTCCAGAACTGCCTGACTTAAAGGATTATTATAAAAGGGCCAAGGCATTAAGTGATAAATACAAAAAGCTTGCTGAGTCTATTCCTAAAAACTTTGAGCCAGACCCTAAAATCGTTGTTCATGAGAATGCTAAGGATGTAAGCACTGCAAGAGAGGCTTTTGTTGAGGCTGCTGATACTGGCCTTCAGATGCAGCCTGAAACTGTCATGTATAATAGAGAGCCTGTCATTATTACTGAAGAGAAAGACCGTGTTGTTATAACTGATGTTGATGGTAATCCTGTTACTGCTATTAATACTATTACGCCTGAGGCAGTTGCTGTTGAGTTAAAGAACAATCCAGAGAATTTTGCACCTGAATTGACTGTTGAGGGATTGAGTCTTACTTCTGAAATAATTACTTATGATGGAGAGCCTGTTACAGTTAATTCTCAGACAGGAGAGCTTGTTAATAATAACGGCGTTGTTGTTCAGGATTTGGGAATGGAATTTGCGCATGATTTTGTAATGTATGGTCTTGCAGAAGAGCGCTTGAATAATCTTAACAAGGTTCTTGCTGCTGAATACAATAAACAGCCGATTTATGAGAAGGACAGGCAGACTTATCTTCAGCAAAAGACAGAGGACTTGACGCTTCAGCTTGATGCTATTGACAGGCAGTATAAGTTTGAGATAACTAATATCCGTGCTAATCCTGATTTTTCATTTGAACAGAGAAATGATATGATTACTGCCTTGTATGACAGGACCAACAGGAATTTGAGAAAGGCTGTTGAGAGCACTATCACTGATGAGGGTGTGAGAAGATTTACTTACCTTATTCCAGAACAAGAAGAGGCTTTGCTTGAATTGACTGGCCAGAGAAGCAAGACAGATGATTACAATGAGATTACTTTAATTAACAGCAGGATTCTTGCAATAGTTTACCCTGCTGCTGGCATTGATGGTTATTATGAGCAGTTAAGGATGCAGAATATGCCTTTCGAGGGTATATAAAGAACCGAAACCTTTAAATACTAACAGCAAATTTATGCTGTTAAGGGTTCTTAAAAAGGTTTTAATCATGACAAAAGAAGAGATGAACAATCGGCCAAAAACAGGCACTACAACAATTGGAATCGTCTGCAAGGACGGTATTGTTTTGGCTGCAGACAAGAGGATGACTGCAGGCTACATTGCATATGATAAGGTTGAGAAGATTATTAAGATAGCTGATAACATGGCTGTGACAACAGCTGGAATGGTTTCTGAGGTTCAGCTGCTCTCAAAGCTTATCAAGGCTGAGTTAAAGCTTAAGGATATTCAGACTTACAGGAAGTCCACTGTTAAAGAGGCTGCTAATTTACTGGCAGGCATTGTTTACTCTAATGTCAGGAAGATGAGCATGATCCCTTCAATTGCTGCTTTTCTGCTTGGGGGTTATGATACAGAGGGTCATTTGTATGGCCTGGGTATTGACGGTTCAGTGACAGAGTATGATAATTATACCACTGACGGCAGTGGCTGCCTTTTTGCACTTGGTGTGCTTGAGGCATTGTACAAGAAGGGTTTGAGTGTTGATGAGGGTGTCAAGTTGGCTGTTAAGGCTATTAATGCATCTATCCAGAGAGACCCGAACTCTGGTAATGGCATACTTGTTTTTACTCTTACAGATAAGGGTGTCAAGAAAGTTATGGACAAACAGCTTGATGCCAGATTAGAAGCATAAGAATATTATCGAGTTTTATAATGATTCTGAGAGGTAATTAAGACTATGGGAGATATAATTAAAGAAATTTTAAAGTTCGTGCCAGAGGGCAAGGTTAGTGATGCTGCTTTTGAGGGCGCGAATATAGTGTTGTACACTAAGGACAAGAAGTTTTTCCTGGATAATGAGGGTGTCATCAAGAAGGTTGTTTATGAGTTCAAGAAAAGAATAGAGTTAAGGCCAGATCCTGGTATTTGCATGGAGATGGAAAAGGCTGAAAAAGCCATTAAAAAGCTTTTGCCTGAGGAGTCTGGTGTTAGCCAGATTATTTTTGAGCCTCACAGAAGCATGGTTATTATTGAGGCTGAAAAGCCAGGCCTTGTGATTGGCAAGCAGGGCGCCCTGCTTAAGGACATAAGAAAAAAGACTTTGTGGGTGCCTTTGATTAAGAGGACTCCTGCTATCAGGTCGCAGTTGATTGAGAACATCCGCGCTGTTTTATACCAAAATTCTGATTATAGAAGGAAATTTCTTGACAAGGTTGGCCACAGGATTTATGACGGCTGGATAAGGGCTAAGAAAAGCGAGTGGATTAGGCTGACTTTCCTTGGTGGTGCTAGGCAGGTTGGAAGGAGCTGTGTTTTGCTGCAGACCCCTGAGTCAAGGGTTTTATTGGATTGTGGTATTAATGTTGCTTCTGATAAAGAGGCTTATCCTCATCTTGAGGCGCCTGAGTTTAATATTCAGGACCTGGATGCTGTTATTGTTACGCACTCTCACCTGGATCACTCTGGTTTTATTCCTTACTTGTTCAAGTACGGCTATAGGGGTCCTGTTTATTGCACTGCTCCTACAAGGGATGTTATGTCTTTGTTAGTGCTTGATTATGTCAAGATTATGAAGTCAGAGAACAAGGATCCTGTTTATGATATTGATGATATCAAGGAGATGGTTAAGCACACTGTTACTCTTGATTTTGAGGAAGTGACAGATGTTACTCCTGATGTAAGGCTTACTCTGTATAATGCAGGGCATATTCTTGGGAGTTCTATGGCTCATTTGCATATTGGTAATGGCCTGCATAATTTCCTGTATACCTCTGACATGAAGTTTGGCAAGACTGCCTTGCTTGAGCCTGCTGCTACTGATTTTCCAAGGCTTGAGACTATGATGATTGAGTCTACTTATGGCGGAAAGCAGAACGTGCTTCCTCCTGCCAAAGAGCAGGACAAGTTTCTGAAAGACATTATCAAGGAGACTGTGAAGCGCGGCGGCAAGATTTTGATGCCTGTTCTTGGTTCTGGAAGGGCTCAGGACGTAATGGTGATGCTTGAGAACATGGTGAGGACTGGTGAATTGCAGGAGATTCCTGTTTATATTGACGGCATGGTTTGGGATGTTACAGCCATCCACACTGCTTATCCTGAGTTTTTGAACAAGATAATAAGGAAGTTGATTTTTCATAAGGACCAGAATCCTTTCTTGTCTCCTATTTTCAGGCGTATTGGCTCGCACAAGGAGAGGATGCAGGTTGTTGAGGAAAAAGGCCCTTGTGTCATTCTGGCTACTTCTGGTATGATGGTTGGAGGCCCTTCTGTTGAGTATTTGAAGCATCTGGCTGACAACCCTAAGAACAGCCTTGTTTTCTCTTGTTATCTTGCAGAGGGTTCTCTTGGCAAGAGGATCCAGCAGGGAGAAAGAGAGCTTGTCACAAAGGCTGGTGCAAAGACAGATGTCACTCCTATTAAACTTGAGGTTCACAGGCTTGAGATTACAGACCACTCTGACAGAAAGCAGTTGATGAATTTCATGTTCAAGGTCAATCCAAAGCCCAAGAAAGTCATTGTCAATCATGGTGAGAACTCAAGGGTTCTTGACCTGACAAGTTCTATACACAAGCAGGGAAGGATTGAGACAGTTGCTCCAAGGAATCTGGATACTGTCAGGATTAGGTAGCTGTACTGTCTGGGCTTCCGACATTCAGCAATTCGCCCAATGTTTTTTGTTTAAACTCGTCTGGAGATAAATTTTCGCAGAGCAAGTAGTTTGGTTCTTCAATTATGTTTAGTGATTTGACCTTTAGTTCATCAATTACTTGTTGAACCATTCTTTTGATCTTTCCGCGAGATTCGTCATCCTGTATGTCAGCTGTGTCAAAAGATATTGTGATATAGTTTCCTGTCAAATCTTTTGTTATGGTTTCAAACTTAATTACCTCTCCAGATGTGTCTGCTATTATTCGGCACTCTCTTGATTTTTTTATTTCAGTGAAAGCTATTGTAAACGGGGGTGTGCCGGCTATTTTAGATTCTATTTGAGCTATTTGTTTTTCGTCAATTTTTGATTCCACTTTTAATTCAAATATTATTTGCATACCCCTTATCCAAACCTCAAAATCCGGATACATATTCCTATTATTATACTTGTATTCATTTGCAGTGATTTCCTCGAAAAAGCCTTTTTTGTCTATGCTTATGACTCCTTCCTCAAAGGGCATTTTTATGATTTGTTCTTGTGATTCAAAAAATTCTTTGTTGTCTGCCTTGCTCAGCAGTTCTTTTGAAAAGTAGTTCATGTCATTGAATACTAATTGCTGGCATCTTTTGTCTGGATTTTTGTATAAGGCTAAATATTCTGCTTTTCTGTCTCGGGATTCTATTTCAAATTCAGGATATAATGAAAATGAGTCTTGTGGTGCCTCAAATAAGAACCATCCGACACTTATTGCAAATGGTTTTATCTGCTTTATCGCGCTTTTGAAAAATTCAAAGTATTTTTTTTTGTTTTTCAGGTTTTCATAGCCATAGTTTATTGTGAAATCAAAGCACCAAAAGTCTTTATAGTTTCCAAAGTCCACACCAGAGTCAATTCCTTTGTAATTTAAGAAAAAATGCGTTTGTATGGGGTTTCGTTCTTTGTCTTTTTCTTCAAATTGTTTGGCAATCTTGTTTATGATTTGTTTTTTCTCTTTAACAAGTTTAGGGTAATCGCCTGGTATTTTTGCATCTGGTCGTTTTTGGCAGTATTTTATCAATAATTCTATGAATTTCTCTATTTGTTTCTTTTCCTTTTTTACATATATTCTCATTGTTAGGTCTTTATCTTCTGCCATTATGTCCTGCTGTCTGGGCTTCCGACATTCAGCAGTTCGCCCAATGTTTTTTGTTTAAACTCGTCTGGAGATAAATTTTCGCAGAGCAAGTAGTTTGGTTCTTCAATTATGTTTAGTGATTTGACCTTTAGTTCATCAATTATTTGTTGAACCATTCTTTTGATCTTTCCGCGAGATTCATCTTGACGTACGAAATAAGAGTTAAAAGATGCAGTCAATACCTGTTTGCCAGATTCTTCTGTAGTTGTTATTGTAAAAGGCAAATTTATTTCTGAGTTTGTTAAATTTATTCTGCTCTCTCTTTTTTTAAGTGATTTTAATTCTTGTACAAGAGCCTCTTTTGATTGTTTTTCTTCATCGTCCAGCCTAAATCCGTTTTGAAACAAGTTTTTTGCGAGATTTTCTATCTGCGCATTTGTAACTTGTGTTTCCAATTCCATATTAAATTCTATATACACACTCATTATCCCAACCTCACAGTTTCATACAGGAGCAAAACATTCGCAAAAACAGGCATAGCCAGTATAATTATTAAGATAAATATACAAAATCCTGTTAATTGGTTTTTATTCATTTTTTAATTCACAAAGTGCATCCGTTTCCTTAAATGAAAGATGTTCAATTACTCCTTGAGGGAATTTTTGCTCAATAAATTTAATATCATACTTTTCTTTGAAATGGGAATAAAATTGTTCAATTTTTTGTTTAAATGCATTCAGAACAGCAATGTTCTGTTTAACATAAATTTCTGGTAAAGAGAAAGATATTTTTTTATTTTTGCCTGAATGAAAAAATACCAAAATGTCTGCGTAGGCAGATTCCAATTGACAATCTAACTTAATGCTGACAGTATTTCCTTCTAAAATCTTTTTTACTGCATTTTCCAAGTGATTTTCGCCTAACTTTGATTCCTCAAACGATTCTGACTTGTGTTCTCCTTTTTCTGTTTTCCATTGCCAAGAGAAAGCTCCTGTCTGCTTTTTGTTATATTCAAATCCAAGTATAAATAAGTAATCTATAATCGCTTTCACAAATTCTTCATCAAATTGAGTATTTTTGAATTCAATCCAACTATCGAATGAATTGCCTATTTTTTGTATCATTTTATTATTTTAACCCCATAGTCATTTATTAGTTTCGCATTTGGATATGTGCTTTTTAAGTTTTTCGGCAGCTTTGGTTATGTCAGTAAAAATCTCATTTTCCATTGGTTTTCCAATCCATATAAGGATGCTTCCATTTTGAAGTTTCTTTATTAGATAAGCATTTTTGAAATTTAATAAGCATTCTTCTCCATATTTTTCAACTTCTTGTTTTGGAAATACTGTCACTTGTCTTATTTTTGCCATGCTGTAGTCTCCATCAAACTGGTATGCGGTTCCTGCAGATACTTTTGCAGTTGGCGGCAGTTTGCCAAAAAAATCTGTGTATTTCATGAACTCTGTTTCTGAGATATCTGGTTCTATTCCAATTTCAATCTGTTGTTTCTCGTTTTTGTATTCTTTTTGAGCATTCACCAGATAAAATCCTGCAACTCCTTTGACTCCTATCCATGTAGATCGCCAAGAGTCGTAAAACTCTCTTGTTTCTGTGAATTTGTTTGCGATTCTCTTTTTTACCTCTGCTTCATCAAATTTCTTTTCTAATAGCTTAAAGTATAATTTTGAAACTTCTAATAGGACAGTGTCTGGTATCTCTTTGTTTTCAAACTCTATATGGATTTTATATTCTTCTTGCATTTATTTCACCTTTGGGAGTTGTGATATCCAAATACTTCCGAAGTTTTTTTCTTTCATCATATGATGATGTTAGTTTGTTTTTATTTATCAGCATTAAAACTGCGCCGTTTTCAAGTTTTTCGTTCATTAAAATCTTGCCTTACAGGTATTGCGATATTAAATGTATTTGACATCATGTCACCTTTTTGAAACTGATTATATCAATTCCTTTTTCTTTTGCATAATTAAATATCCAATAGCTTTTTGCTTTTCTTTATGTTTTCTTGTAATTCTTTTTGATTAATCATTCTGAATACCTATTTTGTAATCTGTTGCATCAAGTTTTGTTTTCATGTTTTAGTCTCTTATTGGGCCTGGCAAGATTATCATTTCTTTTTTATCGCATGCAGGGCAGGTTAATTTCATTTTGCTGTTAGTTTTTCTTGCTTTTTTACCTTCTTTTTTTATTTCTTGACCATAATTTATGAATTCTGATTCTCCACAAGAGCATATGTAGTTTATTTTTCCGTCTTTTGAAATTGAAAAGTCTTTTTCACCTAAAATTTTAGTTCCTGCTTCGGCAATAATTTCTGTTCTTCGTTCACCGACGGTGATAGTTATTATTTTTCTGCATTTTTTGCATCCCAATGCATAATTAAGTCCTTTAAGTCTAACTGGACCTACTCTGAAGTGCCCTTTAAATCCGCAGTTTTTGCATTCTATGTCATAATGTCCCATTTTTACCTAATTACTTTGTCAGGGCTTTTCTAAAGGGTTCTGGTGAAGGTTTTAATTTTCCGATGTCTTTTAGCATATATCGCTTATACAAAGTCCTGTTACTTGGTTTTTATTCATTTTCTAACATGCTGTTTGCTATGTACTGTTTATCCTCTGTTAGTTTTTCTTTTTTTACTTGGATCTTCCTTTGCTTTGCCAAAATAAGCAAGATGGTGGCAGTAAGGCATATCGCATCATCACTGTTTGTTTTTGAAAAAGGCTTTGTTTTTTTGTGGCTTCTCAATATTTTGTTAATTCCTTCTGTGAAAACAGCCTCGTTTTTTGTTAAAATACCTTCTGCGGTCTTTGCCATGCCCTTATGAGCTCTTTCGATTCTTGTTTTTTCTTCAAGTTCCTTTAATTTAGCAATTGTTTTGGCAATCTGAATGTCTTTTTTGTTTAATATATCTAAAAGCAAGATAAGGTAATAATATAGATATGCCCAGTTCTTGTGATTTTCTGGAAATTCTGCGCTGATATCTGATACAAATTCTTTTGCTTTTGTTATTAATTTTTGATCTTTGCTTATTATTGCGGTATTCAATATTTCAAGGTATAATATCGGTTTTTCTTCTTTCATCACTTCGCTTTTCATGAAATACTCTGCTGCTTTTTTGAACCAATTCATTGATTCTTTTTTATTCTTCAATAGTAACTGAGCAATTGCTATGCGTTTGCATTCTGCGCCTAATGTATAATAAGTGGCGGCCCTTCTGTCTTCAGGGATGGTGTTCCATTTATCTTTAAACATGTCCAATAGCTTTTTGCTTTTCTTTATGTTTTCTTGTAATTCTTTTTGATTAATCATTCTGATACCTATTCTGTAATCTATTCATCAAGTTTTGTTTTCATGTTTCTAATTCATTTATGTCTTCAAATTCCTTATTGCCGCATTTGGGGCATTTGTATTCTCCTCGGCCTTTGATCAGGTTTTTTGATTTGCAGTGTTTGCATTCTATTTCTTCATAAATAGTATCAATCACGGAAAGTCTGCCGCAGTCTTTGCAGTAATGTGTGGTGTAGAGTGTTTCTTGTTTGTTGTCATTCTGGTCTTCTACCTGTATGTAGATCAGTTCTGTTTCATATCCGCATTTTGTGCACTTTAAAGCATACATCCTGCCCATTTTATGCCTTTCTTAATTTATGGTTTTATCAATGTTTCTTTCTATATAAAGGTGTGGATAAACCTCAATAAACTGCCTTCAAGAACAATAATCCTGCAAGTATCAATAATAACGCTAGCAGTACCAGCAGCATTGCAGTCAATGTAAAGGTATCATCTCCTGTGTTTTTCAGTACTGGCTTGCTGTTGTCGAGTTTTGTTGTGGCTTGTGCTTTTATTGTTGTTTCTGGAGTGTCTGTTACTATCTGTGTTCCGCAGGATAGCACATTCAGCTTTACTTCTTTTGAGTCTGCTAATTGCCCGTCATCATAGTAGATGTTTACTGGTATTGTGTGTTGTTTTGCTTTTTGATAGTCATCAAATATGATTTTGTATTTGAATTCTGTCTCGCTTGCTTCTTGTATGTTCACATAGTCTTGTATGTCTATGTCTAGTTTTTCATTCTGTATGTCTATCTTTAGGTTTTCTTCGTCTGCTGTGCCGTAATTCACTAAGTCAAAGGTTATTCTTGTTTCTTTTTCGCATTTTAGTTCTGCTGGGCTTATTTCAAGATTTTCGATTTTTGTGTCATGCTTTTCCCTGTCTATTTTTAGGTTTATTGTCCATTCTGTTTCATATTCTGTTCTTTTTTCATCCTCTCCTTCTACTGTAATCACTAGGTCATATTTGTTTTCATCCAGCATTCTTGGAAGGTCTAGTTCTAGTATTTTGGTCTTGTAGTTTCCTGCGCTTATTTCAAAGTAGTCTGATTCATCGTAATCGTCTTCTGTTTCTGCTGTGATTATGATGTCTTCTATTGCAATATTTTCATTTAGGTTGTTCTCAATCATGAATTCCAGTTCTATGTGGCTTCCTGGTTTTGCTTTTATCCTGTCTTTGTCA
>WJJT01000004.1 GCA_014729555.1 Candidatus Woesearchaeota archaeon
ACAGACAAGGCAAAAGATTTCATACTTTATCTTCAGCAGAGAAGAGAGGCAGAGACAAACCGCCGTAAGAGAAAATACTTTGGTTCTGTGCTGCATGGAACCATGAGCTACTGCATGGCGCGCATGGCTGAAAAGATGATTAAGGTCAAGCTTCCGAATTATGAAGATGCAATAAGAGGTGTTTCTGATGAATGATTTTATTCTTCCTGCACAAAAGCAGATAGAATCCTTGGAGTATGCAATGCGTTCTGCAGCAGATGCTCTGCAGAGCAATGACAATCCTGTTGCGATTGTTCATCATAATGATACTGATGGCCTAAGTGCTGGTGCGATAATCTCTGAAGCCCTGAAAAGAACAGGAAGAGAGGCGCGCCATTATTGTATGGAACAAATATATTCTGCCCCGCTGGCAGCTATTTATGATAATCATTCAGGCCCTGTGATAATTGTGGACCTTGGGGTCAGCAAAAGCCACAAGGATATTATCTTTCATAAAACAAGAGGAAGGCCGACCATACTTATTGATCATCACGAGACTGATTCAGAAACATTGCCTATCGGCCACTCTGATTTTTTTGATATTAATTGCACGACTTATAAAATTGACGGGGATAATTATGCATCTGCCAGCACAGTTGCTTACCTGTTTGCAAGCAAGTTATGCGATGTTAATGACTTGGCGCACCTGGCTGTTCTTGGTGCAGCAGGCGACAAGAATAACACAGAAAAAGGAAGGTTTCCTTCTGAAGGGCTTGACAAGATGGTTGAAGACAAGGCGCAGAGTGTCAGGTTTGAGGATGTATATCAGATTCGTCTTGCACAAGAGGAGCCTTTTCAGGTTATGGATGAGATTATCAATGCAACAATGCTTCTTGGTTCAGTAGGATATAGGAAACAGTTTGAGGCAGAAACAGGAGAAGCTCTAACAGGCCCTTGTTTAGGAATGAGAATCTTGATTACAGGATATGATGAAAATACGCGTGAGATTGTTAAGAATCTTGAAAAAACAAAGGAAAAGGCTTATGCTGATCTTGTCCAGCATCTTTTGGAAAAAAAATACACAGAGCTGGATAATCTTATTTTCTTTGATGCCAGTGATTTTTTTAGAGGCATGGGTGTCAAGACAGTGGGCAACTTCTGCAATCATTTGACTGCTCCAAGCAGGCAGCAGGAGTTTCCATTTATCAGGCCGAATATGTATGTCATGGGCGCCCAGCTTATAGAGCCCATAACACTGGGTGACACTGCTATTGATGCATTCAGTGTTCCAGATGTTCTTAAAGTTTCCATAAGAACTCACAAAGAGCTGGAAGCAAGAATTGAGGCAAGCCAGAACTTTTCAGTATATACCTTGCTTAAGATGGCCAATCCAAAACTGTTCGCTAGCAGCCACAAGCTTCGCGGCTCAACAATAGTCAACAGGAACAAACTGCTGGAATTTCTAGAGAACTGCAATTCTGTAATTAATACAGGAGAATCACGCCCGCTTCAGTTACCTCCTGAGCTTGAGTTCAGTGCTGAAGGATAGATACGGCCCAGTGAGATTAAATATTTTCTGCACAATAGTCAGCATATTCTGGCATATGATAATATCAGCAGGTTCTTTCATTTTGCCAAGCATGGAATACCATTCCTTGACAAGTTCTTTTCGCATTTTTCCCACTTCTGCGATTTTTTCCTTGTCTGGCTTGTAGAAAAGGTCATAATACTTATATATTATCTGTGTTGTTTTTTCAAAATATTTCAGGGTTGAATCACTTATTTTCATTTTTTTAAAGCCAGTAGAACTAAAATAAGTATACAGGTATTTGTACTGGTCTGCTATGTTCTCAAGGTCTTCTATGATGTAGTACAGCGGACCTACTACTGCTGCTGAAGAATGCCCTTTTTTGTTAAGATATCTCCTGCAGGTTGTGGTAAACCTGTTATTGCTTTCTTCCATTGGTATTAAGGTTTTTAATGCTGTTGTATCCTTTGCCTTGAGCGCAGCAAGTCCTTCCTCTGCCATGGAAATCAGCAGTAAAAATATTCTTCTTAGTATTGGGTCAAAATCCTCCAGGTCTCCAGAGACATTCTTGATTACGCAGTAATTTTTTCCCTGCTCTACAATTTCATATCCTACTGTCTCTTTTCCAAGTGCTTTTTGCACTTTTTCCAGCTCTGCCTGCTTTTCAAAATTGCATTTTATCTCGTCAATCCCTCTTTTGTACATTGCATGGATAATTCTTGCAGTCATAGGCTCTAGATGTGTCACATCAAGCTCTATTGTCTCTCCCTCTTTGCTGCCTTTTGTAGAAACAACTAACTGGCTGCCTTTCTCCTGTATATCTATCTCATCCCCTTTCTTGATATTCAGTTTCTTGCACC
The DNA here is from genome assembly GCA_014729555.1 of Candidatus Woesearchaeota archaeon. Taxonomy (GTDB): domain Archaea; phylum Nanobdellota; class Nanobdellia; order Woesearchaeales; family ARS49; genus WJJT01. The sequence goes on from WJJT01000004.1 coordinate 2,368, forward strand.
ATTTTCTGGGCAAAGAAACTAATTGTGTAGAATTTGCAATCTGTATGACTTTTCGCTTCATTTTAACCCCCCTTATATTGTTAATAAGACTATACAAGTATTTAAAGTTTTCTGATTTTTTTATAAAAATCCAAATTTATATAATTTTTATAAAATATAAGAAGAAACTATATAAAAAAGCTTGCGTACCTATCTAATATCGGATATAATCCGAAAGGGGGGGATGAAAATGCAAATTAAAAAGTTTGCACCAGAAGAACATTTTGAAGAAAATCCCTATAACAGAAAAAAGATCAGAACCAATGACGAGAATGACATTGATGAAATGAGCATTGAAGAGGATATGCTCGAGGAAATGCAGCCATGGGAGTATGCATTCACAAGAGGGGCCAGGATGGCAAGTGAGGAATATGATTAAGATGGCTCCAAGAACTGTTATCAAGGATGTTGAGCAGTTAAGGGAATTCATTAAGCTTGAATTAAGAAAAGAGGATTACTTCAACAAGATATGGAAAAAGGCAGCACAAAAAAGATGAAAAAAAGAAGATGTGTTTCCTGCGGAACCATCATCAATAAGAGTGCTGTTGATGACCCATACACCTGCCGTGAATGCGAGAATAATCACGGCATTGAGATTGACAGGTATTTGTGGCTTGACTGCCCAAACTGATAGTCTTCACTCACGAATCTAAGGGCCTGCTGGCGCGAGCTGGCAGGCCTCTAGTTCTATTTTGGTATTTTGCAGAAAAATTTTTATACTTCAGCCTTTTATTCTGCAGCATGAAAAGACTTTGCATTCTTGTGCTGTTTGTCTTTGTGGCAGCATGCACTGCAAAGCCGCCGACTATTTCAAAAGAGGTGAATAAAATGAAACTGACAAGCCCTGCTTTTGGGCAGGAGGCAGATATTCCGCCTGAATACACCTGTGATGGTGATGATGTCTCTCCAGAGTTAAGCATTGCAGATGTTCCTGATAATGCCAAATCTATTGTGTTGGTTTGCGATGACCCTGATGCTCCTGCAGGAACCTGGGACCACTGGATTGTTTTTAACATTCCTGCATCAACAGATAAAATCGCAAAAGGAAAAGAGCCTGAAGGAACTGCTGGAAGGAATTCCTGGGGAAAGACTGGTTATGGAGGCCCCTGCCCTCCCTCTGGTACGCACAGGTATTTTTTCAGGCTTTATGCACTGGATACAATGCTTGACCTGCCAGAAGGTGCTTCAAAAGCAGATATTGAGTCTGCTATGAAAGGCCATGTTCTGGAAGAAGCGCAGTTAATGGGAAAGTACAAGAGAGGATAAGTTTTAAATCTTTTAACCGAAGTTTTTAAATACTTCTTCTGTTTTCTCGCCCATAGAAAACACTGAAGACCAGAGGATAACATGAGAAAAGAGCTTAAAGAGATTTACAGGGTGCAGAAAGAGCTTGCTCTGCTGGATGGAACTAACAGTCTCTTGAACTGGGATTTAAAAACACTAATGCCTCCAAAAGGATTTCTTGACCGTGCTGAGCAGATTTCTGTCATCTCAAGGATGGCGCACAACAAATTTATTGCTCCTGCTTTTCAAAAACTGGTGAATGAAACTATTCAGACAAGGCTTAGAAAAAAAGACAGGGCTGTTCTTGAGAGATTGAAAAAGGACCTGGACAAGGCAAAAAAACTGCCTGCCTCTTTTGTTGAGGAAGAGTCCAAGATAACTGCTCTTGCTTATGCTACATGGCAGGATGCAAAGGCAGACAATAATTTTCGCCTGTTCAAGCCTCATCTTGAGGCAATTGTTGCATTAAAAAGAAAAGAGTGCAGGCTCAAGGACCTGCCAGGACACCCTTACAATAGCCTGCTGGATTCTTTTGAAGAGGGTATGACCACTGGCAGGCTTAAAGAGACATTTGCATACCTGAAGGTGGAATTGATAAAACTGTTGAATGAGATAAAGGCCTCTCCTAAATACAAGAGAAAGCCTGTCCTGTCAGAGTGTTCTCTTGAGGGAAAAGAGCAGCTCTGCCAGTTCATAAGGAAAAGAATGGGTGTTAATGACGGCCGTTCACGACTTGATAATACCGAGCACCCTTTTACCACTACTATTGATGCTGATGATGTTAGGATTACAACTAATTACAACAAGAGTATTAAGAAGTGTTTTTTCTCTACTGTTCATGAGGCAGGCCATGCTCTTTACAACCTGAATCTTCCTAAAAACTACCAGCATACTGCTCTCTGGGGCGGCACAAGCCTTGGCATGCATGAGTCACAGTCAAGATTCTGGGAAAATGTTATCGCAAGGAGCCCTGCTTTCTGGAAATATATGTTCCCTGTGTTTCAAAAAAATTGTGATACAGGCATTTCTGAGGATGATTGGGTTTTTGAGATTAACAAGGTCAAGCCAAGCCTTATCAGGACTGCTGCTGATGAGATAACTTATAATCTGCATATTATCCTTAGGTTTGAGTTAGAGCTTGAGCTGATTGAAGGCAATCTTAAGGTCAGGCAGGTTCCCAAGGCCTGGAAGCAGAAGATGAAGGAGTATCTTGGTGTTGTTCCAAGGACTAACAGGGACGGCTGTCTTCAGGACGTGCACTGGTCTATGGGTATTTTTGGTTATTTTCCCACTTACACTCTTGGAAACATCTATGCAGCGCAGTTATACTATGCAATGCTCAAGGACAAGCCAGACATAATGTCTGATTTGAGAAGAGGCAAGTATGACCGGGTTTTGAAGTGGCTCAGAAAGCATGTTCATAAGTATGGCAGGTCGCTCTCTGCAGAAGAGATTGTTGAAAAAACAACTGGAGAGGGCCTTAACCCAAGTGTTCTCATCAAGTATCTTAGGGAAAAGTACTCCAAGATATATGATTTATAATATATTTTGCAAAACAATAAAATATTAAAATAATTCTTGCATACTACATATTGTGGGTGGATTGTTTTTGGGTTAGAGCCCTGTAACTTGATTCTCAATAACAAAGGTTAGATTTTATTGTAAAGACACATGACACAAAAATCAGGAGTCAGGATTCCGAGAACATATGATGCAAAACTTGATGCTATGGCAAGAGTGATTAGGCGCTGGCATAGAAGAATGCTTAAGCAGAATCCGCATAATCCTCTTTCAAGAAGGCCCAGAATGGAATTTATGGCATTGACTGCAACTGATTCTTATAATGACTGGGCAATTGCCAGAAAAGGAACAATAACCACACAGCATGTTAAATTAACAAATCCCTCTTCATCTATTTATTGTGAGTGCAGGCCTGGAACTTATCCAGATGGAACAGGCATTGTTTTCTTAGCCAGAGACTGCACTCAAAAGACTGCTGCAAAACTAGAAGACATTGCTGAAGAACTGGTGGAGGATGCGCTTTATGGCAAAGGAGCAGGTATGGAAGATTATTACGCAAGGCTCGCAAAGATGACAAAAGGAAGCCTTAGAAAACTAAAGCCTGTCCAGCAGCAGCAGGATTATAATATTGCCTGGAAAAGAGGAAATCATAATGTAGACCAGCTGCATGACATAATCAAGAGATGCTCTGCACTAATTGATGATTCAGAGTGCATAAGCAGCAGCAAAGTTAATCTTAATATCGTTGATGAATTCAGGCGCTATGTTAACACTGACAGCGCAGTTATTCTTGATTACAGGTATGGCATACATATCAGGTTTGCAGCCACTGTTAAGCATGAAAATGGCATGAGTTGGCCAATGTATGCTTCTTTTTATTTTGGAGACCACAGGGAAATTGGCAATGAATTCATGGAAAAACAGGCAAGGAATTTCAGAAAAATGCTGGTTGACAGGTCTAAATGCGAGACTGCAAAGCCATACTACGGCCCGGTTCTTTTGGAGCCTGTTATTTTTGCCAGTGAAATCCATGAGGCCCTTGTTCATTTACTGGCCACTGATGCTGTTCTTGAAGACAAGTCAACTGCTATTGGAATAGAAAGTTTTGGCACGCTTGTTGCTCCTGAAGAATTGTCTGTTTTTTCAGACCCAAGCTTAATGCCGTGGTCATGGGGTTTTTACAAATATGACCAGGAGGGTGTTGCTGCCCCAAGAACCCCTTTAATCGAGAACGGCAGGCACACCGGCTTTCTTGCTGACAGGCACGGCGCTTATGTCTTGTCAAAGCTTGTTAAAGAGGATATTCCTGCAGGAAACTCTTTAACTGCTATTGATGACAGTCTGAGTGAGGATGAAGGATTTAATCTTTTTAATCCACAGCCAAGGATTGGTGTTTTTGATGTAATGTGGAATGGAAAAACTTACTCTAAAAAAGACCTGAAAAAATTGTTTATCAAAAAGCTTCGTGAAAAAGGTTTGAAAGAGGGCTTGTTTGTTGCAGACTCTGGCTGTCCTGGCTACTCTTTTGCAGAAGAAGGCCTTATTTACGTGACATACCAGGCGCCTTTCATGATGGACCTAAACGGCAGAAAAAGGCCTGTTACACCTATGCACAGCAGTGGTGATGCAAGGCACACTTTAAATAACATAGCAGCAGCAGCAACAAGAAAAGATTATGTGGCTCATAGGTGCGGTGATGGGGAAAGCATTGCAGAAGTGCGTGCTGCAATAAACTGCGGTTCAGCCATCATAGATAATATCAGTGTAAAGCCCATAAGAAAAGACAGAAAAGAAAAAGAAAAGCCGCAGTACCAGCACTCGTGACCACTACCTTTAAATATTCTCCTGACTTTCCTGTTTTTATGGGGGAAAGCTGTTATGATTACTGCCAGAATTGCGGCAAGTTGATTGTTGGGGAAGACACGTCTTTCTGCAGGCACTGTAAAGAGAACAGGAAGGCGTGGTCAAGATGGTTTGCAGCTAGTTAAGATGAGAAATTTGGACGAATTAAAAGAAGCTGTTGAAGATTCTAGGATACAGAAAGATACTGATTTTTTTCGCAGTGCTGTTGGTGAGATGCTTAACAGGCTTGGTTTTGAAAAAAAGGTTGAAGAGTTTATTTCTTTTTTGGAACATCATGGTTATGTGGCATCAAATTCCCTGCGTGCTGCAAGAAAAGCAGATAAACACGCGTGCAGAAGCTATCTTTTAGTGGTTGACAGGGCCTTTCGCCAGGCATATGCAAGGAATTGTGATTATTTTTCTGTTTCAACGCATCATGAGAGCTGGGATGCTTTTGCAGAAAGCAGGATGCATCTGCAGGTTTTGTCAGCAAACTGCCTGCTTGAGCCTGGCAAGAGCGAAAAAGATGTTGAAGAGCTTTTCACAGAGGAAAACCAAGATGTTTCTTCTGTTTTTGAAAAAGCTTTTGACGCAGGTTTTGTTCCAGTAAGTATTAATCCTGTTCAGGAAGAAAAGTTGTTTTTTTACACTCCTAAAACTCTTTATGCAATTCTTACTCAAGATTCTTGAGCTTTCCAAAGTCATACACTTTCTTGTCCACAACAAACACTTCAAAATTACTTAAGTCTTGATCCAAGAAAGGACTTAATAATTCTTCAGAATTAACATCAGTGCCTTCTAAAAGTAAATTAAATGACGGCTGCACAAGCAGTGTCTTGCCTTTGTGCTTTCCCTTCAGATAACACTTGTACTTCTCTGTGCGGACATCTGATTTTATCTTTACCGCAGGGTGTTCGTGTGCTATAATGACTGTTTTTGGTTTGTGGTTTGCGGTTGGTAGTTTATGCCCGTGTGTTATGAGGATGTCATCAGCAATCAGTTCATCCACTATTTTTATCTCTTGTTTCTCTGCAATTGGGCCCAGTATTGTGTCGTGATTGCCTTTAATCAATACCAGCCTGCCTTTTCTTTCAAGATAGTCTATTAATCGCATTGTTTCTTTCCATTCTTGTTTTGATATTGCCCCGAATTCATGCTTTAAGTCTCCGTTAATAACTATCACTTCTGGTTTTACCTTGGAGAATATCAGTTCAAGCCTGTCAATCACATCCTTGTACTGCACTCTGGGAACCAATATTCCTTTTTTGTTCAGTTCTTCTTCATATCCTATGTGAAAGTCAGACAGTACTAGGGTCTTGTGTTTAGCTAGATAAACCCCTAAGTCTATTATCTGTATGCCTGGTGCTATCTCCATAATAAAAAGAAAAATAAGAATAAGTTAAAAAGCTTAGCTTTGCTGGGTGCTATCAAGTTAATGGTAATGCTGCCTGTGAAGTTCTAAGATTAGTGTGTAGGTTCTGATAAATCTGGTTTACAGGAGGTTTCTGCAGCATAACGTAGCGCAGCATTGCTGCAACACCACAAACTTGACTTAGCTGCCTTGCTGCATTGCCTTTAGCTCAGATTGCTTGTCTGTCAGCAGTAATATTGCTGCTGTCTGTCCTCCAGATGACACTGTTGCCTGCGGTGCTGCCTGCTGCCCGCTTGTGAATATGTTCAGCTCGTCAGGCCTTCTGTCCCTGTCAAGCACAAGCCTGTTGCCAAACTGGTCCATTCCCTGCTCTCTTCCCTCTACTGAGATGTCGTCTTTCATGCTTGGTGATATTACCTGCATTGTTGCGTCATTCAAGAGCTTGAAGCTGTCTACAAGGTCCACAAACTGCTCCTGTCTGAGTTCTGCAGGAACTTTTAGTTTTACATCTCCTGGTGCTGGTCCGAACTTCAACAGCAGTCTTGCGCTTGTTCTTAGCTCTACGGTTCCTCCTCCTGCAAGGTTTTGGTCTACTTTTATTCTTTTGTTTGCAGGGTCCACATCAAAGCTAAAGCTGTATCCTCCTATGTTCATGCTTCCTTTGTTTGTTCCAGCATTGTAGTTTGCTTGTTTTGTTCTTCCTCCTGCCATGTCTCTCCAGTAAACTATATTGTTTTGAGTGTCTATTTTGTTCAGCATGTATATCCAGCTTGGGTCATTCAGCCCGTTTCCTGCGCTTAGTGCAAAGTAATCCTGTATGTTTATCCAGTTGCCTTCTGTGACTACAAAGTTTCTGCTGCCGTCTCCCCAGGCATATGGGTTGTTGCTTAAGAGGTCTAGCTGGTATCTTCCGCCTCTTAGTAGTGAGAATGTTGCCCTCCATTGTCTTCTTGAGCCGTCAAACACTATGTCTCCTCCTCCAGATGGTGCAGGGTTTGCCCCTGCTCCTCCTCCTGAGCCGACTTGTGCAAGGAATAGATTGAATTCAGGTGTCAATAGTGCCTGCGGGTAAAGCATGTATTCCTGCGCTCCGTGTTTTGGGAGCACGTCAAAGTCATTTGTTATTGCTGCAGCTGTTGTTGCCAGAGGCCTGTATTCTATGCTCTCTATTCGCACTATATTGTTTACTTGTGAGCAGAGTATTCTGAGGTGTGCGTCAACTGATTTTCCATTCACTCTCACTCCACCTGTTGTGAACTGGTTGTCACAGATGTCTGTGAGGTCTATTGTGCCGTATCCGCCCATCAGCCTTAGGTGTATGTTGTTTGTGCCTGGATTGTATGTACTCTGCCCTGAAAGAAATGTGAATGTTGTTCCTAGTATCTTTAGTCTTCTGTCTCTTAGGTCATCCAGTGCATTATTGCTGTCAAGCTTGCTCTGGAGCCCTGAACTGAATACTATTTTGTATTGGAACAGTGGCGTGTTTAATGGCCAGGATAGTGCTGCGCTTGCAGTGTATGTTGGCGTCTTTATCTGTTTAAATACCAGTCTTCCTCCGTTGAATTCCCCTGGAACCCAGAACTGAAGTGATGGATACACCTCTGTTCTTCCTTCATTTGTCTGTATCGTGCTTCTTGCAGCGCCTAACCAAACAGCACCGTCTACTCCCTGCACTTGCTTTCCTATGTAGTCTGCAAAGAACAACTGTATTCCCAGGTGGTCTCTTGCCTGCTGCAGCGGCCGGTATGCTATTGCAGCCCCTGTCCTGTAAAACTCACCCATTATGACCAGTGAAGCAACTATTGCTACAAGAACAACTATGAAAAACACTCTTTTGGGAGTGGACATGCCTAAAGCCATATATAATCACCTTTTTTTATTAATAGTTTGTTTTCTGTATATATAGTATATAAATGTTACTGTGATTTGGATTTTCAGGCTTGTTTATTTGTTGTTCGCGCTCTGCCAGAGCAGGACTGCCAGCGAACCGGTGACAAACACGCCAATCCAGCTCAGCCATAAGGGCATCTGCCAGGTGCTTATCTGCACTGGAACACCGTATCCTAATCTTAGTATGTGCACGATTGCAACTATGCCGAATATTGTGGCAGCTACAAAGTGTATTGCCTTGTGCTTGCTGTTTTTTTTTGTCATAATTTAAATATTTATTTTAATATTGTATATAAATGTTGCTGTGTTTTAGATTAAGTTCTCATATATACTGCACAACTTTTTATATGCAGATGCCGTATCATATTTTTATGACTTTAGATGAGCAATACGAGAATATAGGAGACAGTGAAAAAAGGTATTTAAGATTAGGCACTGTATCTCTTGGCAAAAAAGAGATAAGAAGAAACCTCGGCAGAAAATGCGCAGATGAATTAGACAAGCTCTATGTTCTTGCTGTTGAGGGCGGAAATATAAGAAATAAGAGAAAACTTTAATTACTACTTGGGGTATAGCGGATTATATGCCTAGGATAAAATATAGACTAAGATTTCCATCCTCTGTTTATGCTGCAATAACCGCTGGCAGCAGATTATATGTTGGGGGCAGTGTATGGGACAGGAGAAAAGTAGAGTACAGTAAAGAGATTGCAAAGAAAACAAAAGGAGTAGTCTACGTATTACACAAACAAGATTTAGAAGACACAGTGTTTTTTCCCCACATGGTCTATTCGTTGCTTGGTTTGCCTAGTAGAAAAATATTTGTCGGATGTAAGGATACAGCGCGCACATTCAATCTGATAGATAGAACCGGCGCAATATTGAAGCAAAAAGATGATAAGATTGGCAAAGGATGCTATAATGCTGTTTTTGATTCGAGAAAGCGCGAAATCTTGGTGCCCACAAGATCTGGCAAACTGGAAATACTAGATACTAATCTTAGAATAAAGAAAAAGCTCCAGCTGGCATCTGCAAAGACAAGACTTTGGTCTGTTGATTTTGACAGCAGCAATATTTATACAGGTGATTATGATGGAAATTTGTTTGTTGTTGACAGAAAGCGTTTCAAAAAAATAGGTGAAGTGAATCTGAAGAAGTTCTATCCAGGCGATAAAAGGCTGAAAAAGGGATTCGGCCCTTCTCTCTGGGGGCTAAAGATAACAGGCAATAGAATTATTACAGGCAATCGATGGGGCGATATAATTGTCTTTAACAAAAAGCTTCAGGCAGAGCACAGAATCAACGCAGGAGAAGACGTGAGTTGTATAGAGAAATTATCCAAGCAAATATTATTGATCGGTACAAGATATGGCAAGCTCTATTCTTTTGATCTTAAGACTGGAAAACTTAGAAAAATCACAGAAATCAAGCCAACACTTCAGAAGGAAAATGCGATTTGGGGAATGACACATGCAAAGGATGGAGTTCTGGTCTGCTGGGCAGACGGGGTTATCTGTAAAATAATATAAGTCCCATCATAAACCAAAACATTTAAATATCAGCATCGCTTCCGATATATCACAACCAATATATCGACAATAATATGTCGATAACAATATATCGAAAATGATAATATGATAAGAGGCAACCTGAAACTGCTTGTGCTGAAAGCGCTTGACAAAAAGCCTTTGTCAGGCTATGCCTTGATGAAGTTCATAGAGGAAAAGATAGGCTCAAAGCCCTCCCCTGGTTCTATTTACCCTGTTCTTAATGACTTGACAAAGAAAAATTTTGTTTCCTGCAAAAAAGATGGAAGAAAAAAGATTTATTCCTTGACAAAAGATGGCAAAGAGCACCTGAAAATCATTGACATGCACAAAGATATCTTGTTAAAAAAAGTAGAAGAAAGCCTTAAGATGTGGTCTGCCCTGACTGGAGAAAAACTGACGCAGTTTCAGGAAACAGTAGAGGCACTGAAAAAAGGAAAATACTCTATTGAGGATATTCCTCCCGAAGTCCACAACTTCAAGATTGAGATCGGAAGGATATTCAGCAAAGGATTGTTCAAAAAGAACAAGAAAAAAGTAAAGGATATCTTAAGCAAGACAATAAAGGAGCTGAAGAAGATAAAATGAAGAAAAAGAAAGTGGTCATAAGATTAAAAGATGTCTGGAAGACTTACCGGCTTGGCGAGCATCAGGTGCATGCCTTAAGGGGCCTGAGCCTTGATGTTTATGAGGGTGAGTTTCTCGCTATCAGAGGCCCTTCTGGCTCTGGAAAGTCCACTTCCATGAATCTTGTCGGTTGCCTTGACATTCCCACTAAAGGAAAGATTTTCCTCGATAATATCAATATTGCAGATTTGGAAGAATCTGATTTAGCACAGGTCAGGGGAAAAAAGATAGGCTTTATTTTCCAGAAATTCAACCTATTGCCAAACCTGACTGCCAAGGAAAACGTTATGCTTCCATTGATTTTCCAGAACGTTCCTGAGGAAGAACGGCTGGATATTGCAGAAAGATTGCTTAATGAAATGGGGCTTAAGGACAGGATGAATCACACTCCAGGGCAGTTGTCAGGAGGAGAGCAGCAGCGTGTCGCTATTGCCCGTGCTTTGGCTGTTGATCCAGAGGTTGTTCTTGCTGATGAGCCTACTGGAAATCTTGACCAGAAGACTGGCGAGAAAATAATGGACTTGCTAAAATACCTTAACAGGAAAAAAGGCAAGACTGTTGTTTTCGTGACTCATGACGTTGATTTGGCAGAGCATGCAGACCGCATTGCTTTTCTTGTTGACGGCCAGATTGTTAAGACTAAAACCAAGAAAGGAGGAAAGAAAAAATGAAAAACAAAATAATAATAATAAGCTTAATAATAATATTTTTAGTGGTTGTTTCTGCAGTGAGTGTTTTTGCAGCAAGGAGAGGCCCGTTGATCAGTGCAGATATTCTGAAGTATGAGCCCGCCCCTGTTGAGCCTGGTGGTTATGTTGAGGTGTGGGTCTCTGTGAACAATGAGGGAACAACTTCAGAGGATTTCAGGATTGAATTTTTTCCAGAATATCCTTTCTCACTAGCAGAGGGAGAGGAGGAGATGAAGACGCTCAAGGCCCTTCCAGAGGGCGAGAATGCAGTCATAAAATACAGGCTGGTTGTGGCGCATGACGCCCCTAACAAGGATATGCAGGTTAAATTCCAGTACCAGTTTGGGGAATCCCTTGTCTGGACAAGATTAGAGGGGGATATATCAATAAGGACTGCTGGCGCTATCCTGACAGTTGATGAATACTCCACAACTCCTGAAGCAATCCAGCCTGGTGACTTCATCAAGGTTGAGCTTGAGCTTAAGAATCACGGCAAGATTACTGTAAAGGATATTGATGTTACTCTTGAGCTTGATGAGTCTGTGATTGCACCTATTGGCTCTGGCAATACAAAGAGGATTAAACAGATTCTTCCTGGAGAGACTGAAAAAGTAAGTTTTAGCCTGATTGCAGACACCTCTGCTGAGATTAAGGTTTATTCAATCCCGCTGCAGCTTGATTACAAGGACATTCGTAATACAGAGTATTCTGATGAGACAAGAATCAGCTTGATTATGAGCGCAGAGCCTGACCTGATGGTTGTTGTTGATTCCACAGAGGTTACTGCGCCTAACAAGCCGGGTACAGTCACATTAAAGATAATCAACAAGGGAATATCCGACCTGAAGTATCTTAACACAAGGCTTGTCTCTACTGAGAATTATGAGGTTCTCTCCCCATCAAATGAAGAATACATCGGAAACCTTGACAGTGATGATTTTGAGACTTTTGAATTCATAATAAAGCCTAAAGCCAAGGATGTGCGCCTGAATGTTGTTGTGGATTTCAAGGACCTGTATAACAAGGATTACAGCAAGACTTTTGATTTGCCTTTGAGAGTCATCAGCAAGGCAGAGCTTGGTGAGGAAAAGTCTTACACAGGAACAATAATAATCGCCTTGCTTGTGCTTGCAGTGGTTATATATTGGTGGTACAGGCGCAGGAAAAAGAAAAAACAGCATAAAAAATGATTAAGGATTATTTCAAGCTTGCTTTTCATAGTCTTAAGGGCAGGTCTGTAAGGACCTGGCTCACTATGATTGGCATTTTTATCGGCATCACTGCTGTTGTGAGTCTTATATCTTTGGGGCAGGGCATGCAGTCTTCTATTAATGCTGAGTTTGAGAAGATTGGAAAGAACAGGATTATGATTACCCCTGGTTCTGGCCAGTTTGGTCCTGGAGGGGAAAGCATGTTTTCTGGCAACATGACTGAAGATGACTTAGAGGTTGTCAGGAAAGTCAAGGGTGTTGATATTGCCACTGCAACCATATCCAAGAGCGGAAAGGTGAAGTTCAAGGATGAGGTTGAGTTCATGAGTGTCTGGGGGTATTCAACAGATGCAGATGCAGAGGCATTAACTGAGCGCACCTCTTTTCTTGATGTTGAAGAGGGAAGACAGTTAAAAAAAGGCGATAAGCGCAAGGCTGTGATTGGGTATGATGTTGCTTATGACACTTTTGAGAAGGATGTTAGGGTTGGTGACAAGATTCTTATTCAGGATATTGAGTTCAAGGTTATTGGTATTCAGAAAAAGGCAGGCACTGGTGTTCATGATTCTTTGGCAAGGATTCCTCTTGAGCAGGCAAGAGAGGTTTATGACAAGCCTGAGACGGTCTCTACTATTTTTGCCTTGACAGAGCTTACAGAGCCTCCAGGCGAGGTGGCTGAAAGGATTAAAAAAGACTTAAGAAGGCATCGTGATGTTGATGAGGATGAAGAGGATTTTAGTGTACAGACTGCTGAGCAGATGATTTCCCAGCTTAACACTATTCTTGGTATTGTCACTATTTTTGTTGTGGGTATTGCTGCAATTAGTTTACTTGTCGGCGGCATTGGCATAATGAATACAATGTATACTACTGTTTTAGAAAGAACTAAGGAGATAGGTATTATGAAGTCAATCGGTGCAAGAAATTCGAACATCATGCTGTTGTTCCTTTTTGAGTCCGGCATCCTTGGCCTGGCAGGCGGCATTGTTGGTGTTGTTATTGGTCTGGGCATCTCAAAAGTTGGAGAGATCATTGCGCAGAATCTTGGTGCTGATATTTTTCATGCAAGCTTTAGTCCTTTTATAATAATTGGAGCATTGGTTTTTGCTTATTTTGTTGGAACAATGAGCGGCATCCTGCCTGCAAGGCAGGCCAGCAGGATGAATCCAGTAGACGCTTTGAGGTCAAGCAAATGATGTTTTGGAAAAAGTGGAAAAGATTGACAAAGCAGGAGAAAGCTGCAATTAAAGTCTTATCACAAATAAAGAAAATAGTATTAAAGAAAATTCCTAAAGAAAAAATTGTTTCTATTTATGCTGGAGGCAGTTTTCCTAGAAGAGAGATGACTCCTGACAGTGATGTAGATCTTTGGGTGATAACAACAGACGTTAAAGCTCAGAAGATGATCACAAAGCTCATAAAAGAGATTCATAAAAAATTCAAGCCAAAGAGTGGATTATCAGGTTATGCATTATGGGAGCTTAAAACTGGTAAGCATTCAAAGCAAATAACAAAGAAAAGAACAGGTCCTAGAAGATTTATTAAGTATATGCCTAATTATCATTTGATTTATGGCAAAAAACTAAGGCAAGAAGATTTTAAAATGCGCTCAGATTTAACAGATTTGAAGACAATGATCAAGGTTTTTCAAACTATGTTTTTGCCGTGGTTAAAAAATAAGCAAATTAATTTTCAAGCAATATTAAAACAGACTTTTTGGCTGGCAGATCTTGAATTCAAAGTAAGAGGTCTTCATCCTGCCCATTCTTGGAAAGCATTGTGCAAGATTGCTCCTAAAAAACATATTGTTCATGCTGCAATGGAATTAAGAAAAAAAAAGTCAATAAATAAACATACCCAAGAGGAGTATATTAAAAAATTAAAAAAATATTTAGCTGCACTACATAAGGAGTTTGGCAGATGATAAAAGATTATTTTGTGTTTTCATTCAAGAGCCTGAAGTCAAGAAGGCTTCGTACTTTTTTGACCATGTTGGGCATATTCATAGGTATTGCTGCTGTTGTTAGCCTGATTTCTGTTGGCCAGGGCCTGCAAAAGGCTATTACAGAGCAGTTTGAGGCAATGGGAACTAACAAGATTATGGTCATGCCTAAGGGCGGCTTTTTTGGGATTGGCTCAAGTGTTGTTCTTGATGAGGATGACTTAAAGGTTGTCAGGGGCTCAAGAGGCATAAAGGATGCTGGCGGCTTTTTGCAGAGAGTTGGCAAGATTAGTTACAGTGATGAGAATAAATACACCTGGGTTGCAGGCATGCCTGTTGACGAAACAAAAAAGATTATTTTTGATACAAGCAATTTCAAGATTTCTCAGGGAAGAGACTTGAAGAAAGGGGATTCTTACAAGGCTGTTGCAGGTGTTCGCTTTTCCAAGGGCGAGATTTTTGACAAAGAGGTGGGGGTTGGTGACAGGGTTGAGATTGAGGGGTTTAAGTTTGATATTGTGGGCCAGCTTGAGCCTATTGGCAATCCTGATGATGATTCTACATTAATTATTCCTATTGAGACTGCAGGTGATATTTTTGATGCAGGTGATGAGTTTTCTATTATTATTGCAGAGGTTGTTGAGGGCGAGGATGTTGGTGCTGTTGCAGAGTCTTTAAAGAGGTCTGTAAGAAGGCATCGGGATGTTGAAGAGGGTGAAGAGGATTTTGCCATCACGACTTTTGAGGAGTTCATGGAGACGTTTGGCAGTGTTTTTGCTATTGTTCAGGGTGTCTTGATTGGTATTGCTGCGATTAGTTTGCTTGTCGGCGGTATTGGCATTCTTAACACGATGTATACTGCTGTCTTGCAGAGAACTAATGAGATTGGTGTCATGAAGGCTATTGGTGCCAGGAATTCTGATATTATGTATTTGTTTTTGATAGAGTCAGGCTTTTTGGGATTGGTGGGGGGTGCTGTTGGCATCTTGATTGGCATGGGCATGAGCAAGGCAATAGAACTTGCTGCTGCACAGGCAAATTTCAGCATTCTCAAGGCGCATTTTCCTTGGTATTTGATTCTTGGAGCTCTTGCATTCAGTTTCCTGGTCGGTTCTATTGCAGGAGTCTGGCCTGCAATGCAGGCTTCTAAATTAAAGCCTGTGGATGCTTTGCGTTACGAATGACCTGGGTAATGCAAAGCTACGAAACGCCAGTTGAGTCTGCTTTGCGTTACGAATGACCTGGGTAATGCAAAGCTACGAAACGCCAGTTGAGTCTGC
>WJJT01000034.1 GCA_014729555.1 Candidatus Woesearchaeota archaeon
GAAAAAGACAATACAACCAAAAAAAAGGATGAAAAAAAAGGTGAAATAACAGGCGCAACAACAACAGAAACTGTCAAAGAAAAAGTAGTTGAGCCAAAAAAAGAAAAAACAAAAACAGAAACAAAAAAATCAGAACCAGAGCCAAAAACAGAGAAAAAGACAACAGAAACAAAAACAAAAGAAGCACCAGCAAACCTGCCAGAAGCAATAAAATCAAAAATAGATGCAGCAAACAGAAAACTAACAAGCATGAGCTACTTGTACGGAGGGCCAGAAGAAAAAGGAAGATTCCTTGACACATACCATGTGCTGGGAGACAAGATAAAAGTCAAGCTATACGAAGACAACTACTATGTTGTTGACGACTACTTTGACACGGTATACCTTGATGACGCACTAAAAACAGCAACAGGAAGATGCGAGCACAAAAGACGATGCATCTCAGCAAACACAGACAACACCAAGAAGATATTCAACGTGAACTATGCCGACTACAGAAGAAAAACTCCATATGAATGGCTGTCAGACATACCAGAAACAGCAGAAATCGACGGGCCAGAAGTAATTGACAGAAGAAGCGCGCTAAAAATACACTATCCAAAAAGAGAAAACAAAGCAGAGATGTGGCTTGACGAAACATACGGGGTGCCGCTGCAAATCAAGATAACCGACCCAGAAGACAATGAAGAGTTCTACCAGTTCACAAACGTCAGATTCAACTCACTAAAACAAGAAGACGTGCTGCCTGCATTCACAGAGGCACCAACAGAAGACTAGAACTCAAACAATTTTTTCTTTTCTTTTATAATCTTAGGAGCACTGCCGCCGTGCCAGCTATACCTCGGCCTGACACGCATAGGATACATCCTCTCATTAACATCATCAACAGCCAAGCAAGCACCTGCAACCTTAGGCAAATCCTCCAGAGCCTGATCCAAACCAGTTCTCAAATAACTCTGCAACAAAGCACCCAAAGCATCTGTATCAACCTTAGCAGTAAGCCTGTGAGCAAGAATAATATCAGACTGAGTCATTGCATCAGTATGAATCTTGCCAGGCTGTTGAGTAGCAAGAACCAAAGCAACACCAGGCTGGCGCCCTTCTCTTAAAAGTGTAATTAAAGCATTACTTGCAGCAGTCTTACCCTTCTTAGGAAGAAACTCATGAGCCTCATCAATCATAATCCACACAATAGGCATCTCAAAAGCCTTAAGCTTGGCTTCTTCTGCTGAAGGCTCATCAGTGATATAATGAACAGCAGACCTGATTGAAGAGAACTCTTCACCCTTTCTTACAACCATGCGCTCAATAAACATCTTTTCACAAACAACACCCATGACCAAATGCTTAATCTTCCAGCCGCCAGGCATAACAGCATAAGCACTTAAGTCAAGAATATTAACAGTCCCTGCCTTAGCAAGCGCTTTCATAGGAGTGGCATCCTTGGAAAAAACACCCCATCTCTGAACAGCCTTAAACCGATTAATTGCAGCATTCTTAACCTGCGTTTCCTCTCTCTCATCAGCCCCTATAGCCTCAAGAATGTCAGAAATATCATAAGCATCCCTCTCTTTTTTCAGAGTCAAGACAATCCTTTCAATAAAAACAGCAATAGGATCATTAGCACTAATATCAAAAGTCAGATTCCAATTCTCAGGAGCAAGCTCAGCAGGATTAATAGCAAAAGGAAAATCAGTAGGAATCCCCTTTTCCTTATACTCCTTGAAATAACCGGCAGGAGTAAAAATCCTGACATTCTTGATTGCCTGACCCTCCAGATCCCACTCTTTCAACAACTGCTCATCCTGATGATTAGGATACTTCATAGTCCAGTAAATACCCATAGTATCAAGCATCAAAACAGAAAGCTTATCCCTGAACTTAGGATCAAGATTAGCAATACCCTCTGCAATAACACCCAAGCTATATGATTTGCCAGAACCCCTCTTGCCGCAAACAAACAAAACATGAGCCTTGTTTAAATCAAGAAAAACAGGCTGGGACAGAGTCGTAACCTGACCCATCTTAACATACTGCTTTCCAAGCAGAATAGAACCCTTCGTACCCCACTTCTCCTTATCCTTTTCCTCCCTGCCAAGAACAATCTCATAAACCATTACAAATACCTCTTTTATGAAGTAAAAGATAGAACTGGTATAAAAATGTTAAGTAAAAACTATGGATTACCGACAGCTAACTTTTTTATTTTATTAATTGTAACAATAACCGCCCCTTTAACAGGAAATCCTTCATGAATCTTTTTGGCTTTTTCAAACCATTCACCTTCAGAAAAATGCTCTGCTGTTCCTTTTAGTTCATATCCAATGCAGTTATCTTCCCAATCCTTATTCCAGACAACTAAAGACACATTGTTGTTTTTTTGAATATTTTTAATGGTCTCAACCAGATATACATCTCCGATTATCAATTGATCCTCAGAAATAACCTTAACATCGCCCACAGCAATATTGTGCGGGTTTCCAGATTCATCAACTGTCGCAAACCCAAGGGCATGCTCTTCAATCAATTTTTTTAATTCTTCAGTTATCTCAACCATTTTTAAAAAAGAAAAAATTAAAGATTATTCACAGTAACAACATTAATGCCTCTTGAATCAGAGCCAACAGCACTGTGCATTGCAACAACGTGCTTGATACCAGCGCGTGAAGCAATATCAATAATCTGCCTGTCAGCAGAGCCGTCAAACACAACAGCATAAACACCTGCATTCAGGCTCTTCAAGGTTGTGGCAAGCTCTGTGAAAGGAACCTTTCCAAGCACATTCAACTTATTATCAAGTATATACGCGCCCTTTGTTCCAATAAGGTTCTCAAGCATCCTCTTGAACTTCTGCTTTTCATCAGGCCTGAGTGATGCTGCTGGAGCAGGAGCGGGCCTGCTATTAGAGTGTCTTGAAGATGCAGGTCTGCTCATCTGGCGAACATGCTTTTTCTGCTGATACTGCGGGCGTTTGTTTGCAAAAACCGGCTTTTTAATGGATTCAGAAGTATCCACACTATTAAGCTCCATCTTGGCCTGCTCAATAGTAATCTTTGAACGCAGAGCCTTATGAATCTCCTTTTTTGTGATTTCTTCAACTTCCTTTCCATCAGGAGCCTTGGTCACAAAATCAATCTCACCAACATTAATCAGCTCCTTTATAATCAAGTTGCCTCCACGATCACCATCAACAAAAGCAAGAACCTCTTTCTTCCTGCTCAAGTCAATTATTGTCTGAGGACAGCTTGTGCCGTTCATAGCAATCGCATTCTTAAAGCCATGCTTCAACAGGTTAAGAACATCTGCACGCCCCTCTACAACAATAATCTCGTCAGACTCATCAATCATAGGACCTGCAGGAAGCCTCTCCCTGCCATACTCCTGGACCTCCATGATCCTGACAGAGTGAGCAACCTCATCAGCAAGCTCTTGCGAGTCAGGCATCTGATGATCCATAAGAGTCTTAAGAAGCGCCTTAGCCCTCTCAACAACAAAATTACGCTTGCTAATCCTGACATCCTCTATATCCTTTACCTTAATCTTAGCATTGCACGGGCCAATCCTCTGGATAACCTCAAGAGCAGCTGCTACAATAGAAGTCTCAGCCTTGTCCAGAGAACTGGGTATAACTATCGTTCCTTGCGTCTTGCCAGAACGGGTATCCACATTAACCTCAATCCTTCCGATTCTTCCAGAACGCTGAAGCTCCCTAAGCTCTAAGTCAGCTCCAAGAAGGCCTTCTGTCTGGCCGAAAATCGCGCCAATCACGTCTGGCCTGTTAACAACTCCTTCAATCTCTATAGTTGCATTAACGATGTATTTAGATGATACTGGGCTTATCTTAGCCATTTTAACCCCTCCAATTCTCTAAGAACAAGTTCAAAACGTTGAATAGAGCTGTCTTGCTCTAAATAGCATATTTTAACACATCAAACATGAAATAAAGCTGTGCACTTTCATTTTTCAAATGGATGAACAATGAATGAAATTGAACTTGTTCGTTGAATTTTTCTTTATATTGTATGATAATAATCTCGGCCTGTAGCCCGAAACACTAACCCCCAAGCTCATTGCTTGGTTTTACCGTCAGCTCCCGTGGGTACTCTCGTGACGGGCATTAAACGGCCTAAAAACATATATACTATAGAAGTATATAAAGCTTGTGGTTTAAGCAGCCAAGGCTTGTGCTTGCAGTATTTAATGGTTTCAGAGTATTTACTCTTTTGTTTAAATAGGAAAATAATATATATTCAAGACAAATCACACTAACAAATGCCAAAAATAACAAGAGAAAAATTCAAGACACTAAAAAACGTGTTTGACACTTTCACAGAACGAAACATCTTCAAACTGATCTCTCAAGGCCACTTTGAAGGGCTAGAGAGCCCTATATTTATAGGCAAAGAAGCAAATGTATTTACAGCCAAAAAGAACAGCAAAAAAGTAGTAGTGAAAATATACAGGCTTCATACCTGTGACTTCAACAGAATGTATGACTATATCAAATATGACCCAAGATTCCCAAATGTAAGAAAACAAAGAAGAAAAACAATATTTGCCTGGGCACAGAGAGAGTACAGAAATCTCCTGAAAGCAAGAGAGGCAGGAGTGAGGGTGCCAACACCTATAACCTGCTTGTATAATATATTAGTAATGGAATACATAGGAAACAAAGAACCAGCACCAAAAATAAAAGACGCACTCCCAAAAAAACCGAAACAATTCTTTGAAGAAGTAATATCCGGAATAAGAAAACTATATAAAGCAGGGCTGGTCCACGCAGACCTAAGCCAATACAACATATTAAATTACAAAGAAAAACCAGTATTTATCGACATGTCACAGGCAACACCGCTTGAAGACCCAAATGCAATGCAATATTTAGAAAGAGATATAAATAACATATGTAATTTTTTCAAAAAAAGAGGCGTAAAAGCAGAGAGTGAAGAAATCAAGAAAAAAATAATGCGCTAACCTGAGTAACCAGCACATTTAAAAAACCGGCGCATTTTCTCTAAAAATATGCCTAAAGAAACTGAAACAGAAGAATTTGAATACACACTGAAAATACCAAAAGAAAGAGTAGCAGTACTCATAGGCAAAAAAGGCGAAGAAAAAGAACAACTAGAAAACACACTAAACGTGCAGGTAACAGTAGACTCAAAAGAAGGTGACGTCACAATAACAGGAAAAGAGGCACTAAAAGTATACACTGCACGCGAGATTGTGAGAGCAATTGGCAGAGGATTTAACCCAGACATTGCAAGATTATTACTAAAAGTTGATTACGGCTTTGACATGATACACATAAACGAATACGCAAAAACAAAAAAAGACGCAGAAAGACTAAAAGGAAGAGTAATAGGACAGGAAGGAAAATCAAGAGCAACACTGGAAGAATTAACAGGAACAAACATCTGCGTATACGGCAAAACAATCGGAATAATAGGGCCATTTGACGCTCTTGTGCTGGCAAGAAGAGCAATCGAATCATTGCTGAGCGGAAGCCTGCACACACCAGTATACCGGTGGCTTGAAAAACGAAGAGGAGAACTACAATAGATGGCAAAAGAACCAATAGCAGTAGAACTGGCAAAAAGGCAAAAATCAGTAAGTGTGGCAGAATTTTTCGAGAGAAACAGGCACCTGCTGGGATTTGACAACAAAAGAAAAGCCCTTATGACAGTAGTCAAGGAAGCAGTAGACAATGCCATAGACGCATGCGAAGAAGCAAGAACACTTCCAGAAATAAACGTGCAAATACTTGACATGGGAAATGACAGGTTCAGGGTAATTATAGAGGACAATGGCCCGGGAATAGTAAAGAAACAAGTACCAAACATATTTGCAAAATTACTATACGGAAGCAAATTCCACACACTAAAACAGGCAAGAGGACAGCAGGGAATAGGAATAAGCGCAGCAGTGCTTTATTCACAATTAACCACCGGAAGGCCAGCAAAAATAAAATCAAGAATAGACGAAAAACACGATGCAATGCTGTTTGAACTGAAAATAGACACAAAAAACAACAAGCCAGAGATAATAAAAGAAGAAAAAATAGAATGGAAAAAACCAAAAGGAACAAGAATAGAACTGGACTTAGAAGCAAGCTATCAAAAAGGAGACCAAAGCGTTGATACTTATATTAAAGAAACTGCAATAGTCAATCCGCACGCAACAATCATTTACACTAATCCCAAAGCAGAACAATTCGTGTTTCCAAGAGCAACAGAAAAACTGCCAGAAGAACCAAAAGAAATCAAGCCGCACCCATACGGAGTTGAAGTAGGCATACTAATAAAAATGCTCGGGGATACAGAAGCAAGAACACTGCAGGCATTCCTGACAAAAGATTTCTGTAGAATAGGGACGGGCACAGCTAAAGAAATATGCGAGAAAGCAGCTATTCCGCCAAACACAAAACCAAAAGACATAAACCACGCGCAAGCAGAAAAATTAATGGAAGGAATAAAAAACACAAAAATAATCGCGCCATCCACAGACTGCATAGTGCCAATAGGATCAGAATTACTAGAAAAAGGGCTCAAGAAAGAGATAAATGCAGAATTCTACACAGCAGTAACAAGATCACCGGCAGTATACAGAGGCAACCCTTTTGTGATAGAGTGTGCAATAGCTTATGGTGGAGACCAGCCAAAAGACCAAACAATAAGATTAATGAGATTTGCAAACAGGGTTCCACTGCTGTATCAACAGAGTGCAGGAGCAATATTCAAAGGGGTTGTGCAGACAAGCTGGAGAAGCTATGGCTTATCACAAAGCAATGGAGCCCTGCCGCAAGGGCCTGTGACGCTTGTTGTGCACCTGGCATCAGTATGGCCACCATTCACATCAGAAGCAAAAGAGGCGCTGGCACACTATCCTGAGATTATAAAAGAGATCAAACTGGCGCTGCAGGAGTGCGGAAGAAAACTAGGAAGCTATGTAAACAAGAAAAAAAGAATACACGCAGAATCACAAAAAAGAAGTTATATTGAAAAATATATTCCTCATGTAGCAGAGGCACTAAAAGAGTTATTGGCATTAAAACAATCAGATGAAGCAAAAATAAAACAAATGCTAAGAGATTTGCTCGAGAAGCACAGAGGAAAACTGGAAAAAGTAGAGATAGAAAACACAGAATATGATGAAGAATTCGCAAAAATAGGCAGAGAGGAAGAGTAAATATGAAAAGTTCAAAGGAAAATATAATAATTGAAATTTTCAAGGTTCCAAACGGAGTTTGAAACAATGGGCAAAAAATCACAGGTAATAGACAAAATCAAGGATTTAGCTACAGACATGTATAAAAAAATACTAAGCAAGAAACAACCCAAGCTAACATCTCCTGTAAGAAGCCTATCCAACGTGACATTTGACCCAAAAAAAGGATTCTTTGAACTAAGCGGCAAAGAAAAAACAAGAACACTCACAGCAGCAACAGTCAAAACATTTGCCCAGACACTAAAAATGATGGGACTCTCAAAATACCTTGTGGAGACAGACGACATAGCAACAAAAAGAGAAGCATACTATGTCTCAAAAAACTGGGGAGACGCCAGATTCATAGAACAGCCAGAATCAGACTCAGTAATGGACGATGTAGAGGCAATGTTCCAGGTAAACAGGGAACAACTAGGATTCATACCCGATGAAAGAGGAGGCGACGTAGCAGGACAGTTGATTGTGATTGATAAAGATCCAAACACAGGAAAAGAAATAGAAATAGACTGCACAAAAATGGGAACAGGAGCATACTCTATCCCTAATTCTGTAGAACACCTGAAATTTGAGACCAAAGCAAAATTCATCCTTGCAATAGAGACACAAGGTATGTACCAAAGACTGGTAAAACACGCATACTGGAAAAAAGCAAACTGCATATTGATCTCAATGGGCGGAGTGCCGACAAGAGCCTGCAGAAGATTCATCAGAAGATTAGCAGATGACAAGAAAATGCCGGTATACGTGTTCACAGACGGAGACCCATACGGGTGGCTGAATATCTACCGTACTTTAAAAGTTGGCTCAGGAAATGCAGCACATTTAAACGAGTTTTTCTGCGTGCCACAAGCAAAATTCATAGGAATAACAGCACAAGACATACTAGATTATAAACTTCCATCACATCCGTTAAAAGAAGTAGACATAAAAAGACTAAAAGACGGAATGAAAAACGACCCCTTTGTGCAGCAAAGCAAAGAATGGCAAAAAGCACTGAACCTGAGCCTGAAACTAAAGAAAAGAGCAGAACAGCAGGCACTTGCACAACACGGACTTAATTATGTTATTTCTAATTACCTGCCAGACAAACTAAAAGA
>WJJT01000035.1 GCA_014729555.1 Candidatus Woesearchaeota archaeon
AAATCAACTATTACAGCCTTGCAATTGATGAACTGAAAAAGGCAGAAGAAATATTTCCCAATACAGAAGAATTTAATTCTCTTGTGTCACAGCTTGAAAAAAGAATCGCACACTTACAAAAGAAACCTGCTGAAGAAAAACCACCTGAGACAGAAGAAGGCAAACAAGAAGAAACACCGGATGAAGAAAAAAAGCAAAAAAAAGATGAAAAACCAAAAAAAGACGACGCGCCTGACGCAGGCGGGGCTATAAAAACAGACACAGGAATAAGCCTTGCAGACATTCTTGGAAACAAATACAGCACAAGACTTGAATACCAGCAGGGGCTTGTATTTGAGGATGCAGACGGCAACACAGAACGCCTGTATGGAAAAATTGGAGACTTACTTGAGCTTGCGCTTCTAAGAGCTTACACCTCCAAAAGAAATGCAGCAGACAACCTTGTCTCTGAACAGACAATTGCAGGATACACAGAATTAAGCCCGCTAGTAATATTTGGAATAGACCCTGAGGCACTGAAATTAGGAGGCATACTGGAACACACCGGAAACAAGGAATGGGTATTCAATGAAACGCAGTTAAGCGACACACCAACAGAAACAGAAACAAAAACAGCAAACATAAGAAATTTCATAAACAATGGATTTGGGTCATTCTGGCTGGATGCACACATACCCAACCTGGTAAAGGCAAAATTAGCTGTAATGATTGACAGGACAGACCTTGTAACAGAAGAAGACTCGCTAACCTGGCATGAAAACCATACAGACCCAAGCGCAAGCTATAGTGAAACAGGCCATGACAGGACAAGCGACAGGTTCTCAAAACAGGCAGTATCTGCAATACTTGGAATCCCATTTGAATTTGTCACAAAAGATGCTATAAAAGGCTTTTTCGGCGCAAGCCTTGACCATGTTATGGAAACAACAGAATTCACAGGCGTGCCAAGAGAGACAACAGACATACTAAAACCAGGGCTAAGAGCAGAACTGTATGTAAATGATGATTTTGGAATAGCAATGGCATTCCTGCAAGACCTGCAAAAAGAAGAAGGAGCAGACACAAGAAAAGCAAAAACATACAGGGGACAGATTGCAGCAGCACTGAATCTTGGAAAAATAGCAGATGAAGACGGAAACCCGTTATTCAAGGCAATGATATTCGGCAATGGATGGATAACTGGATATGAAGGAGATGTCAAAACAGGAGGAGGCATCGGAGCAATGATGGGAAGCGATGTAATAAAAGACATCTCAAGCATAGTACAGTTATTATATGACAAAGACTCACACAAGACAGGCTCAAGACCAGAACTAAGCGATGAAATGCACTCCTTTCTTGAAAGAAAAGGATTCAATCATCTTCCAGTAGGAATAATAGACGGAAAAAATAAATACGGGTTTGCATTAATAGCATACGGCGGGGCTGGAAAAACAACAGGCATGAACGGAAAAACAGTCACAGAAACCTTTGGAGAGCTTTCTGCAGTGCTGGACACGCCTGCAATCGCATTAATCGCATCAGGATATTATGCTGACATGGCTTTGGAGAGACAGTGGGGAGTGAGATTCAGGGCAGACATCAAAAGAGGACTACTAAGAGGATTTGCAGGGGCGATTGAATTCAACCAAAGCAATTATCTGCCAACAGATGAACTTGAAAGAGAGCTTGCGCTTGCTTTTGAGATTCCGCTGGGAGCAGACGAAGAATAAAAGATGGATAAAATGAAATTAATCAAAATATTGCCCTTTGTACTGCTATTATTAATTAGTGCCAGCTTTGCAGCTGCGCAGACAAGCGACCCTGCACCAGTAGTCGGGATAACAGCACAGCCAGGAACACTTGTCTGGAACTCTGCAACAGTAAGAGTAAGTGCAACAGACAGGTGGCCAAATGCAGCAATATCACACATAGATTTCTATGTAAATGGAACATATTCATCAACACACAACTGCGGATTCCAGCAAAGCTGCATATACACAACCAGCAGGGTATCAGGAGTGCAAAAAAATGAAACATATTACGCAATTGTACATGACCTAAGCAACACAGTCCAGACACAGAATTTAACAGTAATTTTCAAGGGGCCAAACAGGCCGCCAGACTTAAGCGGACTGCCTAACAAAAATATCAGCGAAGATTCTGGAAACAATGTTAACTTAACAGACCTTTGGGCAAATGTTACAGATGACTGGACAAACTCATCAAACCTTACTTATAATATTGCAAATCAATCTAATACCACGCCGGCAAACTGCACAGTAACAAACAACCGATACATAGACTGTGCAACTATCACACAAGATGCATTCGGCACAAGTGTCATTATAGTTGCCGCATCTGACGGGCAATTAACAGGAACAGGAAATTTTACTTTAACAGTATTTCCTGTAAATGACGCGCCAGTGTTTAACACAACAATACCTGCGATAACCTTTGCAGAAGATACAAGTCACACTTTTAACATATCTGATTATTTCTATGATGTAGATAACTTGGTATCTGCATTCAGCTTTTTGCCAGCATCAATAGGAAACATCACAATAACTTATGCTTATAATAATACTTTAAATAAAATCCAGGCAACACTAACACCTGCACAAGACTGGAACGGGGCTGTCACAACAAACTTCACAGCAAGCGACGGCATGAACACTTCAGGAGCAAGCAACAATGTCCTGATAACAGTCACAAACGTGAATGACAGGCCAATAATCACAGGAACACCTCCTGTGGGCGCATGGAAGGATGTTCCATTCAGCTATCAATTCAATGCATCAGACATAGATACAGGAGATACTCTAACATTCTATGATAATACTTCCCTGTTTAACATTGATCCAAGCTCAGGATGGGTGAACTTTACGCCTGTAAACACAAGCACAAATACAATATTGATAACAGTGTGCGATGATTCAGGAGCAGCAGACAACTGCACAAACACAACCTGGAACTTTAACATTTACAATTACCCGCCAATACAATTCAGCAACATCTATGCAAACCCTGCATCACCAGCAGCATACACAGAAAACAGCACAACAAGATTTTCTGCAACAGTATTGGCTCAGACAAACAACAGCATCCTGCTTATACAAAACGCAACAATACACGCAGTATGGATTGAATTCAATGGAACAAATTACACTGTAAATACATCTGGCAGTACAAACTATTTTGATGTAGCTAACCTTTCGACCGGAAATTATACTTTCAGGTGGCACGCAAACTACACAAACGGCATGCAGTACAACACTAACCGGCATAATTACACAGTAAACAAAGGAAACTATGAGATTGGAATAACCACTCCAGCACCAATAACATATGGAACACCTGCAAACGTGAGCTGCAGTGCAAGCGTGTCTGAAGTAACACCTGTATTGATGAGAAACAGAACAGTAGTCTCAAACCCAGATAATGCTGGCCTGCTGGGTGCAGGAACATATACTTATTTCTGTTATGCAAATGCTACCCCCAACTTTAATGCAATGAATATCTCTGCAAATTACACTGTAAATCCATTACAAGTAACTGTTAATTTATCACTACAGACACCAATAACATATGGAACTGCAGCAAATGTAAGCTGCAATGCAAGCCCTTCAAATATAACACCAATACTAACAAGGAATGGTGTTGCGCTTTCAGGCCTGACAGATACTTCTGTCTTAGGAGCAGGAACATACAATTACACCTGCTATTACAATGCAACACAGAATTATACTGGCGCAAATGCATCAGGAACAGTTATATTCAATCCAGTTCAGGTAAACATCAATTTAAGCCTTCAGTCACCAATAACATATGGAACTGCTGCAAATGTAAGCTGCAATGCAAGCCCTTCAAATATAACACCAATACTAACAAGGAATGGTGTTGCGCTTTCAGGCCTGACAGATACTTCTGTCTTAGGAGCAGGCAATTACAATTATTCATGCTTCTACAATGCAACACAGAACTACACAGGCGCAAATGCAACACAAACACTGATAGTGAATAAGGCACAAGCAGTTGTTAATCTGACATTAAACGGGACAGATGGTGACATTTCGCTGCCAATAAACGGTTCTGTCCTAAATATAACAGTAACACCAATAATTCCGACAACAGGAATGCTAGAGCTATGGATAAATGGAACAATCGCAGCACAAACAAACAACTCATTATCAATCTTATATAATTTCACAGGACCAGGAACATATCATGTAAGAGGAGTATTATACCCTTCATCAAACTATACAATAGAATCTGAATCCCATTCTGTGTACGTGGCTGTAGCATTAGCAAAGATGAACATAAATCCACAAAACAATTCAAGCATTAACAAGAGCTCATTAATGATGAGCTTCAACACAAACAAGAACACAAGCTGCAGATGGTCACTTAATGATACAGCATATTCAAACATGTCAAATGATTTTGCAACAACAGGACAGACAAACCACTCAGGAAATATAACAGGCCTTACTTTGGGAAACAAGGGCGTTTATATCGCCTGTATAAATGAAACTGCCGGAAGCAACACAAACCTGAATTATTTTGTACAGAACATAATAGAGCAGGGAAGCACCCTGACAAACGGAGCAGCAGCAAACAATTCCAGATTATATTCCACAAGTGTTGACAACAGCACACTGCAGAGCGTGAATGCAACAGGCTCAACAATAAGAGGATCAATACTGGCAAACTGCAGTGTCATAAATTCAACTGTGAAAAATTACCAAGGAACGAACTGCGTCATAATAAACTCCTTTGTAGACCCTCCGAACCCAGGAAGCGACTTGACAGGAAGCACAATTACAGGAAACAGCAAGGTAATGAACTCAAACGCGACATATTCAACTGTCAATAATTCCAACATAACAAACTCCAATGTAAACAACTCCCAAATCACAACATCAGAAATAACAAGCTCTAATGTGCAGTCATGCAACATAACAGGCTCGCAATTAAGCGGAGGAGTCACGTGCAATAATTCAACAGTTAGCGGCTCAACACTATACAACATTACAATAATAAATGCGGTAGTCAACAACGGCGTGCTGACAAACGGAACAATGACATACAATGGAACCAACTATCCAGCACCGCAAAACATCTCAAACATAACAAACCTGCCTCCAAACAGCGCATTCACATACTCAAGATCAAACCTGCAGGTTAGCTTTAATGCAGGAAGCTCTTCTGACCCAAATACCGGCGATACGCTGACATACTTCTGGAACTGGGGAGATGGAACAAACACAACAACAACATCAGCAACAAGATCACACACTTATTCCTCAGCAGGAACATATAATGTCACGCTAACAGCAACAGACAACTTAGGAGCATCAGATCCGACACCTGATGTCCAGCAAATCACAGTTACAGCTGGCAGTGGCAGCGGAGGAAACACGCCTGTCCGCATCTACGGCGGCGGCGGAGGGGGCGGAGGAAGCTCAATATACGCAAGAAACTGGAAAATAGACCTTGATGAAAGAAGCCCTGACATAAAAACATTAAGCAGGAGAGACACAGCAGTAATCACACTGAATAACGCAACATATACTCTTAGGATGGATTCAATAGACAGGAAGCAAGTGAATTTCACCCTAAAAGACATACCATACTCCCTGATAAACTATGAAATAAAGAAAATAGACCTTGACAGTGACGGCATATCAGAATTAAGGATAATAATAATGAGCAATTACTACACCAGAGCACAGATGAGATTTGACAAGTTTGAAGAAAAAATGAGAACAACTGCACCGCCATTGATATTCAGCAACATAAGCATGGGAATAGAAGATAATACAACAGAACCGCCTGTGCAAGAGAAAGAAAAAGAGAAAGGAAAAGAAAGCAAGATAAAGCAAACAATAACAAAAGAGCAGAATGAAACTGTGACAAACCAGATAACAGGAGAGGCAACAGGCAACTGGCTGGACAATATACCAAAAGACAGCCAGACAATAGGAATAGGAATAACTATCGGGGTTGTGATTGCAGGACTGATTGTTTACTTTGTCGCGAGTGCGATAATGCTATAAAAAGAGAAAAAAGAAAAAAAAATTAAGCAGCAAGCTGCTTGTATTCTGCTGTGTTTCCAAGCCCGATTATAGGGCCTTTGTTATGCACTTTCTTCTTGCCCATATAACTGTCTTCAACCTTACCAGTCTCTGCATCAAGGATGACCTTGTGGTTTCTCATTGTTGTGACCATTACACAAGGCGCAACCTGTTCATCAGGCACATTATGTGCATCCCTGTAGTCCACCAGCAATTCCTCGCGCACATCAACAACATACTTTGTCTCGCCTGCAATCTTAAGCTCATAAGCTCCTGTTATTGTCTTTATATCATTCTTTGTCTGCGGACCAAGGTGCTCATTCACAAGATCTGTTATCTTTTTCCCGTTCTCACTGAACTTTTTGTTGCTTGTGAACCACTTCACTGCCTTTCCAGGGCTGTATCCCCACTCCACAAATCTCTCAAGAGATGCTGGCAGGGCAGTGTTCTCTTCCTGCATAAATGCATCATAGCTGTCCTGTTCAACATCATTCATGTACTCACGAATCCTGTTCTCGCACTCGATAAATGGATTTGGCAGCCCTACCAAATTATCTATATTTTCTTTGTTTTTTTCCATCTTTTTCTCCTCCTTCTCAGCAGCGGTTGTGGCAGAGGGGTTTTTCCTCCACAACCTGCTAAGAAATCCAGGCTTTTTCAGCCCTTCCTGTTTCCTGAACTGTTGAACTGCATTGCTTTTAATGTCATAGTCAACAGTATAGGTGTAAGTATTCATTAAATCCAGTGCATCACCAAAAGGCAAGGCATGCGAAAGAAACTCGCACGCAACCAGCCCTGGGATGCGCTGAGGATTTTTTGCAGCATAATACACCAGGAACGGCGCCTTGAAAGCAGCAAACTCAGCAGCTTCCTCTGCAAGACCAAGTGCAAAGCCAGCAGTCCCTGTCATGAATATAAGATAGTCTGCTGCAGCTCCAACAGGGGCTGTCAAACGGTCAACAGTGTCAACAACACCAGCCCATTTTCTTGCAGTTTTGTGGTTCTTCAATGAATCCTGGATACAGGCTTCAAGAGCTGCTATTTTCCCAGGATTCTTTTCAATGTGCTCTGCAATATCCTTGTTTTTAGAGCTTGCAGCAATATTCCTGCAGTAGTCAGTAACATCCACTGTGTCAAGCACAGGGGCAACACTTGGAGCAGCTTTTCTTGCCCCTTTTGCAAGAGCATTAACTCCTGCTTTTCCTGCATAATACATCCCTTTAACTGGAAGCGTGACAAATTTCTCTATCATTTTTTCCTTCCCTGTGCCTTGTTTATGAAGTATTTTGCTCCTTCTTTTGCTACATATAATCCAAGCAATGCATTAACAGCCATTCCAGCAGTGCCTAGAAGGCCTTTTTGGTTTGCTGCATCAGCATTATATGTTGGCGGAATCCTTGTGGTTGCCACTGTCTTGGTTGCCCTGGTATATGGCATTGGAAGCTTATGCCTTTCATAGAATTTCCTTGTCCTTTCTTTTTCAGGGCCTCCAGCACTTATTCCAGGAACCTTGTCCCATACCCAGCTGACAATGCCTTTGTTAACGTCAAGTGCTTTTTTTCCGCCAGGAACTTTCTTTATTTCCCGCTCTACTTTCTTGTCAAGGTCATAAACCCCTTTTTCAGTCTTTGTGACCACTTTATTGATCACTCTTCCAGGGGAGTATTCCTTGATCTTGCTGCCAGCCCTGTTTAATATATCGTGTGCCAGGTATGCTGCACCGCCTGCTAATCCTATCTTTCCTGCAGTCACAGCATCCCTGCCATTGCTGACATATCCCGCAGCTTTCTTAGCCCTTCTGTATGTGTTTTTTGCTCTGCTCATTTTGTTTTGCCAGTCTTGTAAAAAGACTCTATCTCCTTTACCAAGGCATTTGCCCTGCTTCTTTTTCCTGAATCCATGTTGTATAGCTCGTCTAATTTTTTTTCAATCATATATTTTGTTTCCATTTTTACCAACTTCTGTCATTGTTAATCTATAGAAATACCTTGAATGATATATAAATAATCCCAATAATCTATATTTAGGTATATAGATATATAAACTATATTAATGAAAAACTTTATATATAATAAATTCTTTTGTATATATCATGAAAAGAAGACTCGTGAGCCAAGGCAGGGCAACACTTACAATATCCCTGCCAAGCAAGTGGCTGAAAACCTTTGACCTCAAGCCAGGAGATGAGGTTGACATAGAGGAAAAAGGTGCAGAGCTGGTTGTAAAGACAGAGAAAGGTGTCACAATAGAGAAGACACAGATAGATGCACAAGACTACCAGGAAAAACTGCTAGAGAAGGTAATGGTATACTTATACAGAAAAGGCTATGATGAGATAGAGCTTATACTAGAGAGCCCTGATCAGATAGAGCATGTGCAGAGAATCATACAATTAGGGCTGGTTGGATTCGAGGTTGTGACACACGGCCAGAGAAACTGCATCATAAAAAACATCAGCGGCCCGATGGAGAGCGAGTTTGACCCAATGCTGCGAAGGGTCTTTTTGCTTGTGAAGAGCATGGCATTTGAGGGCCTGGCAGCAATAAAAACAAAAAACCCAGGGCTGCTGAACAGCATAATACTTTCTGAAAAGACAAACAACCGCCTGACTTCAATATGCAGAAGGATAATAAACAAGAGAGGGCTTGAGAAAAACAGCACATTCTTGTACAGCATAGTACTTTATCTAGAGAAAATAGCAGATGAATACAGAGACCTGTATAAATATATACAGGAGCAGAAGCCAAAAATCACTCCAGCAGAGCTTAAGCTGATGGAGGCAGTAGACAATATCCTGAATGACATGTATGAGAACTTCTACAAGTATGACAAGAAAAAGGTAGTCAGGATAAGGCAGGAATATGCAAAAGCAAAAAAAGAGCTTGAGATGGAATTCCTGAACAAGAAAGCAAATGCAAAGATAACACACCACATGTCAAACATACTAGAGATGACAACAAACTGCCTTTATTTTACATTTGCAATCAAGCTTTGACGTAATCATCAACAATCCTGCAGAGCTTGTCGTGAATAAAGGGATTAGAGGCAACATGAATTCTGGCATTAGAGCCTTTTTTCCTATAAGAAGTCACTTTTCCACCTGCAGCCTTGACAAGCAAGAGCCCTGCACTGACGCCCCAGGGATTATCAGATGGCTTTACAAAACCGTCTGTCAAGCCAGAGGCAACATTCGCAAGCTCAAGAGAGGTGCATGCCCATTTTTCAGGCCGCCTGATCTTTTGCTCAAGCTTTTGCTTAAGGCCGGTCATATCATGGTTTTCATAAGGCATATCATGAACCAGGCTGACACGAGCAGAACCCAGCTTGCTTATAGGGGTTACATGAATCAGGGCATTATTCATAAATGCACCAGCCTCTCTCTGGCAATGATAGAGTGTATCTGTTGGTGGATGATACACCAATCCAGACTCAAGCCGGCCATTTTTCTTTAAAGCAATAGAGATTGTATAAAGAGGAATCTGCTTCTCGTAGTTATAAGTACTGTCAAGAGGATCAATGACCCACTGATATTCATTTGTTCCTGTTATATTAGCATCGACAGTATCCCTCTCCTCTGTGAGTATAGAATCAAAAGGAAACCTCTCCTGAATCTTCTCTACACATGCGTCATCTGCCTTTTCATCAGGCGGAGTGGCTTTTCCATACTCTGCAAGCAGGATAGGAACCATTACAGGAAGAATATTATTTCTGGCAAAATCAAGCCTTTCTTTTACAGCATCCTCTTTTATGGCAGTTTTCATGCTGGAAATTAGGGATTTACATAATATAATGCTACTGTCTATAATCTATATAGAATTCATGCATTAGTTGCAGCATACTCTTCTTCTTTCACAGGCTCTGCCATTACATAAGGCATAAGCACTGAGAGCGGGCTGTGCTTTTTAGCTTTTGTTTGTTCTGAGGTTCTCATGTAAATCTGCTTGTGAGCAGAGACAAGAGTGTCATTTAGCTTAGAAACATATTTCTTGATTGATGCAGCAGAGCTGGTGTAATTGTCAACAGTCTCTGAATTAATTATCCAGTCAGCAGCAGCAATTGCTTTCTCAAGCTGATCCTGCTTGTTGATTGCATAGAACAGCTCATCATCACTGCCCTGCTCTGCATTCTTCATAAGAGTGTGGTAATTACTGAATGTGCCGGCAGACCTCAATAGATTGCCTGCATTGTACATAACGTTAAAATCCTCTGCAGCGAAGTTAGGTGTCTCCTCAAGATTCTCAATAAAGCTTTCAATCAGGTACATCTTTCCTTTAAGAGCCTTCTTGTTAAGCATCTTCATGTACTGCTTGAGTGTCATAGGGGATTTTCGCTCAATCTTTTTCCTTATTTTCTGGACAACACCCATATCCTCTGGAAGGCAGGTGTCAATAAGCATAAGCATTGTCTCTTTTGCATTTGCGTGGCATCTCCTGACAACAGCATTCTTCTTCTCAATATACCTGTTTATCTCTGTAAACGCGTACTGCTTTAGTTCATCAACCTGCTCTTCGGTGAGTGCATCTGTTCCCTCAAGAAGGAAGGCAAGGTTGTACCATCCTGCAACAGGACCAGACTTGTCCTCATCAATCTTCATTCTGCCAATAAAATTACCAAGCCATGAATCATAATCAAAGCTCTCCCCAAGAATAGGGTCAAGCGCGTTTGCAGCCCTTCTAAGTGTCTTTTTGCTAAAGGAAATACCCTCATCATCAAGAGCCTCAATAAGCTTTGTTATGCAGCCATGCTTCTTGACATGGCCGTTTCTCTTGAACTTTCTCCTGTCAAAAAGGTGATCTGGCGCAGCAACATCCATCCTTGCAAGATTTCCTGCGCACTTTGTTATGATTTCCTTTGCAGTCTCATTGTCTGCAGACTTTATCCTCTCAAAATCATCAATGCCGTAGTCAGGCATGTCAGCATACCACTGCTTTCTATCCTCGTCAAAACCCACCTCAAGAAACAGGTTTGGCTGATACTCTTTTCCGTCTAAAATAAAGCCCCACAGGTTATTGTGCGCTGCAACTGCAAGCTCATTAGTCATCTTTTCCCGGGAACCAAAGTATTTCCTGTGGACAGATTCCGGGGTTTCAGCGCACTGAAGAACATTATCAATTGTCATATCTACTTCAGGGTTCAACCTAACAGCAGTAAGGTCTACTTCTTTTGCATTATCAACTTTTTTCCTTCTGAAAAGCCCCATTTTTTTCCCTACGTTATATTCTGGTATTAATAGCCT
Organism: Candidatus Woesearchaeota archaeon; assembly: GCA_014729555.1. Taxonomy (GTDB): domain Archaea; phylum Nanobdellota; class Nanobdellia; order Woesearchaeales; family ARS49; genus WJJT01. The sequence goes on from WJJT01000035.1 coordinate 11,293, forward strand.
ATATATATAGGTTTAATAGTATTTAAAGGTTTGTGAATACTTTTTATTCAATCTATATACCTTCTATACTCTATACTGGTGAGATATTCATAATTCTGAATTATATTCATACTATGGCACTTGAAGCAATACTAGAAGAACCAACACCAGTCGAGAAGGCTGCTGCAAGAGCGGTTGATGCAGGGTCAAAAGGACTTGAGCTGCTGGTGAGCACAGGGGTTAATGCAGCATATGCAGCAAACCCGCTGAGAGACATAAAGAATTTTGCTAGTTCTGCGTATCATCTATTGACAGACAAATGGAGCTGGAAAGACTATAAAGCTGAGTTAAAAAAAGGAAAATTCCTTGGAAAAGGGAACCTTGCAAATGTATTATTCACAACAGGAATCGTCGCTTCTGGAATGTACCCAGGGCTTCTTGCAATGCGGGCAGGACTGGGTGCAGGAGCATATCTCGGGAAAAGAGCACTAACCATGGAATGCGCGAAAAACCATGTTGCAGGATTCTTAGACAGAAATAAGAAAAGAGCATCCTGGCTGGGAAAATACCTTCTTGGAGTATCAAGAGACAAGACAGAATCATATCTTGATAAAAACACAGTAAATAATGAATTCAACAGGATGAAGAATGACAGATACTACAGAGAGAAATGGCTGCCGACTATCCTTGACAGCGCAATTGCAGCAAAAGGATATGCAGGATTAATAGGCCTAAAGTGGCTTGCAGGAGCAGTAGGAAAGACAGGAAACAATCTTAAAGAAGCAAGTGACGGATGGCTTGCACAGAAAGTTGGCGGTTTAGCCGGCGGAGTAGGAGATTTCACCAAGAATATCTCTTCAGACACACTAAGTGCGCTGGTATTTGCAGCAGGGGCAGGGCAAATGTATGAAACAGGAGCAATTAACAAAGTATTCAATGGAGAATACTATGAAGATGCAAAAGACAAATTCAATTACTTTGTTGATGGAAACTCAGTCCAGGATGTCAAACACTATTTTTCCTCAGGCAAATACAAGGATGATGCTGCAGTGGCAGTTACAGGAACAGCAGATTCTGTTGCAAAATTCCTGAAAGAAAAGTTTCAATCTGCGGCAGAAACAGCACATGAAGCTGCAAAAGACCCAGTTGCAGCTGTTATAAATCCAGAGGAAAAATACGCAGTGATCTGCGCAGGATATGATATAGAGCACAGTTCACTAGGAGAGCCTTGCGAAAGATTTGTGGCAGAACAATGCCATGTCTACAAAGACTTACTTGATATGGGCTATAAGCCAGAGAATATCAAAGTATTAATGCCAGAAGGCCTTGATGTAGTTCATTCTGACAGCCACTTTCCAGGAGGATTTCAGGAATTAAAGCACGCATATGCAGACAGCAGTTATTGCCATGAAGCAACAGAGGCAAACCTTGAGAGCGTGTTGAGAGAAATGAGCACAAAAGTGGATGGAAATGACACATTTGTGTTCTACTTAGGAAGCCATGGAAACAGCAGCTATAACTTTGATGATGGTGAGTTCAGGAAAAACAGCTATGTAGGGCTAAGCAATGGAAAAGAGGTTATGCATGACCATGAACTCTGTGACTATGTGAAAGACATAGACGGGGAGAAAGAGTTTTACTTTATAGACGCATGCTACTCATCTGGATTTGCAGAAGAGGGTGCAAAACAAGACGGAATATGGGTTGCAGCATGCACAAAAGACCAGCCAGCACTGATGCACCAGAATGGGGACTCTTTTGCAAGCGAGCTTGTTGAGACATTAAAGCAAAATGGTGGAATAGATAATGACACTACTTATGAACAGGTGAAAGCTTGTTCAAAAGATACAATAGATAAATTCAGGAAAACATGGGAAAAGTACAAGCACAGCTTTAATCCAATAGTGTGGATATATGCAAAAGACCAGACGCCGGTTGTTGCAGCACCTGGACAGCAGGACTTCATAAAGAAAGCAAGAAGATATGTTGTCTAATCAGTATCCCACACACCTAACTCTGCAGTCTCTGCGAACTTTTTAAGAATTAACAAGTAAACATGATTTTCTGGAGTGAGTTCCAGAGGTATTGATTCCCTGGGCTGCCTTCCCTCTGCCCATTCCTTGATTTCTGGCCCTAATTCAATAGCGTATTGCAGTAATTTAGGGAGAATAATCTTAAGTTCAATACTGCTGTTCAAGTAAGCAGCCTTTAATTTATCAGACATATGCTCTCTAAATATTGATTCATAAGTGAACATCAAGTCTTTAGGATCACTTTTAGCAATGTGAAAAGCAATATCAAGACTTTCTATTATGTCATCCACAGTAATATTTGCGTGCTTTCCATTGTTTAATAACGGCCTGTATTGCTTCAATGCTTGCTCTTCTTCTGCGGTTAAGTAGTTCATGATTATAAGAAAGATTAGCGTATTAATATAGATTTGCTCGAATTAGATTGAGTCATGGAAATTTGCTGGAATCGACCCAGTCTGCTTCTTGTTTCAATGGCTCTAATCTGTCATGAAGGCTTTTTGGCAGTATTTCCTTTAGCCTGGCCATTCCATTAACAACACGCTTGTCTGATTCTTCCCGGCCATGTTGATCTATATATTTTTTAGATTGAACAATGCCAAATCTTAATGCAACAATTCCCTTGGCAACTCTTTCCAAGAAAGCAGGGTTTGCAGCCTCTGCATATTCTTCGCCAAAATCACTGTAACTGTTTCTCAACAAAGCATAAGCAACAACAAAATCACTATTGATTCCTGTTGGAGGGCCGTCAACTGCATGAGCACTTGATTTAGGCCTGAACATGCCTTTTTCATCAATCAATCTGCTCTTTAAATCAGCAAAAGTCTCAAACTGCTTTATGACCCATTTGCCTTCATCAAGACCAGGCCAGTAGAGCCATCTAGCGATCTTTATATCTGCCAATAGTAAAGGTTCTCTTATGCCTGTTGTGTGGCCAACACCTATTTCACCATTAACCTCCAGGTAATTCCGCTGGTCCATAATAGCAAAAAGCTGGTGTAATGCACCGTCTTTCTTTTCTCTATCTAAGTAAGGATAAACCGCGCCAACAGCATTGTATAATGGCCAGGTAAGTGACTCTGCAGGGCCGCCGCAAAAAGCATTGACAATAGCAAGATCTTTGCCATACGCAGCTTCTGTACCTTTTTTGAAGGCATCTCTGATCTGCTGAATACCTTCTCCAGGATTATCCATAAGAACTTGAGCTAAAGGTTCAATATACTCCAGAGCTGCTATTTCATAACCAAAACACACTCTACTGAGCTCATGCGTGACTTTGTCTACATTGAAATTATCTGGCTCTTTGCCTTGTTTCTCCCCCATGGATAAGAGGAATAGAAATGGATATATAAAGTTTATTGGGGCAGAGTATGTAATCAGCGCCGAGGGCGGGAATTCCAGTTCCCACCATGACTTTTGAACCCGCAAGACACGGGAGTGTCATCAGGTCTTCAGCCTGACGTCATACCAGGTTAGACCACCTCGGCTTTGCTGACCACAAAGCTTTTATACTTTGTAAATATAATCTTACTTACGGGAAGTGTCATCTGGTCTTCAGCTTGGCGTTATGCCAAGTTTGACCATTTCTTTTTATTCTTAACAGAAATCATTCTTTATATGCCTTTGCGAGAAAAATCCGGAAAGAATTCGGGAATTATAATCCTAAAAACCCATCAATCTCCTCAGCAACCTTAGCAATCTCGTCATAAGTCCTGTTCATGTCCTGTTTCAGGTCTTCAACAAGGAGCTTGAGGTTAGGCTGTCTCAAAAGATAACCCCTGCTTTCTGCAACAACAATGCCTTTTTCTCTCAAGGTGTTGATGTGATGGATTACAGTGGCTCTTGTCAAGCCTAATCTTTGCGCTAACTGGTCACTAGAAACTGGAATGCCTGCTTTAGCAGCTTTTAATAATTCAATAAAAACCCTAAAACAGGACTTGTCTTTGTCACGGAGGTTGAACAACCCTAAAGAGTTGCCAAACCACTGCAACTCTTCATTTAGGGTTGTCCTTAAAGGCTTCCTAATCTGTAGGATAGTTATTTTCTTTCTAATAATCATTTTTTAAAAATTCCTCGGAATTTTAAAACCGTCAAATTGCTAAGCAATTTGAAGTTTAGCCCAAATAACTTGGAGCGCCTGTTGTCTTTGTGCTTGATTTCTTTTTAGATGCTTTTTTCTGTTTTTTAGCAGCTTTTTGTATGGGTTTTGGCTTGCTTATCTTGCCAAACTCATCTTCATACTTCTTAAGCACGTTTGAAAGCACATCAAGCATCATCTTTGCGTGCCAGGGCTCAAGCATTACAACATTATGCTTTAGCAAAAAGCTTGGTGTATTGCCTCTTGGATCTGTCCTTGGTGTGATGCACTTAAAGTCCAGAGTAATCTGTGTTGGCGTGAAATTCATGCTTACCTCATGAGCAAAAAACGGGTCTCCTTCAACAATATTAAGGTTGATTTGCTGCTTGTCTTTTTCCATTAAGATTCACCTCGTATTTAGGCAGAAAGTGAAGGTGGTTAATAAAGTTTTCGTTTTATACCGAAAGCTTTAAATATTAGTATAGTTTTACTGCTTCTTAGTTGGTTTAAAATCAACCAAATTGTGGAGTGGTGTTAAACTTGACAGACAAAAAAACCGCAAAAACAGAAGCCAAAGAGGCTAAACAAGAAATAGAACAGCTAAAACAAGAACTGAGAGACCACACTGACCAGCTCAAGAGGCTTCAGGCAGAATTTGAGAACTACCAAAAACGCGTTGCAAAAGAGCAAAAAGACTTTGTGTGCTTTGCAAATGAAAAACTGATACTTGAACTTCTGACAATAATGGATGACTTTGAAAAAGCACTGAAAGCAGTAAAAGATGACGGCATAAAGATGGTATATGATAAGCTATCAAAAGTGCTGTCCTCGCAAGGCGTAAAGCCAATAAAAGCAATAGGCAGTAAATTCGATGCATTCAAGCACGAAGTGCTCTGCACAGAAGAGACAGACAAGTTCGAGGAAGACACAGTGCTCCAAGAGATCCAAAAAGGATATGAGATGAACGGAAAAGTAATACGTTATGCAAAAGTCAAGATAACAAAGGCTAAAAAATCAGTAGGGGGAGGAACTAAAAATGAGTAAAGAAAAAATATTAGGAATAGACCTAGGAACATCAAACTCAGCAGCAGCAGTATTAGAGGCAGGAAGGCCAAAGATAGTGCCTTCTGCAGAAGGGGCATCCTTGTACGGCAAAGCATTCCCATCAGTTGTTGCATTTACAAAAGACGGCCAGATGCTTGTGGGAGAACCAGCAAGAAGACAAGCGGTTTCTAATCCGGCAGGAACTATTATGGCTGCAAAAAGAAAGATGGGAACAAACTTCAAGTACAGTGTACACGGCAAAGAATACACACCACAACAGATATCTGCTTTTGTTCTGCAAAAAATCAAGAAAGACGCAGAGGCATTCCTGGGACAGCCAGTCAAGAAAGCAGTAATCACAGTACCTGCATATTTTGATGACAACCAAAGACAGGCTACAAAAGATGCAGGAACAATAGCTGGCTTAGAAGTTGTAAGGATAGTTAATGAGCCAACAGCAGCATCACTTGCTTATGGTTTAGATAAATCAGAGAAAGACCAGACAATCCTTGTGTTTGACTTTGGAGGCGGAACACTAGATGTAACAGTAATGGAGTATGGTGACGGAGTCTTTGAAGTAAAATCAACATCTGGAGACACACAACTAGGCGGAACAGACATGGACAATGCAATCATTAACCATGTTATCAAGAAATTCAAAGAAGACACAGGAATGGACATTGACAGTGATGAAACAGCAATGCAGAGGATTCGCGAGGCAGCTGAAAAAGCAAAGATAGAGTTAAGCACTGTTCAGGAAACAGACATTAACCTGCCTTACTTGACTGCAACAGACAAAGGGCCACAGCACCTGACAATGAAATTAAGCAGGTCTAAGTTGAATGAACTTGTTGACCCAATAGTTGACAAGTGTAAAAAATCCGTAGACCAGGCACTTGCAGATGCAAAACTAAGTGATAAAGACATCTCTAAAGTGATTTTAGTTGGCGGACCAACAAGAATGCCTATAGTCCAGGAAAAAGTTGAATCATGGGTAGGCAAGAAAGTTGAACGCGGAATAGACCCAATGGAGTGTGTTGCAGACGGAGCAGCAATACAGGGCGGAGTCCTGGCAGGAGAAGTCAAGGATGTGCTGTTACTTGATGTTACACCACTGTCTTTAGGAATTGAGACATTAGGCGGAGTGTTTACAAGACTGATTGAGAAAAACACCACAATCCCTGTAAAGAAATCCCAGGTGTTCAGCACAGCTGCAGACAACCAGCCTGCTGTAACAATCAGGGTATTCCAGGGAGAGAGGCCAATGGCAAATGACAACAAGCATCTGGGCCAGTTTGAACTGGTAGGAATACCACCAGCACCACGCGGTATTCCTCAAATCGAAGTCACGTTTGACATAGATGCAAACGGAATCCTGAATGTAGCTGCGCTGGACAAGGGAACTGGCAAAAAACAGAACATTGCAATAACAGCTCCAAACAAGATGAATGATGCAGATGTCGAAAGGCTGAGAAAAGAAGCAGAGCAGTATGCAGAAGCAGATGCAAAGAAAAAAGAAGAGATAGACATCATCAACCAAGCAGATACAGCGATATACACTACTGAAAAGACACTGAAAGACTTTGAAGGCAAAGTCGATGCCAAAGAGATTTCAGCAATCAAAGATAAAACAGAAGAGTTGAAGAAACTGATGGCTGAAGAAAAGAAAGACACTGCTAAAATAAAGACAAAACTGGATGAATTAAACCAGATAGCGCAGAAAGCAGCCACAGAACTGTATCAAAAAACAGGCGCGCAGCAGCAAGCAAAGCCTGGAGCACAACAACAAGAAGCTTCAAAACAAGAGGAGAAAAAGGACGATGTTGTTGATGCAGAGGTGGTTGATGACAAGAAAAAGAAAAAATAAGCTTGTAATATTTGACATGGATGAAACGCTTGTGGATTTTTACCCAATCCACGACAAAGCGTTTCACAAAGCCACAAGAAAAGTGTATGACTGTCCTGGATGCTATGAAAAAGTAGACCATGCAGGCAGATTAATACCTGAAAGCATCAAAAACATGTGCAAGATATGCAAAGTACCTGCTTCTGTTATTAAGAAGAATATGCAAAAAGCAATGAAATTGTATATTAAAGAGTTTGTTAATTCTGTTCCGAAAAATACAGGAAAATACGTGAATCCAGGAGTGAAAAAATTACTTAATGCACTCAAGGGAAAAGTCAAGCTAGCACTTGTCACAAGAGATGAGCCAGAGATAACAGAGAAAATACTAAAAGCAACAGGGCTTGACAAGTATTTCAAAACAGCAATCAGCAAAGACAGCGGAAAAACAAGAGCAGACTGCATACGCAAAGCAATCAAGAAAATGAAACATAAAGGAGATGTAATTGTGTTTGGTGATTCTGTGCATGACATAGAAGCTGGAAAGAAAGTTGGTGCCACAACAATAGCAATGCTGACAGGCCCGACAAAAAGAGCAAGACTTAAAAAACAAAAGCCTGATTATATATTTAAGGATTTTAAGAATACAGAAAAGATACTTGAGGCAGTATTATGAATGTACCAACAAGAGAAGAGTGTTTAGAGTTACTGAATAAGTATAAAGTTTATGGCAATATACAAAAACACTCTAAATTAGCAACAAAAGTCGCATTGTTTTTAGCTAAAAAACTCAAAGAAAAAAATATTGAAATCAATTTAGATCTTATTGAAGCTGCAGGACTGCTGCATGATATTGCAAAAGCAGTGGATTTCACGCATTACGAAGGCCTTAGTGATGAAGAACTAAAAAAAGCAAAAGAATTGAAAGAAAAATATACAGGCACAGACCATGCAGAAGCAGCATATCTTGAGTTAAAAGAGAAATATCCTGAAGTTGCAGAGATGATCCGGGTTCATAATGTTAAAAATATCGGTAATGTTAAAACCTGGGAACAAAAAGTTTTGAATTATGCTGACAAAAGGGCTCAAATTGACAAGATAGTTACATTAAAAGAAAGAACAAAAGATTTTGAGAAAAGATATGGCATTACAATTTCAAATGAATTTATGGATGCATTTAATGATGTTGAAAAACAAATCTTTGACATAATCGGAATAGAGCCAGACAAGCTAGGTGAATACATTGAAACAAATAATATGCGCTGAATGTGAAGAAGAAATAAAATCAATCAAAAATCTTGCAACAGGTGCTAGGTACTGGTTTTTTGTGAAACCGTATCATTTTGGATGTTTTAAGCATTTTGTTGAAGTCCCAAGATTTACTTATGCTTATTTTCCTTTTCAAGATATACTTCCACTTAATCATCAGTCAAACAAATGGTATACTTTTGCCGTGTTAAGTATTGTTGGACTGCTGCCAATAGTCTTGTCTGTAAGAGCAATGATTCTTGAGCCGCCAACAACACCATTTGCATTGATTATCTTTGGCCCAATCATACTGATAAGTCTTTTTATGTTAGGCATCCCATACGCAAGAATAGTCAGCTATTACAAATACGAAAAACCACTAAAGGAGAAGAAACATGGCTAAGGACTACTACAAAACATTAGGAGTGAAGAAAGAAGCAACTAAAGAAGACATCAAGAAAGCATACAAAAAACTAGCCAAGAAATATCATCCTGACTTGAATAAAGATCCTGAATCTGCTGAGAAGTTCAAGGAAGTTAATGAAGCAGCAGCAGTCTTGGGAGATCCGCAGAAGAGACAGCAGTATGACCAGTTTGGAACAGCTGATTTCGGCCAGGGTGCAGGAGGATTTGACTTCAGGGATTTTGCAGGCCAGGGATTTGACTTTGACAGCATATTTGAAAATCTGTTCTCAGGAATGGGTTTTGGAGGCTTTAGCGGCGGAAGAAGACAGAGAAGCAGAAGAGGAAGAGACTTGTTATTTGATTTAACAATCACTCTTGAAGAAGCAGCCAAAGGAACAAAAAAAACAATAGAGATAGACAAACTGGTTGAATGCGAAAAATGCAAAGGCACAGGAGCTGAAAAAGGCTCTAAGATGAAAACCTGCGAACAATGCAATGGTACAGGAGTCTCAAGACAAACAAGAAGAACACCATTCGGCATATTCCAGACACAAACAACCTGCAGGCAGTGCCAGGGAAGAGGAGAATACATAGAAGACCCCTGCCCAGAGTGCCAGGGACAGGGAAGACATGAAAAAGAAGTAGAAATAGAGGTAAAAGT
>WJJT01000001.1 GCA_014729555.1 Candidatus Woesearchaeota archaeon
AGTTGGAAGTAAAAGAATTGCCTATTAATCAAGAAGTTACTGATCATATATGGCCAGTTATTATTGTAGAGTATGATAAAAGAGATGAAGTACTAAGAGATATATCTGTACTTGAAAAAGATTCTTTGGCAAGAAGAATCAGTATCTGCGAAGATTCACAGGAAAGAGCAAAGTTATTGGAAAAAAGAGATGCAATCTCTGAAACAGGGTTGCCTTTTACTACAGAACTTTTGGACCAGTACCTGCCAGAATTTTTGGATAGAGCATCAAGACTTACGCGGAACAAAGGTTTTAGAGAAAAATATGGTCTTAAGGATTTAGGGGAAAGAGCAAAGTTTTAGAGATTTTCAATAAGATCATTATTCAAAATCAGACTTGTTTGGAAATGGCAGTGTTCCTTTATAACAGCAGCAGGCTTTGTATCTGTCCATGCAGTGAAGCTGGAGTTGAATAACTTCTTGTTTTGCACTTATTACCGGATTCAAAGGAGTGAACAATAATTCTGTGCCTTCTGGAATGCCTCCAGAACAATAATAGAAATATTGGCCTAATTTTTTCAGATGAGGGCATCTTGCTGTTAACTGGGATTCAATATCCCCTATTATTTTTTTCTCTTCATCTGTCACAAGCTCATCAACATGCTCTATCTCTTCCCAGGTTTTCATATGTTCAAAGAAATCTGTTGGATTTATTATAACTTCTGTATTCACCAAACCTTTTTAAACAACAATCCATTATAATGAGTAAAATGGCAAAAGAAAAAACAAAAATAACGGCTTTAGTTGTGATAGTTGTTCTGCTGATTTTATTCAGCTTGTGGGCTTTTCCTATGTATAATGTCTGGAGAAAGGAATTAAGAGGTAAAGCTGACTTGAAAGAGGCTGAATGGAGCAGGCAGATTGCTATAGAGGAAGCAAAGGCAAGAAAAGAAAGCGCTATTCTTGATGCAGAGGCAGAAGTTGAGCGTGCAAAAGGCGTTGCAGAAGCAAATCAAATAATTGGCAATTCCTTGAAAGACAATGAGGCCTATTTAAGATATCTCTGGATTCACGGACTGCACGACGGTAGCAGCGAGGTAATCTACGTTCCAACAGAGGCTAACCTGCCTGTTTTAGAGGCAACAAGACAGGTTCAATAATTTTTTTATCTTCTCTTCCTCTGAAACCAAAGCAAATAGATTATCTCAAGTATTCATGCAGTGTTAACCACAAGTAATACTATGAATCACACTAATTGGTTGTTTCTTCCGCATTTCCATAATGCGATTCCTTTCCAGATAAAAGACCATACTAAGAATATAGATAACAATAAGGTCTCTACTGGTGTGAACAATGCCATTTTTCACTCAGTCTTTTGCAGCATACCCTAAAATAACCACTCCTGCAATTAAGAGCCCTGTATAAACACCCACTCTTAATAAATCTCTTTCAACCACGTATATTGGAACCCCGCCAAGCCCTGCTATTGCAAGCGCTGCACCAAATATTGTTATAATGGTTTTGCCGAAATTCATTCATACTCCTCCAATATGAGTTTTCCTTTTGCTGCCTTTACGCAGACGTCCTTGTCTTCTGTGAATTTTGTTAATTTTGTCGTAAATGCAGGCAGCAAAATCCTTTCTCCCCTGAAATCAAGTTTTGTTAGTATTTCCTGTTCTGGAAGTATTTCTTTCATTGTTTTTTTCTCTTTTTTCTCTTTTCCTGCCTCTTTTCTTGCTTTTGCCTGCTCATAAAGGTATTTTGCTATCTTGTCTGCTACATCCACTTTTGTTGCTTTTGTTATGCCCTGCAGTCCAGGGCTTAGATTAAACTCAATCACCATTGGCCCGCGCGCACTCTCCAGTATGTCAACTGCACAAATATGGCATCCTGCTGCTTGTGCTGTCTGCACTGCCACTTTCTTTGTTTTCTGGTCAAGTATTACTGCCTCTCCTTTTGCTCCTGCGTGAATGTTTGCTCTTTTTTCTCCAGTAACAGCCTTTCTTTTCATTGCAGCAACCACTCTGTCCCCCACAACAAATGCTCTGATATCAACTCCTCCTGTCTCTACGTATTCCTGTAAAAGAAAAGGTTGTTTTAACAGCAATAATGTATCAATCATTGTTGAGGCGCTCTCTTCAGAGTCTGCAAGCATGACCCCTTTTCCGTGTGTTCCTGCAGGCAGTTTCAAGACAACAGGATAATGAATTTCCTTAAGAACTTTTTTTGCTGCCTCTGCTGTTGAAGCCAAATACGTCTTTGGCATTGGTATTCCTGCATCCATCAGCTTGATGTGTGTCAGTAGTTTGTCATGCCCTGTTGAGAATGCGCTCCCTTTTATCGGCATGTAGCATTGTTTTGACAGGATTGTGGTTATTGATCTTAGTAGATTAGCATACCTGTGCGAGCCTTTTGCATAGATGCAGTCATATTCTTTCAGGGGCTTTCCTTCATAAAGAATATCCCCTCCTCTTCCAATGCTTACTTCCAGGGCCTTTATGTCTATATGGTCTGCTGACTTAAAGTATTTTTTCATGGCATCAACTGTCCATTTTGAGCTGATGCTTCCCATTGATATTAATGCGGCTTTCATAATCCCCCTACTTGCCTGGATCAACTACAAACCCTTCTTTTAGTGTATTTCTTCCGATTAGCACGTCATATTTCATGTGTTTTCTGTCTGCTAATGTAAAAGTCATGTTGTTTAATGTCTTCCCTGCAATCTTTAGTTTTGTTTTTACTATTGGCCTTTTTTTGACGCCGTGCGCTGACTTGATTACTTTGTGTTTTATTATTTTATTAAGCCCTAGTTTTTTTGCAAGGTTTTTGTCTATGCTATTTCTTGCTGCTCCTGTGTCTACTCTTGCAGTTACTGTTCTCTGCCCTTTTGGACCGTATACAGTGATTTTTTCTATAAAACCCACTTTATTCTTTTTTTTCTTCATGTTCTGGTCTCATGAAAGGGAAAAATATTACGTCCCTTATGCTTTGCTGATTGAGTACTATCATGCACATCCTGTCTATGCCTATTCCTATTCCTCCTGTTGGGGGCATGCCATACTCTATTGCCTGTACAAAGTCTTCATCCATTGGATTTGCCTCTTCTGAGCCTTTGCTTAGTTCTTTTGCCTGCTCTTCTAGATATTTTCTTTGCAGCACAGGGTCATTTAGTTCTGAGTATGCGTTTGCTATCTCCATTCCTGCTATGAACGGTTCAAACCTCTCGATAAAATGTGATTCTGGGTGGTGCCTGCAGTGCTTGCATAATGGTGTTGTCTCAACCGGATGGTGTGTTATCAGTGTCGGCTGTATTAGTTTTCCTTCAACTAATTCCTCAAATAATCCCTGTATTGCCCAGCCTCTTGTTCTCAGGGGCATCTCTGCATTATGTGAGTCTGCAAGGTCAAGCACGTCTTCATCACGCATGTTTTCAACATCAACTTCGCCAAACTTTTTCAATGCCTGCACCATTGTGTATTCCTGCCACGGCTTTTTGACGTCTATTTCATGTTCTCCGAACTTGAATTTTGTTGTTCCATGTATTGCTTTTGCAGCTGCAACATAAAGGTCCTGCACCAGCTCTTTCATGTCGTCAAAGTCTGCATATGCCTGGTAGATTTCTATTTGCAAAAACTCAGGATTGTGCGTCCTGTCTATTCCTTCATTCCTGAAGTCTTTGCTGAATTCATACACTTTTTCAAATCCTCCTACTAACAGCCTTTTCAGGTATAATTCATTACTGATTCTTAAGTAAACAGGCATGTCAAGCTCGTGTAAATGTGACTTGAAGGGCCTTGCTGCTGCTCCTCCGTATATTGGCTGTAAAATCGGCGTGTCTACCTCTAAAAATCCTTTTTTATTGAGATCTTCGCGTATTGTGTCTATTATTTTTGTCCTGTTAATGAATACCTCTTTTACCTCTGGATTCATTATTAAGTCTAAATACCTTTTCCTGTATCTTATTTCTTTGTCCTTCAAGCCGTGCCACTTCTCAGGAAGAGGTCTTATTGATTTTGCTAGTATCTCAAAGTCTTTTACATCTACTGTGAGTTCTCCTGTTTTTGTCTTGAATAGTATGCCTTCTGCCCCTAACCAGTCTCCTACATCAGTTTGTTTCAGAATGTCATATTTCTCTTTTCCCAGAGTGTCCTGTGATAAGTACAGCTGTATTCTTCCTGTGTCATCCATAAGCCCTATGAACGTGGCTTTTCCCATTCTTCTCAGGCCCATGACCCTGCCTGCCACTTTTGTCTTGTCTTCTGTCTTCTCTTCTTTCCCTAGTTTCTGGTCATATTTAGAATGCAGTTCCTTGGCATGATGAGTGCAGTCATAATTATAAGGATAAGGATTTATTCCTTTTTCCCGCAGTTCTTCAAGCTTTTTCAGCCTTTCTTTTATCAGTTCTTTTTCAGTTGGCATATAATGGAATATTTTAGAATTACTTTAAAAATGTTTCTGCGCATACACAGATAATCCATAACATTTAAAAAGGCATAAGTCTTAACAGTATTTAGGAGTGAAGAAAAGCATATCTTTTTAAAGTAATTGCAGGTTATTTAAAAATTCAAAATGGCAGTTCAAGAATCAGACCAAAAACCCGTCTTTCAGTTTAGAAGAAGGGATACAAAAGCTGTTGACATGCAATTAGAGTTTGTTCTAAATACACTCTTATCCAAGAATCTGGGAGAGGTTCTGATGGCTGCTGAAAAGCAAATTGATCCTACAAAAATGCATCACATGTATACACAGCGTCTGCTTGATTTACAGGCTGCTCTTAATGAACGCAAAACAGGACTTGGCTCTGGTGTTGCAGGTAATATTAATGAGAGCCTGGAAATGCTGGGTTATATAACAGCGTTAGGATTAATTGATTATCTTCTTGAGAATGAAAACAAAACGCCTGTAGAGTCAATAGCAGCAATTCCGGGTATTGTTGCATCTATCAAAGGAAAAAATGGTGTTGATTCTCGTATGCTGCGGTATGATTTTGTTGAAAGGATACTGCCTCGTATTGGCAGAAGAGATCCTCCTGCTCTGGAAAAGCTTGCACAGTCATACATGCAAAAGTATGACCTGTCAGTAAAGCCAGCAGATACATCAAAAGAAACTCTTGTGTGGAGAAACGCCTGCCTGTCTGATTATGGCGGCAGTTTTGAAGCGATGAAAAGGGATGCAGTTGAAAATATGCGCACTACCTTAGAACCATTAATACGAAAAATTAATGCTATAGAAGGAGCAGAAAAAGCTGGCTGTTCCTCTGATTATGACCATAATAATACATAAGCTTTATAAATCTTCTTTTGTTACTAATTTCCAGTAGTGTGGGAATCTAAGGTGAAAAAGCCAAATATAATTCTTGCAAAGCCAAAAAGGCAGGATTTGGATAGTTTAAAGGTTTTTTTAGATCTCGCGCACCCAGAATCACACCAGCAATTGTTTAATATCGGCGCATTGGACCGTGTTGAGCTGCATTCAACTTATATGGATGTCGTTATTGTCTGCCAGGATTTATTGGCTTCTGAGGAAGAGGAAATACTAAGAACCAACCGCCTTTTGCCTGTAATCATGGTTTCTGAGCGCCCGCAGGAAAAGCTTATTCAGGACCTTAATATCTATAGGTCAACTCCGCGTATTAACAAGGAAATTGCAAATCTGATAGATGAAGCTATTGACTCAAGAAACCTACTAATTGGTTCCATAGGAAAGCATCCTGAATTGATTTTTAACTTGGAATCTGCGATCCAGAAAGAGCTTGAGCACGCAAGACAGGAGCAAAGGGCCATTAGCTCTTTTGAAGCACTCCAGGACATATTGCAGCGCAATCCAGAAGAGATATATGAAAACGCAAAAAAAGACAAGTCTGAGATAATAATGGAAATTCTTCATGCGCAGGTGATTCCTTATCTTGATCTTTATGAAAAAACAGGAAATCCAGACAATCTTGCCACTGCAAGGGCAAAGTTTCTTCCTTGCCTGCACGTATTGAAAGATGTCGACTTTGATTATAGGGCAGGAAATAAAGATAAGCTTATACAGATTTATGCAGGCGGAAGCACTATTTCTGAGCAGGGCATCAGGTGCCTGGTTAATATAAATTTTAACAAGAAATATGACATCACAAAAGGCCCGCACGGGTATTTCTGGAGAGATGTCCAGGACAGGAAAGGAATCAGCCATGAACAGATAGCTCAGATAAGGTATGCCACCCAAAATATGCTTTCTGAATTATTTGACAAGAATGGAAACAGCGCTTCAGAGGTTGGCAAATTTCCAAAGATGTATCATCCGCTTCATTATGAAAACATTTCTTATCTTATACAAGAGGCATTGATCGGTCCTGACCTGGAATATGTCCTGCTTAAGTTAAGGGATGCTATCCCTAAGGCAGAATCCCGCCAGGCAACGCTTCTGAGAAAAATAAGGACCGCAGTAATCAAAAAATATCTTGATGATCTTGTTGGCTGGCAAAAGCATACTCAAAAGATGATTGAATCTGAAGAATCTAGAAAAATAGGGGGCAGAAAACCAAATGTTGTTGCAAGGTATTTCAAGGGCAATCTTAACAAGGTTCCTGCAGCATACCAGGCAGAAGGCCTTACTGAGTTTTCTGGTGAAGAGCTTTCGTTGTGGAATATCTGCTTAAAATATCTTAATCCTGCAATGCTTGGCATATCTAAGAAAAGTATTGTCTTGAGCCAGGATGCAAGCAGCAAGAACGCGATATTGCATATTGGAAGAAAGTTTCCTTCTATAGACGAATTAACAGACGCTCTTACAGAGCCAGGCAAGCATGGCAGGAGAGAGCCAGGCAGGGAAAAAATTGATGAGCATTTCTATCACGTAGATACTGGTTTTGTTCCAACACATTTCTTAGAGGATTTTTTCCATATTGTTGATGCATTTGAGGCAGCAGACCTGGCTATGAGCAGGAATCAGATTCTCAAG
>WJJT01000005.1 GCA_014729555.1 Candidatus Woesearchaeota archaeon
CACTGCTTCAGTTGATATTGCTGGTAATTTTGGAGCATATAACACCAGGCCTGAAGCAGTAGGAATTGCAGTAATTCTTGTAAGCGCAGGAATGCCTCCAGAAGTTTGTGATCAACAAGAATTATGCAAGATTCAAGAAATACCAGAAAAGCCTGCCAAATTCCCTGAGAATTTTTATGAAAAACCTTTTGCAATGTATGGCAATAAGAATGTATTTGATGAAGCAATTAATGTTTATCTTAGTGCAAGCACAGATTATGTATTTAATCAATTGCCTAAACAGGCAGAAATAGAGTTCTGTGATGGTGTCGAGATTACCAAGGCTACTGCAGAGATTGAATGGGCTCTTGCAGATGGATGGAAAGCAGGCGCCTTAACTACTAAAGGTGCTTGTGGTTATTGTTCTGCTGTTTATGCAGGTGCTATGCAGGGTGATGCTGAAGATGGTGAGATTAGTGTTGGTGGAACGCCGCATCCATCTACTATGGGCATTTTTCCAAAAACAACACTAGGACCAGACTATATCAGTGAAGAAGAACCAGGCTACCCTGAAGGGGATAGTCAAGCTGATGAACCTACTACATTGGCTGTTGCTGGAATAACAGGCTCTGCTGCTGCGCAGATTACTGGTTCTGCTGTTTCTGGTTCTCCTGCTGGCGCAGAGGATGATTTTCCAAGCATCGGTATTATGCCTCAGGTTCTTGGTGGTGGGACAGGAACCTGGCTTGGCCGTGCTGAATTTGAAGAGAGTATTGAAGGCCACACTACTTTGAGTGTTGACAGGCCTAAGCCTGCTTCTGGTTCTGATAATGGTAATGGTATTACTTCTGCTGCTTTTGCTGACATTACTGGCATGGCAGTTGATACAGCTGATGATACTGGTGATGGCACTGACACAGCTGATGAAGGGACTGCGACTAACGGCAGGGAGACTCAGGAAGATCCAAATGGTGAAACTGACTCTTCTGATCCGGATAAGCCTCACCCTCAATGTGTTCCTGAAAATGAACAAGAAGAGCCAGTGCCGGAGAGAAAAGAAACGCCTGTTGTTGATTATTCCTCAGAAGACTGGAAAGATGTTCTTGAGTTTATGCAGGGTTATAGTGAATCAGGTGAAAAACCTGCTGGCGACCCTATTGAGCAATTTTTTACAGGTATTTATCCAGAATGGAATTGGGCTCGTGGAGAGGGCCTTGTTGATTATTGTCTAAGGCCTGCTGTTATTGACGCTTGTATTAATGATGTATATCAAAATCCTGCTTATGACTACACAACTCCTTTTGGTTTGCTTGCAATGCAAGGCGAACAATCTACTACTCCTGCTGGCATGGTTGTTAATGAAATTACTGGTTCTGCTTCTGCTGGCTCTCCTGCTTCTGGTTGTGCTGCTGCTGAAGGCCAGGTTCATAATTGTGGTCTTGGTGTTAATAGTCCTGGTATGCAAGGCACTGGTGCTCCTGGTTCTGAAACCCAGAATCATCATTCTGCTATGAATAATGCGTTAGGTGCCCAAGAGCACTGCGACCAGGGCTTGATTATTTGTCAGCCCTGTCCTGCATCTGTTGATGCAAGAAAAACTCCTGAGTTTGAGCAGCCAGAGGGTGTTTCTGGTGGAAGAGACAAGCCTGGTAAAGGCTGGGTTCATTATTGTGGTGTTGATGGTGACTTGCATACTTTATTCTTTGGTCCTAATGGTGTTACAAGTCCTACTGGTAATATTGTTCCTCCTATGGAAGAGTTTGAGCCTGGATTGTTGAGTTATATGAAGAGCATGATTACTGGTTCTGTTGTTGCTGGAACTGAGTTGCCTCAGGGTAATCTTATGGGTACTGTTGAGGCTCAGGCATTAAAGATTTATGAAAAGCGTGGTAAAGCAAGTGAGTTCTGTTTAGAGAAAGAGACTGTCTGCAGTTCTGATGGCAGGTGCCTGCCTTATTGTACTGAAAAGCCTGGCCCTCCTTTGCCTCCTCCAATACCAGCTCCTCCAAGCCCGCCTCCTCCTAGTCCTCCTGTTCCTCCTGGTCCTGAGCCTACTCCTCCGCCTGTTCCAGGTCCTGATGATGTTGCTGACACTACTCCTGTGAGAGAGATGCCTAATTATTGTACGTCTATTACTAACAGGAAAACGGTTGGCCCTATTACTGGAACTCCTGTTTCAGGTGAGTTTGAGGTTCCTGCTGGTTATGAGTTGATTGCAGGTCCTGTTTCATTTGACTGCTTGTATGATGATATGGATTTGAAGTTTAATGTTCCTGATAATTTCAAGGATATTCGTGCGTTTAGGTGTGCTGCAGGCTCTTGCACTGCTGTTGCTGACACTCATGCTTTCTCTGGTGAGTTGGTTTGTGACGGCCTGCCTGTAAGTGAGTATAGGAGAAGGGAATTGCTTGCTGGAAAGGTTTATTTGGATCCTGAGGAAGTTGAGGTTATTGAAAGATATGAGGCTTTGGTGAGCTCTAATAAGAAGTCTGTTGTAACGCAGGGTTATGAGTTTGAGTTTACTGGTGAAGCTCCTAGTGGCACAATGGTTGGCTTGTTTTCTCCTGACTTTACTGTTCCTTTGGCTGCCAATCCAAGTATTGCTATCATAAGCACTCCTCTGGTTGTTGAGTTTGACAAAGAGGTTCCTTCTGGCATTGATGCAAGGATTACAATGCCGTTTGAGTATACTGAGAATTTTGAAAAAGACAGTATTGCAATTTATTTATTGCAGGATGGTATGTGGATACGCCTTGACAGCACTCTTGAGGACAGCACTGTGAGTGCTTACTTGTATGACATTGCAAATTATATTGAGGATGACAAGCTTGTGTTTGCTGTCATGGCTGTGCGCTGTGAGGCCTGTATTGTTTCTGATTTCAAGCAGGTTTATGATCCTGGAAGCAGGGATGCGATTATTTTGGTTCATGGCCTGACTTCCTCTTCTAAGACATGGCAGTTCTTGATTGATGATTATGTCTTTAACAGGCAGCCCTGGCAGATATGGACTTTTGATTATCCGTCTTACATGACTGTTGATGAGATGGCAAAGGATCTTGCAGATGCAATTCAGGTGCATAATGCCAAGTTTGACAATATTTATATTGTGGGCCATTCTCTTGGTGGATTTATTGGCCAGAGGGCTCTGGAGATTGCTGATGAGAATCCTTCTGTCTATAGTTTCATAGGCAAGGCAAGGAAATTGATTCTTGCTGGTAATCCTGGTCAGGGCAGTCCTGCTGCAAAGGTTTATGATAACTTGTTTGATGAACTGCTTAACCTGCGCTCTGTTGCAAAGGTCTTTAACCTGAACAGCGAGGTTGTTGATGACCTGGTTGAGGGCAGGCAGTTCAGCAGGGTTGATGGTGTCAAGTATTATGTGATTGCAGGAACAGAGTCTTATGAGTTTAATTTGGGTCTTTTCAGTATTACTGCTGGTGATGTGTTTGAGTTATTGGGCATTAATGACGGTATTGTCACAACAGATAGTGCGAGCTTTGTTGGCGGAGAGCATATTAATGAGATTTGCAGGGATTATTTTGAGATTAAACTGACTCACACAGAATTGATTGATGATTCTATGCCTAGAAGGATTATTGCAAGGATTATTGCTTCTGAAAAAGCTCTTGAAAATCCGGATGTTGCTTATCTTGGTTATAACAAGTATGTTAACCTGCTTGTTGACAGGTGTAATCCTGAAGAGTACTTTGTTATTGTTGGCAAGAGGATGACAGAGCTTGAGACTCCTGCTCCTTTGAATTGCAACTGCGGAAATGGTGTGTGTGGCGAGGGGGAGAATGCGGATAATTGTCCTCAGGATTGTAAGGGAATCTCATTAGCATTATGTATGTGGCTTCCATTGCTGTTATTGTTGTTATTGCTCTTGCTTGTCTTGATGACGTTTATTTACTTGATTAGAAAGCGTGTGCAAAAGAAAGAGGTTGGTGCTGTCTGGAAGACAATATTGTGGTTCTTGATATTGTTAATACTGCTTATCCTGATACTGTTGTGGTTTATTTGTGCTTACTGGCACTGGCTTAACTGGGTTGTTGTGATACTTGCTGCTCTTGTTATTGGTCTTGATTCATTGATTCCTTTTGAGCCGAGGAAAAAGAAAGAATTAGAAGTTGCTAAAAAAGGTAAAAAGATATCAAAGAAGAAAAAATGAGAATGAATAAAATAATTTGGTTTGTTGTGTTGTTTGTGCTAGTTTGCTTGCCTGTTGCAGCTGTGTCTCCTTTTGGATTGACTGACACTACTTATTCTCCTTTTATGGATACTCTTAGTCTTGAAGAGCTGGTTTTGTATGGTGGAATGACTCCTGATGATATTGGTTTTCAGGATGGAAAGCCCTGCATAAGGCCTGGTGTCAGGCCAGAGCTTTCAGGCCCAGATCCTGTTGATTACCTGGTTCCCTTGAATGAACTTCAGATGCCTGATTTTGGCTTTCAGCAGGATGCTGCTTATCTTCAGGCGCAGAACAAGAGGCTGCACACTGTTATTGACTTGGTTGATACTGCAATTAATGATGAGAGTGTTCAGCAGTATGGGGTTTTTTCAGACCCGCTTTATGAAAACACTGCTTATGGAATGTATTTTTCCACTGTTCATGATTCCTTGATGTTTGGCGGAGAGGCAATGAGGATTATTGGTTTGCTGCATGATTCTGCAACAAATGGTGCTATGTGGCTTAATTATGGTTTTATAACCAACAGCGGGGATATAACAATGGCTTTTGATGATTACATAGAGACAAATCTTCTTTTTAATGGTTTGATGGGCCAGATGGAGGAGTATGGTTATCTTGAAGAGACTGTTGGTTATGCTGCTGGTGTGCTTGGTTCTCAGATGGGCCAGCAGGCAGAAGCTGGCAATAATATTTTTCAGGCTCATCAGAACCTGGATGTTGCCGGTGATTCAATGGACAGGGCGCAGGATTATTTTGATGTTGGTGATGCAGCAGATGCTGCAAACAATGCCCCTCTTGCACAGCAGATGGATTTCTTAGGCATGATGAACATGGCAGAGGGCCTGCACAGTGCTGGAGAGTCTTACAAGCTTAAGATGCTTGTTTTGCTTATGTTACTGGACGGAACTTTCAGGGGAGGAATGGGCATGAGGGAAAAGCTTGGTGCTGCTCCTGGACCGCCTTGTGATCCTATTCCTGCTATTTGTCCTTTTTCATCGCTCATTGCCCCTGGTTCAGGGCGGCCACCTGCACTTTCTCATGCAGAGCAGTGCTGTAAAGGCTGTCCTCCTGGATTTTATATTATTGATTCTAATAATCTGCAGTGTTTTGGTAAGGGTCCTATCAAAGGCACTCCTGGTTATTATCCCACGCCTGGCGGAGCACCAGGACCTTCTATGGCTGGTGGCGCTGTCGCTGCTCTTGCTGGTGAAGATGCAGGCAATACTAAAGGATTGTTTCCTGTCTTTGATTTTGATACTAATAGTCCAGAACTGCCTGACTTAAAGGATTATTATAAAAGGGCCAAGGCATTAAGTGATAAATACAAAAAGCTTGCTGAGTCTATTCCTAAAAAC